>NZ_JBJTER010000088.1:0-33369 GCF_046093005.1 Aestuariivirga sp.
CAGCTTGCAGGCCTTGGAAACATTCGAGAGTTCTGAAGCAAGCTCGAGCAAGGAAAGCTTCCGGCGTGCTATCTTCTGGTCCGTGGTCATGTTGTTCTCCGTCGAGGTTCAGGGTTGAAGTCGCAACTCCATCCTAAACCCGCATCGGAGCGGCATGGCCACACCGGTCCGCGCGCCCTACCAGCCGGCCAGACTGTCAGGTGAATACCATCTCAGCTCAATTTGGCGCATCCAACCCATTCCACTGCTTGGCAGACTCTATCACCAATACCTCCGGATTTGATTCGCGGTAGGGACAAGTGACGCCTGAAGGCTTCCGCCGCTGGCAGGAGGCCGCCTGGTCGCGCCACGGCAAGTCGGGCGTGCAGACCCGCGAGGAACAGGACCGGCTGATGGTGGAGCATGATGCCGGCCAGCGTCAATGGTTCATGGGGTTCCTGGAGCGGCTGTTTCCGGTGTGATGGAAATCTGCCCTTTCCCATGCTGCGCACCGGGGAAGGCGCACCATCGAGACGTTCAGAACTACAAACCCATTCCCAGTTTCCGTCCTTCGTAGATCGCCATCGCGGCGTTGCGGGCGGCGGTGGCGTCGCCGATCGTCCTTGCGCCCAGCTCGCGGCCCAGCGTGCGCTCGGACACGTTCGTCGCGGCGATGACCAGCGTGTCGGCGGCAATGCGCTCGGGCTTTCCGCCGAAGACCTGAACCGTCGCGCCATCGCCATGCCATTCGCGCAATACGGCTTCTGAGATCATGCGTACGCCCAATTCGCGGAGCCGCGAACGCAATTGCACATCGGCATTGGTGCGCGCCATCTCCGCCATCACGGCGGAGGCTCCGGTGACGATGGTCACCTCATGGCCCGCCTCGGCGAGGGTGAGCGCCGTGCCTCCGCCCTTCCAGTTGGCGGTCTCGTCGAGCACGATCACGCGCTTGCCGGGCCGCGCGATGCGGGCCATCACGTCCTCGGCGGTCGCGACACTCCCGAGCTCCACGCCGGGGAGCGCGTCGTGTTCCGGCATGGCGCGCTGGAAGCCCTTGCCGTCCGGCATCGAACCGGTCGCCACGACGATCTCGTCCGCACCCATGGCTTTGGCTTCTTCAGCATCGAGGGGCGTGTTGAGCAGCACCTTCACCTGAAGCTTCGTCAACTGGCGCTCCAGCCAGTCGATGTAGTCGATGATCTGTTGGCGGCGCGGCGTCAGACCCGCGAGCCGGAACTGACCGCCCAGCCTGTCGGAGGCTTCGGCAAGCGTCACCCCGTGGCCGCGCTCCGCCGCAACGCGTGCGGCTTCGAGGCCCGCGACACCGCCGCCGATGACGAGAACCTTCCTCGGCTTCCCGGCAGCAATGAAGCGGTCGCCGCCCCATTCAAATTCGCGTCCGACGCTCGGGTTGATGAGGCAAGAGATCCAGTAGTCGCGGTAACGCCGGCCCCAGCACATCTGGTTACACGAGAGGCAGGGGCGCACGTCCTCGGACCGGCCTTCCGCGGCCTTGTTGGCGAGATGCGGATCGGCGATCTGTCCACGGACGATCGACACCATGTCGGCCTGGCTCGAGGCCACAACGTAGTTGGCGTTCTCCGGTGTGCGGATATGCGCCTCGCACTGCACCTTGGCGAATTTCACCACCTGCTTCAGGGCCTCGGCATGGGGGGCGCCCAGCTTGTCGGCGAAGAAGACGTTGGGGATGATACCGCCGGAAGAGAAATAGCTGCCTGTGCCACAGGTGACGTAGTCCATCAGCTGGCGCTGGTCGTGCCAAGCGATGATCTCCTGCAGCTGTTCGATCGACTGCGAAACCTTCACCTCTGGGTCCATGTTGACGGCGAGGCCGATGATGAAGTCGTCGCCCGCCATCTTGCGGATCCGCTCCATGATGGTGCCCGAAAACCGCATGCGGTTCTCGAAGGATCCGCCCCATCTATCGTCGCGGCGGTTGTTGAAGGGCAGCCAGAACTGGTCGATGATGGCGTTATAGGCGGCGAAAAGCTCGATGCCGTCGAAGCCCGACTCCTTGGCGCGCCGCGCCGCCTCGACGAAGCTCTCGATGATCTCCTCGATCTCGTTTTCGCTCATCGCGTGGCTGCCGTCCGAGTCGTGGAAGCTCGGCAGGCCCGAGGGCGACCATGAGGGTTCGTAGGAATTGTCGAAGTCGCCATGCTGGCCGACGTGATAGAGCTGGTGGCAGATGACCGCGCCGTGGGAATGGACGGCATCGGTGATCTTGCGGAAATGCGGGATGATCTCGTCGGTCGAGTGTTTGAAGTTGCCTCGTGTCAGCACCGCCGTGCGGTGGACGGGCACGGGCTCCACCACAATCATTGCAGCACCGCCGCGTGCGCGTTCCTCGTAGTAGCCGCGGTGGCGCTCGCCGGGGAGGCCCATGTCCGACATGTTCGCCGTGTGCGATCCGAAGACGATGCGATTGCGCAGCGTCTTGTGGCGAAGTTGCAGAGGCTGGAAGAGGGCGGGGAAGTGATTCGACATCAAGGGACCTCAATCGATGGGGGCGCCACCCTGTTCGCGGCGCTTCGCCACCAAGGCATGAAGCGCTTCCACGACGGGCGGATCGAGCGATGGTTCTGCGTATGCGGCGAGCGCCTCTTGCCACACGGCGGTGGCACGCTGCGCGGCGTCCTTGCCGCCTGCCTCCACCCACGCGCCGTAGTTCTGGGTGGAGGAGATGAGTGGGCGGTAGAAGGCGGTTTCGACCGTGTCGAGCGTGCGCTGCGTACCGAAGAAATGGCCGCCGGGGCCGACCTCGGCGATCTCGTCGAGGGCCAGCGTATCGCCGTCGACGCGCACCGGCTCCAGCATCTGCTGCAGGCTCTGCACGATCTCGCAATCGAGCACGAATTTCTCATAGGAGGTGCAAAGCCCGCCCTCGACCCAGCCGGCCGCGTGCATCAGGAGATTCACGCCCGCCGCGACCGCCGCGAAGCTGGCGTTGGCGGATTCATAGCCACTTGCGAAGTCCGGAATGTTGGCGGCACTGAAGTTGGAGACGCGCAGAGGGATGTTGTATCGCCGCGCCATCTGTCCGCCGATGATGGTGCAGCGCTGCATGTCGGCAAGTCCATAGGCCGGAGCGCCGGTACGCATGTCGACGGGCAGGCAGGCGCAGCCGTAGAGCACAGGTGCTCCGGGTCGCACGAGTTGGGCGAGCGTAAGGCCAAATAGCACTTCCGCGGTGTTGAGCGCCATGGCGGATGCGATGGTCGCGGGCGTTGATGCGCCGGCCATGATGAAGGGCGTCAGAAGCGTCGGCTGGCCGTGGCGCGCCATATCCATGACGCCGATGGTCATCGGCACGTCATATTGCAGCGGCGTGTTGGTGTTGATGATCGAGAAGACGCCGGGTCTCTGACCGAACTGCTCCAGCGTCTCGCCGCGCGCGATGGCGCACATGGTCAGTACGTCCTCGATGCGCTGGCGGCTCTGGCAGAAGACGTAAGGCACCTTGTCGGTCAGCGTCAGCATGGCGCGCGCCGCCTCGAGGTGACGGAAGCGCACTTCGACATCGAGCGGCTCCACCGGCCAGCCGTTCATTTGCACAGCGTTGAAGTGCTGGGTGAGCTTTAGAAGCTCGGACAAGTCGGCGCGCGTACCGGTGCGGCGGCCCCGGACGAGATCGGTGCAGTTGGGCGGACCCAGCACGGCGGCGGTGGTCAAGTACCGGTGCCCAAGCTTCACGGCGCGCGCCGGATTGCGGGGCGTGAGGGTGATTTCGGAGGGTGTGGTCTTCAGTGCCGCTTCGACAATCTCCGCGCCCAGCCGCACGCGATTGTCGGACTTATCGATCAGGGCACCGGCCCTGGCGAAGATGTCACGCGCCTCCTTCACCATGCAGCGTACGCCCACGGTTTCGAGCAGCTTCAGCGCCGCGCGGTGGATCGCCTCGACCTCGTCGTCCGAGATGAGCGTGAGATATGGCAGAGGGTTCTCCAACTGCACCCAAGGCTTCTGCACGATATCTGCAGCACGTCGGCGGCGGTGGGCGGCAGGGCGCATGGGTTCAGCGGGCGAAGCTCTGGAGTTTTTCGAGCAAGGCCCTGTTGATCGAGAGGCCTTCCTTCGACAGCCGTTTGATGTTCGCCTCGCGGCGGGAATTGGGAAGACGGGCGCCCTCCTGCGACGTGATCGACTTGGCCAGCGCCGTCACCTGCCTGGCGAAGGCGCCGCCCGCGAAGAGCGTGGGCTCGATGGCGATGAAGAACTGGCCGCAGCCGATATACTTGCCGTCATCCTCCATGAAGGAGCCCATCTGGGTGCCGAGGAACGAGCCGGTGAGTGCTGCGCACATCACCTCGACGATGAGGCCTTGTCCGAAGCCGCGCGTTACCCCGGCAGGCGCCATGGAGCCTTCGAGGCCTTGCGCCGGGTCGGTCGTTGGCTTTCCTTGCGGGTCGAGCGCCCAGCCCAATGGGATCTCGCGGCCGTCTTCCGCCGCGCGCTTCACGGCGGTCCAGGTGACGGTGGTTGATGATTGGTCGATGAGGAAGGCGAGCTTGCCAGGCTTTCCCGGCACGGCGAAGGACAGCGGATTGGTGCCGATGATCTTGGTCCTGCCGCCCACCGGCGCCATGGCGGGTGTTGCATTGGTAAAGCCGAAGGCCAGGAGGCCGCGCTTCGCCAGATAGCCAGTGTGGAAGCCGAGCGTTGCCGAGTTGTAAGAATTGTGGACCGCCAGCCCGGCGATGCCGTACTTTTTCGCGGCCGGGATGAGCTTTTCGAAGCCCTTCTCGATGGCGGGGTGCGCGAAGCCGCCCATGGGGTCGGCGCGGAAGGCGCACGGCGACAGCTTCGTGATCTTCGGCTTCGCCTTGCCCTTCACTTTTCCGCTCTTCACATGGGCGCAGTAGTACTGGAGCCAGTAGAAGCCGTGTCCTTCCAGTCCTGAGAGTTCCGTATTGAGAATGGCCTCGGTGAAATAGGTGGCGTTTCCGGGCGCGGTGCCTGCACCAGTGAGGGCGGCGAAGATGAGCTTTCGCGCCGCCGCTGGCTTCAGCCTGATGATCTCGTCCGCCATGTCAGACCGGGTCCGTTGCGGCATTGATGGCAATGACAGGACTCATGTCATTCAGGATGTCATCGGAAGGATGGCAGTGTCAACGCCGGAGTGAATCTGCGCCGATAGCTAGGCTGCAGACTCATAAAACCTCAGCCACAATCGCACGGCGGCGAGTTTTGCGAAAGCGAGGTAGGCCGAGGTCTTGCGGTCATAGCGCGTGGCGATGTGGCGGAACTGCTTAAGCTTGTTGATACAGCGTTCGACGGGATTACGCTTCTTGTACTTGCGTCTTGAAAATGGAATTTCATTGATCCGGTTGGATTTCGGCGGAATGACCGGGGTGCAGTCCTGTTCCTCGATCATCTCTCTGATCCAGTCAGCGTCATATCCCCTGTCGGCGAGAAGGCTGGCGCCCTTGGGCAGGTCCTGAAGGAGGAGTTCCGCCATCGGTGCATCATGTGCCTGGCCGGGAGAAGGTTTGATTTGCAACGGCAGGCCATGTTCGTTCACCCGCAGATGCAGCCTGCTGGTGAACCCTGACGCTGGTCGAGTCGATCATCTGCAGTGTCTCGCCTCTGGCCTCATAGGCAGCGATGATGGCGTCCATCAGCCTGTCCCAGACGCCCGCTTTCCTCCAGCGCTTGAAGCGGTAATAGACCTTTGTGTAGGGCCCATATCTCTCCGGCAAATCCGCCCAGGGTTAACCTGACCGCAGATGATGGAAGATACCATTCAGAACCCGCCTGTCATCCACTCTCGGCACGCCGCACGGCTTGTTCGTCCCCCGTGAACAATTCCCAAGCCGTTGATTTGGGACTCTGATTGCGTCGCTCGAAGTTTTCGATTTTGCGGGAAAGCGGGCCGTTGGCCATCGTTTCCTTGCGAATTCATTTTGCGGTTCCCTGTGGCCGCCGGGCGTGAGTCACGCCGCCGGGAGAACGGCGGAGGATTCGGTGATGAAGCCACGTGAGCGGCGCGAGACGGGCGAGTTGGACCTGTTCCGGTCACGCCTCGGCCAGATCATCAACATGAACCACGAACTGGTGCGGCTGGCGAAGACGGTGTCGTGGCAGGTCATCGAAGCCCGCTGTGGCGAGGTCTACAGCGACGGGCCGGGCATGCCGCCCTTGCTGCCCACGCGCCTGATGGCGGGAATGGCGATCCTGAAGCACACTTACAATCTCTCGGACGAGGCGCTCTGCGCCCGCTGGCTGGAGAACCCGTACTTGCCGGCTACCGCGGCCACAATGCGCCCCTCTCCCACAGGTTCAGGGTCTTCACCTCCGGCCAGAAGCGCCGCATGACGCCCGCCATCAAACGCGAGATGCGCCGCCGCGCCGCCGTCGAGCCCGTCATCGGCCACATCAAGAACGGCCACCGCATGAACCGCAACTAACTCGCAGGGCCACAGGGCGACGCCATCAACGCCATCCTCGCCGCCGCCGGCTACAACTTCCGCCTCCTCCTCAATTGGCTGAGGCTTCTTCTGTGCCCGATTGCCAGTCTGATGCTGCCCCGGTCAAAGGCTGCCGTCAGGCTTCAAATCGCGTGAAATCGGATTGTTCACGGGGGACTATGAAACAGGATGTCTCGCAAGACCGTACATATCTACAAAGGTGGCCCTTCAAAACCATTATAACGATCAATCCGCCATCCCGGCGGTTGAACGTCTTGTTGATGCCGCATAACTTCCAACCAGCAACGCCAGCCTTGGCACTTTCAACAGAGTTCGGAGCATCTCCCACGAAAACGGAGCTGGTGTTCGCGCGCTTCGGTTTGGGCGAAATACAGCGAGCCCGGCTGAAATACACCGCAGCCTTGCCCCGTTTCCGCTTCGAGCTCCTTGTAGAGCGCCATGGTGTAGTGTTGCAACCGGCTGACGTTTGTTGAGTCGTGCAGGCCATGAGTATTGGCAGCCGCATGCCACGTCGAACCGTTCGTCAGCTCATCGCGTTCCAGCAATACGACATCACCCCAGCCGTGTGTTGTCAGGTGACAGAGGATGGAGCAGCCGATGACGCCGCCACCGATGACCACGGCTTGCGCATGGGTTCGCATTACGGCTCTCCCGAGCCGATCTGTTCGCGGCGGCGGGCGACGTAGGCGTCGAGTTCGTCGCGGATTGCGGGATCGAGCGCCGGTTCCTCGTACTCCTTGAGGGCCTGCTGCCAGAACGTGGTGGCGCGGTCCAGCGCATCGCGCGCGCCGGCGGCCTCCCAGGCCCCGTAGTTTTGCCAGTCCGAGAGCAAGGGGCGGTAGAAGGCCGTCTCGTAGCGCGACATGGTGTGCGCGGCGCCGAAGAAGTGCCCTCCCGCCGGAACCGACTTCACCGCCTCGAAACCCAGGTCGTCTTCGCTGAAGGGCAACGGTTTCAGGAACTCGATCATGTTCTGCAGGATCTCGACATCGAGGATGAGCTTCTCGTAGGAGGCGGTCAGTCCGCCCTCCAGCCACCCCGCGGCGTGGTAGATCATGTTGGCCCCCCCCAGCACCGCCCCCCAGGTCGCCATGCTGGTTTCATAGGTGGCCTGGAGATCGACCGCATTGGAGGCGTTCGAGTTCGAACTGCGGTAGGGCAGGCCATATCGACGGGCCAGCTGGCCGCCAATGACGTTGGCCTTGGTGTTCTCAGGCGTGCCGAAGGCAGGCGCGCCTGACCGCATGTCGACGTTCGAGGTGAAGCCGCCGTACATGACCGGTGTTCCGGGATTGATCAGCTGCGTCAGCGCCACGCCGAACAGGGCCTCGGCATTCTGCTGCGCCAGTGCGGCCGCCAGCGTCACGGGGGTCATGGCGCCCATGAGTGTGAAGGGCGTGATGGTCACCGGCTGCCCATGCTCGGCCATCGCGGCGAGTCCGTCGGTCATGGCGTCGTCGAGGAGGCGCGGCGAGTTGACCGAGATGATGGTGATGACGCCCGGCGCGGCGCGTATCTCGTCCAGGGACGCCCCACGCGCGATGGCCATCATGGTGATGCCGTCGAGAGCCCGGGCGCGGCCGATGGCGGTGCAGTGGAAGCATCGGTCGCTGAGGGTGAGGTTGGCGCGGTAGGTGTCGAGGTGCCGGCTGTTAGCGGGCAGTTCCACCGGCGCCACCACCTGGTTGCCGATGATGTGGATGGCGTTGAAGTGTTGCGCCAGCCGGATGAAGTTCTGGTAGTCGGCGAAGTTTCCGGCCCTGCGCCCGTTGATCCTGTCATGGACATTAGGCGGGCCGGCGACGAGGCCGAAGGTCAGGCTGTTGCCGCCCACCGTCAGCCGCCGGGCTGGATTGCGGCTGGTCAAGGTGAAGGAGCGGGGTGCCGACCGGATCGCCGCCAGGATGAGGCTCTCGTCGGCGCGGATGAGGCGTTCGTCGCGGTCGACGATTGCTCCGGCTTGCTCGAACAGGTCCATGGCCCTTTCGCTCATGACCTTGATGCCAAGCTCCGACAGGATGCGCATGGAGGTGCGGTGGAGCGCATCGAGCTGCTCCTCGTTCAGGATCTCGAGCGGCCGGTAGCCGTTGGAGACGCTGCTCCAGGTAAGTTGCGGAATGGCTCCCGAAGCTCTTCCAGCCCGGGCCCGCCGCCCGCCGCCTCTCCCTTCACTGGTCATGTGTTGCGCAGCCTCTTCAGATCGGACGCATGCACGTCGCGCGGGACGTCGATGAAGCCCAAGGCCTGATGGTCGATGATGGCATGTCCCTTCTCGGCGTTACCTGCCGCCGCGTTGCCTGCCGCGCCGTCGCCGTTGAGATCGGCCATCTTCCACCCGAACTGCACGGGACCGTGGCCGCGCAGCCTGGGGAAGTCACGCTCGGAGGCCTGCTGTGCCGAGATGAAATCGCGGGCCTGTTCCATCCTCACCAATTCCGGGTGAAGCGCCAGCATGACTGAGGTCTCCTCCCCGCCGGCGTGAATGCCGCAGGCGCGTCCGCCGGGCGCCAGAACGCCATCGGGCTCACCCATGTGGTCCCAGCCCGTGGTGACCGCGAGCATGCCGTGCAGCGCCTGCTTCGACCGACACGCATCCCGGCCTTATGTCGATGATACGATTCATGTTGCGCAAGTCGAGCACGACGCCCCCGGCGAGCGGCATGGCCTGGCCATAGTTTCCCGTTCCGCCGCCACGCGGCGTCACCGGAATGTCAAGCCTGAAGCAGACCGCAAGAACCGCGATGACCTCGTCCTCGCTGCGCGGGCTTACGACGATGTCGCCGGTCACGCCTTCGCGCTGGCGTTTCAGAACAGGGGAATACCAGTAGAAATCGCGGCTGCGCTGGGCAACGATCTTTGGATTCGTCTCGTGTGGGTTGCCGCTAAGCCCAGCAATGAGCTCTTCAGTGTTTGCCATAACGAACGGATTTCTCGTTGAGCATCAATTGCATCCCCCAAGAACGAACAATCTTCCGGAGAGATGGTGACAAGATAGGTTAAATCGGCAGCTGTTTGGCAAAAGGAAAACAGTGGCGTGGGGATCGCTTTTTTCGCGGAAGGCTTCGGCGCAGGCTGGCTACGCCAGCTCTTCTATCCGCGGGCAGAACTTAACAGCAAGGACTTGAGCTTCTCGCTGGCCCGCGTCGGTGGCAACTCGCCGGGACAGAGGTCAAACCCCCAGCCGCTTGAGATGTTTGCCGGGAAAGGTTCCACGAGCGAGCCGCGCTTCAGATGAATGTCTGTTAGAGAGGCGAGGGTGATGGCGCAGCCTAAACCCAAGATTGCCATTTCCAGTGCGACGTTGGAACTGTCAGCCGTCAACCCTTGAACAAGGGGCATGTCCAGGATACCGTGGTAACCAGCGAAGGCATCCCAGAACTCTTGCCGGCCAATAATGTGGATCAACCCCTTGCGTTGAACCTCAGAGGGAGTGGTTATGGCGTCGGGGCCAGTGAGGAAGTCTGGCCGACAAACCATGGCCAGCCTTTCCTCGCCCAGACTTTGGCCGACAAGTGGCTGGCTGACATGACGCGGTGTAATGCGCAGATCGACAACATGATCGGGGGTTTCGGCCCAGATCGTTGCGTGTACCGTAATTTCAACGTCGGGATACTGTTCACGGAAAAACTTCAGTCGCAGAGGAAGCCAGTTTGTGGCAAGACTTGCAGGGCAGGCAATCACCACTTCCTTGCGGTGCCGCACGGTCTGAACCAGCCCGGTCGCTTGATCGAGCTGAGATAGCGCCCGTTGCACCGCCGGCAAATAGGCTGTCCCGACTTCTGTCAACGTCAGGCTGCGTGGAGCCCGGAAGAATAGGGGACGCCCGATGAACTGCTCCAGTGCGCGCACATGGCCCGAGACAGCCGCCTGGGTCATGCGCAGCTCTTCGGCGGCGCGGGTAAAGCTCAGATGCCGCGCCGAGGCCTCGAACGACCGGATGCAGTTCAGGGGTGGCAGATACTTCATGAAGTGCCCTCGTGACCGGACACTAATCCATCTGTCGGAAATCGGCTAGCCTTCCTGCGGTTCAGTTACGGAGGAATGCGCGAAATGCGCGCCTTGACGCGATCCAGGTAGCGTCGGCGGGATTCGTCGGTCTGATTGTCCATCTCATGAAGCCCCATCCAGAAAGTCCGGGTGCGCGGGGCCGTGCAGTAACGCATGCCGCGCAGGATCACCTTGCGGCCCGGCGCTCCCATCAGGAAAGTCCAGAACCACCATGGTGAGCCAAACGTCGTGATGACTCCGATGAGCCGGACGTTCGTCAGGGCGGGGCGCATGGGCTCTGTCGCGGTTCGCAATGTAAAAGTCACGCCCGGCCGCCAGACTCTGTCGATCCAGCCTTTCAGCATCGCCGGCTGCGAATACCACCAGGTCGGATAGACCAGGATCAATCCTTCGGCCCACTGCAAGTTTGCGATATGCGGCACGATATCGGGCGGAGGCGGGTCGGCTTCGGTGTAGGCGCGACGCTCATCCGGGCTCATGACCGGGTTGAAGTCTTCGGCGTAGAGGTCGGTCGAGCGCACCTCGTGGCCGTTTGCGCGGGCAGTCTCTGTCGCAGCCTTGAACAGTGCAGTGTTGAAGCTCTCCGGAACCGGGTGAGCGTGGACAAATAGAAGGCGCATGAGACACTATCCATGGGTCTGAAAGGTCTTTCGAAAACCGAAGGTCCGGCCATGGAACGGCCTTCCGCAGTCAGCTCCCTCGCAGCTTAAATCTGGCCCAGACGCTGTTGGCAAAATTAAAACAATGGCGTGGGCATCGATTTTTTTGCGAAAGCAGAGAGCCCAAACCAAATATCATGCCTAGATTCTGTCTTTCGAATGAGAAGTTTGATGGCCCGTGTTGTCTTGATCCGCCATGGCGATGACCCCGATGATGACCGCGTGGTCACCTATTTCCGCTCAAGGGGCCTCGAACCGGAAATCCGCAAGCCTTTCAAGGGCGAGGCGCTTGGCGAGGTTGACGGCAGCGTGATCGGCTCGGTGGTTTATGGCGGCCCATTCAATGTCTTTGAGGAAGAAAAGCACCCGTTCCTCTATGACGAGAACCGCTGGATCGAACAGTGCATCAGGCGGGATGTGCCTTTGCTCGGCATCTGCCAGGGGGGACAGTCCATCGCCCATGTCCTCGGCGCCCCCGTCGGTCCGAAGCCAAGTGAGCCGCACGAGTTTGGCTATTATGAAATCAAGCCAACGGAGAAAGGCCGATCCTATTTCCCCGAAACACTGACGGTCGCCCAGGCGCACTTCCATGAGTTCCAGATCCCGCACGGCGCCGACAATCTGGCTTCAAGCGAAATTTTTCGGCAGCAAGCCTTCAAATACGGCAATCAGACCTTCGGCTTCCAGTTCCATGCGGAGGTAACGCCCCGTTGTTTCCGCCGCTGGCAGGATAATGACTGGGCGGCCTACGGCAAGCCGGGAGCACAGACCCGCGCCGAACAGGACGTCCTCATGGCGCGCCATGATCATCGTCAGCATGTGTGGTTCATGGGTTTCCTGGACAAGCTTTTTGGCAAGGCGGTCAAAGAGGCGGTCGGCACCTGAGTCAATTCATGCGTAATGAAACCAAGGGATTGCTGATCACACTGGCCGGGGCGATCGTCTTCACGCCAGATGCGCTGCTCATCCGCCTCGCAGCGACCGATCCCTTCACGCTGGCAGCAGCGCGTGCCCTGCCGGCGGCCGCGGTTCTGATCGCCGGCATGTTCCTGTTTCACCGTTCGGCGACGGTGAGCGAGTTCTTGCGACTTGGCCGCTGGGGTCTCATCGCCGGCGGTCTGCAGGGCGTGAGCACCGTGTTGTTCTGCCTTGCCATCAGCAACACCAGTGCTGCCAATGCGCTGTTGATTTTTGCGTCCATGCCGCTGATCGCTGCCCTTCTTGGGTGGGCAGTTCTTGGGGAGGCCGTACGGCCAGCGACACGGTTGTCCATCGTGATGGCCATGACAGGTATTGTGATTGTCGCCAGCGGAAGCCTTGGCGGGGGCGGCATTTTTGGAGACGTGATGGCTCTCGCCAATGCGCTGTCCACCGCAGTCTTTTATGTCATCGCCCAGCACCGCAGCGACCTGAATTTTATTCCAGCGAATGTTCTGGGTTTCATCATCGGCGCACTCATTGCGGCGCCCTTCGCGTCACTCGGGCAGCTGCAGTCGGTGCAATGGTTGTGGCTTCTCATCGGCGGCTGCGTTGTGCTGCCCGGTGCCATCGCGCTCTTCACGCTGGGACTTCGCTTCCTGCCCGCAGCGGAAGTGGCGCTGATTGGCCTGCTTGAAGTCGTTCTGGGGCCGCTTCTGGTCTGGCTTGTTCTTCAGGAGACAGTTCCAGCCAATACGATCATCGGTGGCGCTGTGCTGCTCTCGGCATTGGTGTTTCACATGACCGTGAGTATGCTGCGGCCGGCTGAACGGCCCGCATGAGGATCAACAAGACACGCTCCGGATGGAGGTGTTTATACGCAGAGGAGGAAACTGAAATGTTGTTCAAGAGAAACGGGAAGGCACTGCCCGCGGCATTTGATGCGATGGCGCAGGACGCAAGGACAGGGCGGATGGATCGCCGCGAATTTCTGGCGCTGGCCAGCGCCTTTGGCGCTACGGCCGCGGCCGCCTATGGCGCAATCGGGCTGACGGTGCCGACGCCCGCGCGGGCCGATACGCCGAAGAAGGGCGGTGTGCTCAAGATCGAAATGCCGGTCAAGGAGCAGAAGGACCCGCGCACCTATGACTGGTCGGAAATGGCCAATGTAACCCGTCAGTTCCTTGAGCCGCTGGTAAAGTACCAGCGCGACTTCACGTTCCAGGGCAAGTTGCTGGAAAGCTGGGATGTCAATGACGACGCGACCGAATACACCCTTCACGTCCGCAAGGGCGTGACATGGAACAATGGCGATGCCTTCAATGCCGATGACGTCGTCTTCAACATCACGCGCTGGTGTGACAAGTCGGCGGAGGGCAATTCCATGGCCGGCCGCATGTCCACGCTGATCGACGAGAAGACCGGCAAGGCCATCGAGGGATCGATCACTAAAGTTGACGACTTCACGGTAAAGCTCAAGCTGCCGAAGCCTGACATCACGATCATTCCAGGCATGTCGGATTATCCGGCTCTGATCGTTCACCGCAATTTTGAAGCCGATGGCAAGAACATCGTGGCCAAGCCCATCGGTACGGGACCGTTCGAACTTGTTTCTTATGAGACCGGTACGAAAGCAGTTCTGAAGCGCCGCGCCGATGGCAAGTGGTGGGGCGGGGAAGCTCACCTCGATGGCGTGGAATTCATCGACTATGGCACCGATCCATCCGCCATCATAAGCGCCTTCGAGTCGAGGGAGGTGCATTGCAACCAGGTCACCGAGGCCAGCTACATCGACGTCTTTGACAAGATGGGCCTGGTCAAGTCGGAAATCAGCACAGCCAACACCATCGTTGCACGCACCAATGTCAACAACAAGCCCTACGATGACCAGCGCGTGCGCCGTGCGTTGCAAATGGCCGTCGACAACGACACATTGTTGAAGTTGGGCAACAATGGCATCGGTTCCGTCGCGGAGAATCATCATGTGGCGCCGCTTCACCCGGAGTATTTCGAGCTGCCAAAGCAGAAACGCGATATCGAGGGCGCCAAGGCTCTGATGACCGAGGCCGGCCAGATGGACTTTGAGCATGAACTGATCACCGTCGACCAGGACTGGCACAAGAACACCGGCGATGCCATTGCCGCGCAGCTGCGCGAGGCTGGCTTCAAGGTGAAGCGCACGGTTCTTCCGGGGTCGACCTTCTGGAATGACTGGACCAAGTATCCCTATTCCATGACCAACTGGAACCAGCGGCCCCTGGGCGTTCAGGTCCTTGCTCTTGCCTATCGCTCCGGTGAGGCGTGGAATGAGTCGGCATTCTCCAACAAGGATTTCGACGCGAAGCTCAATGAGGCGCTGTCAGTTGCCGATCCTGCGAAGCGCAAGGAGGTCATGAAGGACGTCGAGCAGATCCTGCAGGACAGCGGGGTGCTGATTCAACCCTACTGGCAGAACATCTACAACCACCGGGCGCCCGAGGTGATGAACTACGAAATGCATCAGACCTTCGAGATCGACCTCGGCGAAACCTGGCTGAACGTTTGACGACTGACGCCTCTATGTCTGCCGGGCAAGTACCGCCCGGCAGGCCTCCTGTCTGAGAGAGTTCAATGAAGAGCACATTGGTAGAATTCGCGGCCGAGTTGTCGCTGTGCGATGTGCCCTCAGCCGTCATTCATGATGCGAAGCGTTGTCTGCTTGATACGATCGGCGTGGCAGCCGCAGGCTCCCGCTTGCAACTCAGCGCAATCGCCCGGGATGCAGCCCCGCTATTGTTCGGCGCCTCGCCTGCCGGAGCTCGGCTGTTCTTTGCCGATGGACGAACGAGCCCGGCGGGGGCCGCGTTTGTCAACGCCTCAACGATTGACAGCTTTGATGCCCATGACGGCCACCCGCTCACCAAGGGCCACGCGGGATGCGGTGTACTCTCGGGACTCATGGCCTTCGCGGATGTTCATGACGATATCAGTGGTGCGGATGGACTGGCGAGCCTCATTGCCGGTTACGAAATCGCGATCCGGGCCGGAATTGCGCTTCATCAGACCGCACCAGACTATCACACGTCTGGCGCCTGGGTGGGACTGGGCATCGTTGCCGCCGGCGCGCGATTGCTTGGCCTCGATAGCGCAATGCTGCGCGAGGCGCTGGGTATCGCCGAATACAATGGCCCGAGAAGTCAGATGATGCGCTGCATCGACCATCCGTCCATGCTCAAGGATGGCTCCGGCTGGGGCGCGATGGTTGGCGTTTCCTCCGCCTACCTCGCCAAGGCCGGTTTCACTGGAGCACCGGCAATCACCGCGGAGGATCCTGTTGTTGAGCCGCTGTGGTGCGATCTGGGGTCCCGTTGGCGGCTTTCTGAGCAATATATCAAGGCTTATCCCGTCTGCCGCTGGGCTCAACCGGCCATGGAAGCCGCCATGCAGCTGAAACGGGAACACAGATTTCACTCCTCCGACATCTCATCTATTCGCATCCGGACCTTCCACGAGGCCAGCAGGCTGAAAATCTGGAATCCGCCCACCACAGAGGTTGCCCAATACAGCCTGCCATTCCCGGTGGCGGCGCTATTGGTCAGGGGGCAAGTTGGGCCAGATGAGATCGGAACAACTGCGCTTGCTGACAGTGCGATCCTGTCGGTTGCGAAGCGAATAGAAGTTATTGATGATCCCGATTTCTCGCGCTTGTTTCCCAGTGAGCGCTGGGCCTCGGCCTCGATCAAGCTTCGGGATGGCGTGACGTTGGAATCGCGTCCTGCTGTCGCCCGCGGCAGTGCTGAGAACGCGTTTTCCGATGAGGAGATCGTCGCGAAGTTCCACCTTCTCATGGAAAGTGCGGGCTTTACTGCCAGAGCGCAGAACATCGCCGACTATGTGTTGGGAATGGAGAGGGAACTGTCCTTCAGAAAGCTGGCGGATATGATCTGTGGTGGGCGGTGACACGTGGGCGCACTGCTCGGCTTTCTTATCAGGCGGACGACAGGCATCTTGTGGACCGTGCTCTGCCTGACACTCGCTGTATTCTATCTAGTGAATCTTGAGCCTAATCTGCGCAAGTTGTCGATCACCCAGACAGAAACCCGCGCCTCGGATGTCGATATCGAGAAGTGGCTGGAACGCAACGGATATCGTCGGCCCTTTCTTGAGCGCTACGGCGCCTGGCTCGGGGTGATTCCGAAGCAGCCGAACATCGACCCCGAAACGGGTGAGGCGCAGGCGCGATTCAACTTCTGTGCCGAGCAAACCGTACCTGTCTACTCAGGCATCCTCCAAGGCGACTTCGGCTGTTCCACGAAGTTCAAGGTCAAGGTTATCGACAAGCTGCTGCCGTCGCTGCGCGCCACGGGCATCCTGATGTTCTGGGTGCTGGTTGTCATGGTGCCCACGGCTCTGGTGGTCGGCGTGCTCGCCGGCATGCGGGAGGGCTCGCGCATGGACCGTTGTCTATCGGTTCTGTCAATCACCACGACAGCAACGCCTGAATACATATCAGGAGTCCTGTTCGCCGTGGTCTTTGCGACCTGGCTGGGATGGCTCAACGGGTCGGCTGCGACCGCGACGTCAGACGGGATTACTTTCTACAATTTCACATTGCCCGTCATCACCCCGGCCATCTACGGCATAGGTTACATCGCTCGCATGACGAGAGCTTCCATGGCGGAGGTGATGACCACGCAATACATCCGCACGGCCCGTCTCAAGGGGCACAGCTTCGCCGGCGTCGTGCTGAAGCACGCATTGCGCAATGCACTTATTGCACCCTTCACTGTGATCATGCTCCAGTTCACCTGGCTTCTCACCGGTGTTGTGATCGTCGAGGTGATGTTCCGCTACCAGGGCTTCGGCTACCTGTTGGTCGAGGCGGCGGGAAACAACGACATCGATCTACTGCTCGCATGCTCAATCATGTCTGTTCTGCTGGTGCTTGTCACCCAGCTGATTTCGGACATCGGTTACGCCTATCTCAACCCGCGTATCAGGGTGCAATAGCGGGAAGATGGAAAAACTATCTGTCATCGCAATCATATTCTTCACCTTGAAGCAGCTGTGGCCCGTCTGGTTGTCGCTCTGGCTGTTGGTCGCCGCAAGTTTCGCCTACCGGCGGCGCCTTGGCCTTTACGGCCAACTGTTCGATTCAGGCGTTGGAATTGCGGGTGTAGTGCTGATCGCATTCTGGTTCTTCACGGCCCTGTTCGCTGACATCATCTCGACCTTCGATCCGCTGCAACAGTTTGTCGCCCTTAAGCATGCGCCTCCAGGCGCGATCGAAACCAGTTCGGGCGTGCCGTTCCTGTTCGGAGGAGACAAGCTCGCCCGCGATGTCTTCAGCCGCATGATACATGGCAGCCGGATCGTTCTCATTGTGGCGCCGCTGGCCACGGCACTTGCATTTGCCGTTGGCATCGCGCTGGGCCTGCCTGCAGGATATCTTGGGGGGCGCATCGACAGGTTCTTCTCGTTTCTCGCCAATCTCATTCTGGCATTCCCACTCATCTTGCTGTTCTATCTGCTCGTGTCGCCGGGCATCCTCGACACGCCGATCCCTTATGTGATGGCGGCTGTACTGTTCTGCTTTCCCATCACTCTGCTCCTCGCCATGGTCTACGCGGGCTTTCGCGGTCGCCCAGTCCTGTGCGCAGGTCTCATTGGAGGGATACTGGTTGCCGGTGCCTGGCTATTTGCAACCTTTGTCTTCGATTCCGATCCCTTGGGGGTCATGCGGGTCAGCCCGAGTACGCTCAACATTTTCGTGGCGGTTGCTTTTGCCTCGAGTCCCAGCGTGTTCCGCATCGTGCGCGGCCTCACCATGGATATCAAGACGCGCGAGTATGTTGCGGCGGCGCAAACGCGTGGCGAGTCGCCGTGGTACACCATGCTGTGGGAGATTCTCCCCAATGCGCGCGGGCCCCTGATCGTCGATGCGTGCCTGCGGATCGGGTACACCACCATTTTTCTTGGAGCGCTCGGTTACTTTGGGCTTGGCATGCCGCCTGAAAGCCCTGACTGGGGTACCGCGATCAAGGATGCCAGCCGGCTGTTGAGAGTCGCCGTTCATCCGGTCATTCCGCCAGCGGTGGCACTCATGTCGTTCGTTCTGGGTTTAAATCTGCTTGCCGATTCACTTCGTGAACAGTCATTGAGGGATTGACGAGGACACCTATGACCACGCCTATCCTCGAGATCGAAAACCTCCACATCTCTTTCTTCACCCGGTTAACCGAGATTTCCGCTGTCATGGATTTTTCCATGAGGATTATGCCGGGGGAGGCGATGGGAATTGTGGGCGAATCCGGCTGCGGCAAGTCAACTGTGGCGCTTGCCATCATGCGCGATCTTCCCGGCATCGGCCGCATCACCAAGGGCACGGTCCGCTTCATGGGCCGGGACATAGCCAAGCTGAGTGCGGCGGAATTGCGCGGCATCCGCGGCTCACAGATATCAATGGTCTATCAGGAGCCGATGGCGAGCCTTAATCCGGCCATGCGCGTCGGCAAGCAGTTGATGGAAGTGCCGATCCTGCATGAACAGGCAACGAAGCAAGACGCTAAAATGCGGGCGCTCGACATGCTTAAGGCAGTCCGGCTGCCTGATCCCGAACGGATCATGCGCTGTTATCCGCACCAACTCTCGGGCGGCCAGCAGCAACGCATCGTGATTGCCATGGCCCTGTTGGCCAAACCCGCTCTGCTCCTGCTCGATGAACCAACGACGGCCCTCGATGTGACCGTGGAAGCTGGAATCATTGAGCTCATCAAGGATCTGGGCCAGCGCTTCGGAACCTCGATTCTTTTCATTTCCCACAATCTGGGCCTCATCCGTGAAACCTGCGACCGCATCACCGTCATGTATTCCGGCGAAGCAATAGAGACCGGCCACGTGGAAGACGTGTTTGGCGCAATGCGTCATCCCTATACGCAAGGCTTGTTTCGCTCCATCGCCTTGCCCAGCGCCGACAAGAACAGCCGGCCCTTGCAAGCAATTCCAGGCCAGCTTCCGTTGCCCCACCACCGGCCGCGAGGATGCAGTTTTGGCCCACGCTGCGAATATTTCGTGTCCGGCACTTGTGATGTTGGCCGTGTGCAGATGAGTACGGTTGGCGCGGGTGACGGCCATGAGAGCCGTTGCCTGCGCAGCGGGGAGATCGACTGGCTGCGCAAAGCGGAGCGGGCAAAGCCCCGTGGAGTTCTCACCAGAGGAGAGACTGTTCTTCAGGTGTCCCATCTGCAAAAGCATTATGCAGTCAAGTCTGGCGGCATTCTTGGTGGAGCGCCACGCACCGTGAAGGCCAATGAGGATGTCAGCGTCTCTGCGCAAGAGCGGGAGATCGTCGCCATCGTGGGCGAGTCGGGCTGTGGCAAGTCGACCCTCGCGAAAGTTCTTCTTGGGCTGGAACAGGCGACATCCGGCAAGGTGGTGCTGGACGGTAATGAAATCCAGGATACGCCCGTTAATGCACGCTCGCCTGAAACAATTTCGTCGATCCAGATGGTGTTTCAGAATCCCTTTGATACGTTGAATCCGAGCCAGTCCGTTGGAACGCAGATCGTTCGTACGCTGGAGAAGTTCGGCATCGGCAGAAACGAAGAAGAGCGCCGCAGCCGGATGCTTGAGCTTCTTGATCTTGTGAAGTTGCCACGCGAATTTGCATCACGCATGCCGCGCCAGCTGTCGGGGGGTCAGAAGCAGCGCATTGGTGTTGCCCGTGCCTTCGCTGGCGGACCCAAGGTGGTGATCGCCGATGAGCCCATGTCGGCGCTCGATGTTTCAGTTCAGGCCGCGGTGACTGAACTATTGATGGAGATTCAAAGGAAATCCAAGACCACGATGTTGTTCATCAGTCATGATCTTGCACTGGTTCGCTATCTCGCGGACCGTGTGGTCGTGATGTATCTCGGCCGCGTGGTTGAGCAGGGCACAACACAGCAAGTCTTCGCGCCACCCTACCATCCCTATACAGAAGCTCTCCTTTCGGCCATCCCGCTTGCAGACGCCAACTACACCAAGCGTCGGATCATTCTTGAAGGCGAGGTTCCTTCGGCCACCAATCCCCCGCCTGGCTGCCCCTTCCAGTCGCGCTGTCAGCACAAAGCAAAAGTGGGCGGCGCACTCTGTGAAACGATGCTGCCACCGCTGCGCGAGGTGGGAGAAGGTCATGCCATACGCTGTCATCTATCCGATGATCTGCTCGCGTTCATGGAACCTGTAATGATCAGCAGGGCATAGAGCCGGATTGCTTAGAATGACATCTGTTGCATGAACGATAGATGTGGTTGAAAGTTCACCACGCGGCCGTCGCTGCTCCGCCCCCAATCCTTGGATCACCTGAGGCTAGAGTTTTCGGCCTCTTTCGTCAGTGACGGGCTGGATGCGTCACCGAAGTTGTGCAGCTGAATTGGGGTGTTTTGCCCGATCCCGCTGTGGGGTCTCTCTTCATTTTAGGACCTGCGCCAATTCTCCATTTTCGCACAGGCGTCATCAAGGCTAATGAACCAGTGCCCATTCAGGCATTCGCTGCGGAGCTTGCTGTTGAACGCTTCGATGAACGCATTGTCAGTCGGCTTGCCGGGCCGCGAGAAGTAAAGTGTGACGCCATTCGCGTAGGCCCAGAGATCGAGATCGCGGGAGACGAACTCGCTGCCCTGGTCGACCCGAATGGTCTTCGGATTGGCCTGCTGCCGGTTCTGTGGACAGGCACCTAAGCTAACGCAGCCTTCCTCTCGAACTCAATGGGGCTGATGTACCCGAGCGTGGAATGCCGGCGCCTGGGGTTGCAGAAGCACTCAATGTAATCGAACACATCGGCCTTGGCTTGTGCCCTTGTGCGATACGTCTTGCGTGCTGTTCGCCCCGTCTTGAGCGAGGAAAAGAAGCCGTCCATCGCAGCATTGTCCCAGACATCGCCTGATCTGCTCATGGACCAGGAGACGCCGGGGTTTGCCGAGACGAAGGGCGGCTTCCGGAAGCCCGGACCCGGCGTGACGCCATAGGTGGTTTCGAATGCCGCGGCCATGACGGCGTTGGCGCCGCGTGCGCGTGCCATGGGGATGCTCCAGTGTTGGATGCGCTCAGCAAAAAGGATGGGGCGTGGCGTAGACCGCGAGAACCGGGAGTTCGGCGACGCGCACCGGGGCAGCGCCCGGCGCTTCGGCCTCGATCCAGTCGCCGGCTACCGCCGCGCCGATTGCCCCGGCCATGGCGTCCCAGTTCCTCCTCGGCAAAGCCCAGAAGATCGAGATCGAAGGCATCCTCATGCAGGGCCGCGATCTCGGCTGGCCAGCCCATTCACGGTCGCGGCAATGCGGGCAGCTGATATTCCAAAGTGCCTGTAAAGCTCGGGGATGCTTCCCGACTGGCCGAAATGCTCCACGCCGAGCGGAATGGTGCGGTGGCCGTGCACGGCACCCAGCCAGGCCAGCGTCGCCGGATGGCCATCGATCACCGTGGTGAGCGTGCAATGCGGCGGCAGGTCCTGCAACAGGCGCTCCACCGCGGCGCGTGCCGCCAGCTGCCCGCGCGCCCGCGCCCGCTGGGCTGCCGTCCACCCGGCGTTCAGGCGGTCGGCCGAGGTGACCGCGAGCACGCCCACGTCACGATGACGCTCGGCGATGAGCGCCGCGGCGCTGATCGCCTCGGGCGCCACCACGCCCTGATAGGCGATCACCGCCTCGCAATTCGGTCCCGGCGGCCGCAGCCAATAGCCACCGTCGATCACGCTCTGCCGGAAGGCCGCATCCGTCCTCGCGGGCGGCTGTTCGACAGGATTGGTGCTGAGCCGCAGATACACCGAGCCGCCGGTTTCATCGCGCAGCCAGGTGCGCTCGTCGGGGGCGTCCCCACCCTCGCGCTGGAGATAGCCGAAGGCCCATTCCATGATAACCGCCAGTTCGTCGGCAAAGGCGGGCTCGAAGGCGGCCAGCCCGTCCTGGGCGAGGCCGATCAATGGCGAAGCGATGGACTGATGCGCGCCGCCCTCGGGCGCCAGCGTCACGCCGGACGGTGTTCCGGCAATGATGAACCGGGCATCCTGGTAGCAAGCATAGGTGAGGGCATCGAGCCCGCGCGCCAGAAACGGGTCATAGACGGTGCCCACCGGGATCAGGCGCTTGCCGAACAGCGCATGCGACAGTCCGGCCGCGCCGAGGAGCAGAAAGAGGTTCATCTCGGCGATGCCAAGCTCGATGTGCTGGCCCTCCGGCGCGAACTCCCAGCGGGCCGTGGACGGGATTTTTTCACGCAGAAAAGTGTCGTCCCGCGCCACCCTGGCGAATAGCCTGCGGCGGTTCACCCAGGGCCCCAGGCTGGTGGTGCCGGTCACGTCCGGCGATACGGTGAGCAGGCGCTGGGCCAGCGCGGTTTCTCCCTTCGCGAGCACATCGAGGATCCTGCCGAACGCCGCCTGGGTGGATGTCTCGCGTTCCCAGGGGAGCGCGGTTGCCGGCACCGGCAGCACGGCATCGGCAAGGCGGCGGAACCCTTTTGCGAAGAACGGAACGCCAGCCATGAAGGCCTGGAGCCCGGCTGGGTCCGCAATACCGGCGAAGCGGTCCCATTCCTGGCCCGCCGGAATAGCCATGCGCGATTGCCATTCGGCCATCTGCGCCTTTGTCATCAGGCCGCTGTGATTGTCCTTGTGGCCAGCCAGCGGCGTGGCCCAGCCCTTGATGGTGTAGGCAAGAAAACAGGTCGGCTGATCGCCCGTTGCCGCCGCGAAGGCATCGGCCAGGGAGGCCACGCAATGGCCGCCGAGATTCTCCATGAGTTCAGCAAGCGCGGCGTCGCTGCGCCGCTCCAGCAGCTCCAGGGCTTGCGGCTGGCGCGCCAGATCAAGCGTCAGCCGTTCGCGCCAGGCTTGGCCGCCCTTGTAGACCAGCGCCGCATAAAGCTGGTTGGGGCAATCGTCGATCCAGCGCCTCAGGGCCTCGCCGCCTGGTTCCGCAAAGGCCTGCCGCTGCAACAGGCCATGTTTGATGCGCACCACCCGCCAGCCGAAGGTCGCGAAAATCGTCTCGATGCGCGTCCACAGGCCCTCCGGGGCCACGCCATCAAGCGATTGGCGGTTATAGTCGATGATCCACCAGCAGTTCCTGAGGGCGTTCTTCCAGCCTTCCTGCAGCGCTTCGTAGATATTGCCTTCGTCAAGTTCGGCATCGCCGGCGAGCGCGATCATGCGGCCCGGCCGCAGCGCCGCGCCCCAGGGCTTTGCCGCGATATATTCCTGCACCATCGCGGCAAAGCAGGTCATGGCCACGCCAAGGCCCACCGATCCGGTCGAGAAATCGACATCGTCGCTGTCCTTGGTGCGGCTAGGATAGCTCTGCACACCGCCGAAGCCACGAAAGTTCTCCATCTTCTCGCGGCTCAGATTACCCATCAGATACTGGATGGCGTGGAATACCGGCCCGGCATGAGGCTTCACCGCCACCCGGTCCTCGGGCCGCAGCGCCGAGAAATAGAGCGCCGTCATGATCGAGACGACCGACGCCGACGATGCCTGGTGGCCGCCGGTCTTGATGGCATCGGCCTTGGGGCGGATATGATTGGCATAGTGGATCATCCAGTGGGACAGCCACAGGATCAGTCTTTCGATGCTCTTGAGGTGGCCGATGCGGTCTTCGTCTGTCACGGCGTGGCCCTCCATCATCAGGACAGGAACAATAGCGCAAAACCGCCGGTGTTTTTCGCTATTCTTATACCGTAAGTGATTGTATCGTAGTGTTTTCCGCTAATATCTATGGGTCTTGTGATGACGAATACCTCTCCTGATCGTATCGACATGGCGATCCTGCGCGCCCTGCAGCAGAATGGCCGCATCACCATCAACGAACTTGGCGAAACGGTGGGGCTTTCGGCCTCGCCCGCCGCGCGGCGGGTACGGCTGCTGGAAGAGGCGGGGATCATCAGCGGCTATGCCGCGCTGATCGACGAAGTGGCGCTGGGCTTTGGCTTTTCGGTGTTCGTTTCGGTGAAGCTGGACAAGCAGGTGGACAAGGCGCTGGCCAGGTTCGAAGCGGCAATTCGCGGTTTTCCGGAAGTGGTGGACTGCTGGCTGATGACCGGCAACCGCGACTATCTGCTGCGCATCGCCACCACGGGCCTTGCTGATTTCGAGCGTTTCCTGGTGGGCAAGTTCACCAGGGTGCCTGGCGTAGCGTCAATCGAGAGCTCCATCCCGCTGCGGCGGGTGAAAACCGGGCTGGCGAGGATCTCATGAGGCCATTCAGGGCTTTTCCGACATTGACTTTTGCAAGGAAAAAGCCCCAAAAATCGAGGAAAGTGCTGGTCCCCGCCTTTGGACCGACGCGCAAAATCAACGGGAGGTCTCTGATGAAGAAATTTCTTACCGGCGCCGCCGTCGTCGCGGTGATGGCGGCCGCCGCCCCGGCGCAATCCGCCGAAACCATCCGCATGCTGGCGCCCACCTGGCTCGGCTTTGCCCCGGTGCATGTGGCCAATGACCTTGGCTGCTTCAAGGAGGAAGGCATCGAAGTCGACTACAAGTTCGAGGATGACCGTTCGAATGTCATGGCGGCCTATGCCCGCGGCGACATCGAGGTTGACATGCGCACGGTGGGCGAGCACCAGGGCCGCCCGCGCGATGCCGAGACGCCCGGCGTCATCATCGGCGTGATCGACGAGTCGGTAGGCGGCGACGGCGTCATCTCCGACGGGTCGATCGCGGCGGTGGCCGATCTCAAGGGCAAGACGGTGGCCGCCGAGCCCAACATTCCGGCGCGGCTCCTGCTGCAGATGGAACTCAAGAAGGCCGGCCTTACCTTCAAGGACCTGGACATCAAGGACATCGCCACCGCCGATACCGGTGCCGTGTTCGCCGACGAGTCGATTGCCGCTGTTGCCACCTACGAGCCTTTCATGTCGCAGGCGGTCAAGAACTCCAGCCGGGCGGGCGCCAAGGTCCTGCTGTCGTCCAAGGATTACCGCGGCATCATCATTGACGTGATCACCGCCCGCAAGGACGATCTCGCCGCTAATCCCAAGAAGTATCAGAGCTTCCTCAAATGCATCTACAAGACCATCGCCTTCAGCCAGGCCGAGCCCGACAAATATGCCGAACTGGCCGCGCCGCATTTCGGGCTCACACCGGCTGACGTGAAGGAGATTCTCGCAACAAGCCTGGCCTACACGCCGCTGCCCGAAGCCCAGGCCTATCTCGGAAAGCAGGGAGAGCGCGGCAAGCTGCATGACATTTTCGACACCGTCATGCAGCTCAATCTCGAAAACGGCGCCGCTGACAACAAGCTCGATTCGAACCAGCAGATCGATAACGCGGTGATCAACACCGTTGCACTGCCCTAGGCTGGCGGATACCGGCGGGGCAACTCCATGGCAGGCGGACTCTTTGCGTTCCGCGGCAAGGCCAGCGTGCGCGCCGAGATCTTTCTCGGCGTCGCGATGGCGGCTGCGGTGCTCCTGCTGTGGGAGGGTGTCGCCCGCGCCGGGCTGATCCAGCCACAATTCCTCCCCGCGCCGAGCAGGGTGCTGCAGGCGCTGTGGACGATGACGACGGATCAGAACCTGCTCTGGCATGCCCTGATTTCCACGCTGCGCGTCTGGGTGGCTTTCCTGTTGGCCGCCGCCATGGCGATCCCGATCGGCATCCTGATGAGCAGCTACCGGGTGGTCGGCGCATCGCTGGAGCCGATTATCGACTTCATCCGGTATCTTCCCGTTCCCGCGCTGATTCCGCTCTCCATCATCTGGTTCGGGGTCGGCGAGGAGACGAAAATCTTTCTGCTGTGGCTCGGAACCTTTTTCCAGCTGGTATTGCTGGTCGCCGATGACATGCGCCGTGTGCCGCATGAATATGTCGAGATCGCCCTCACGCTGGGCGCCAAGCCGCGCCAGGTGCTGACCGACGTCGCCTTCCGCGCCATGGGGCCAACGCTCGTCGACAATCTGCGCATCACGCTCGGCTGGTGCTGGACCTATCTGGTGCTGGCCGAAATCGTGGCGGCGGATTCAGGCCTCGGCTTCGTCATCTGGTCGGCGCGGCGCTATGTGAAGACTCCGGAGGTGATGGCGGGCGTCGTGGTGATCGGCCTCATCGGACTGGCGACGGATCAGCTGCTCCGCGCGCTGCACCGGCGCATGTTCAGGTATGTATGAGGACGGGCCGGTGACCGCGCATGCCTATCTCGCCTTCGACCGCGTGAGCAAGCGCTTCGGCGAGGTGCCTGTCGTTTCGGACACCACGCTTGCCATCGCGCGGAACTCCTTCACCATCTTCCTGGGGCCTTCGGGCTGCGGCAAGACCACGCTGATGCGCATGGTCGGCGGGCTCGACAGCCCGAGCTCCGGCGTCATCCGGCTCGATGGCAACGTCATCACCGAGCCAGACCGGCGGCGCGGCATGGTGTTCCAGTCCTATTCGTCGTTTCCCTGGCTGACGGTGGAAGGCAACATCGCCTTCGGCATGCGCTACCGTGACGATCTCAGCGATGAGCAGCGTTCAGCCCGCGTCGATCATTACCTCAAGCTGATCGGCATGACGGATTTCCGCCGGTCCTATCCCAACCGCATCTCGGGCGGCATGCGCCAGCGCGTGGCCATTGCCCGGACCCTTGCGGCGGGCTCCGACGTGCTGCTGATGGACGAACCCTTCGGCGCACTCGACGCCCTGACCCGCGAACGGCTGCAGCTTGAACTCCGCCAGATCCAGCGCGAGGAGGAAAAGACCGTCATCTTCGTGACGCATGACGTCGAGGAGGCCGTCTTCCTCGCTGACCGCATCATCCTGTTCTCCGCGAGGCCGGCGCGCGTTCTTCACGACATCGACGTCGGGGCCGTGCTCGGTCCCTCACGGACGCTGGAGGTGCGGGAGGGCGAGGCCTTCTTCCGGCTCCGCAATGACGTGCTGCACATGATCCGCAATGAAACCGGAGACCACCCATGAGCCAAGACCTCTCTGGCAAGACCGTCGTCATTACCGGCGCCAGCCGGGGCATTGGGCTTGGCATCGCCACGGGCTTCGCCGCCGCCGGCGCGCGGCTCACATTGATTGCGGACGACACCGCGGTGGAGCAGGCAGCGGCGGAGATCGGCGCCTCGGGCTGCGTCGCCGACATCACGGATGCGACGGCGGTTGAGCGCGCGCTCGCGGGCCTCGCCCACATCGATGTGCTGATCAACAATGCCGGCCTCGAGCGGCTGACACCCGTTGGCGAGGGCGGCGACGAGGTCGAGGCGATGTTCCGGCGCATCATCGAGATCAACGTGATCGGCACGCAGATCGTCACGCGCCGGGCCCTGGCGCGCATGAGCACGGGTGGCGCGATCATCAATACAGCATCCATCTGGGGCCGCGTGGCGGAGCCGCTGTTCGGCGCCTATGTGGCCTCCAAGCATGCGGTGATCGGCCTTACCAAGACCTGGGCGAAGGAACTGGGCCCGCGCGGCATCCGCGTGAATGCCGTCTGCCCTGGCTGGGTGCGCACGCAAGCCTCCATGCTGTCGCTCAAGCTGATGGCGGCGCGGCGCGGCGAGACGGAGGACAATCTTCTGGCCTCGATCACCGGCGCGCAGGCCTTGCCCGGCCTCATGGAGCCGGAGGACATGGCGGACGCCTATATGTTTCTCGCCTCTTCCCGCTCGCGCAACGTGACGGGCCAGTCACTGGGAGTAGATCGCGGAGAAGTGCCATGGTGAAGCCGATGGACGGAAGACGTGTGCTGGTGACGGGAGCCGCCAATGGCATTGGCCGCGCGACGGCGCAGGCCTTTGCCGCGGAAGGCGCCCGCGTGATCGGTCTCGATCTTGCCGCGGCGAAGGCGCCCGTGGAAATTCTCCGCTGCGACCTGACCAGGGAGGCCGACGTCGCCGCGGCGGTGGCCGAAGCGGCCAGCCGGCTCGGCGGCATCGATGTTCTGGTCAACAACGCCGGCATCATGCGGGAGGCGGCGCTGCCGGACATCACGGCGGAGCAGATCGACACGCATTTCGCCGTCAATGTCCGGGGCGCCATCCTGGTGACGCGCGAGGCCCTGAAGCACATGGGGGCCAGCGGCCGGATCGTCAACATCGCGTCCGAGCTCGCCTATCTGGGCCGCGCCAACGCGTCCGTCTATTGCGCCAGCAAAGCCGCGATCCTCGGGCTCACCCGCTCATGGGCACGGGAGCTGGCGCCCGGCATCCTCGTCAACGCCGTGGCGCCCGGGCCGACCGACACCGCGCTCCTCGGCTTCGACAGCCTCACCGCGGAACAGAAGAAACTGGAAACAGCGCATCCCCTGGGACGGATCGGCCGCCCGGAGGAAATCGCCGCGGCGGTACTGTTCCTGGCGGCGCCCGGCAGCAGTTTCTTCACCGGCCAATGCCTTGGCGCCAATGGCGGCGCCGCCATGGCGTGAGGCGGCGGCTGGCGTGCGCCGTTACTCCATCAATCGGTGTGGAAGACGTCTTCCATGGCCGCCCACCACTCGCCGGGGGCACGGGTCTCGAAGGGTATCTGCATCGGATCGGTGATGACCCACCATTCCTTCATGCGTGGGGCATCCGCCATCTTCCGCATGTCGGCCTCGAAGTCCGCGCCGTGATACTCCCAATAGGCGAACAGCAGGTTCTCCGGTTCCTTCAGGAAGATCGTGTAGTTGCGGATGTTGCTGTCGCGGATGGCGTTCAGCACTTCCGGCCACACCGCCGCGTGAATGCGCTTGTATTCCGGGATCACCTCCGGTTTCAGCCTGATGACCCTGCCCATGCGTTGCATATCCGCCGCTCCCTCCATTGCCATTGACGGTTTCGATCCGCTTGGCAAAGATCGCCAAAAACCGGAGGACATACAATGGCTGACTGGATGAAGAGATTTGGCCTCGGCGGCAAGCGGGCGATGGTGACGGGGGCCACCAAGGGCATCGGGCTCGAAGCCTGCATGGTGCTGGCCGACGCCGGCGCCGATATTGCCGCCGTGGGACGCGATCCGGCGGGGCTTGCCGCCGTGAAGGCGGCGGTCGAGGCCAAAGGCCGCCGGTGCGTGGCCATCGCCGCCGAGATGGCCACCCCGGAAGGCCCGGCGCAGGCCGCGCGGGACGCGCTGGCCGCCTTTGGCACGATCGACATCCTCGTCAACAACGCCGGCATCGCGCTCGTCGACAGCCTGCTCGACGCGAAGGTGGCCGACTGGGACGCCACCATGGCGGTCAATCTCCGGGCCCCCTTCCTGGTGGCGCGCGAGCTGGCGCCCAAGATGATCGCCCAGAAGGCCGGCAAGATCATCAATGTGTCATCGCAGGCGGGCGTCGTGGGGCTCGACGCGCATGCCGCCTATTGCGCCTCCAAGGGCGGCCTCAACATGCTGACCAAGGTGATGACGGTGGAGTGGGCAAAGCACAACATCCAGATCAACACGGTCTGCCCCACCGTGATCCTGACGCCGATGGGCGAACAGGTGTGGGGCAAGCCGGAAAAGGGCGATCCGATGAAGGCGAAGATTCCGGCCGGGCGCTTCGGCAAGCCAATCGAGGTTGCGGACGCCATCCTGTTCCTCGCCTCACCGGCCTCGGACATGATCTGCGGCCATGACCTGCTGATCGACGGCGGCTTTACGGCGGTATAACGGCCGTCAGTAGGTGGCGCGGCCGCCGGACACGTCGAACACGGCGCCCGTCGAGAACGAGCATTCCTCGCTCGCCAGCCAGCAGACGAGGCTCGCCACCTCATCCACCTTGCCAAGCCGCCCCATGGGGATCTTGGACAGCATGAAATCGACATGGCTCTGCGGGATCTGGTCGAAGATCGGCGTCCTCACCGCGGCCGGGGTCACGCTGTTGACCGTGATGTTGGTCTTGGCCAGTTCCTTGGCCAGCGACTTGGTGAAGCCGATCACGGCGGCCTTGGACGCCGAGTAGGCGGAAGCGTTGGGGTTGCCTTCCTTGCCGGCGATCGAGGCGATGTTGACGATGCGGCCATAATTGCCGGCCATCATATGCGGCACCACGGCCCGGTTGGTGAAGAACGTGCCATTGAGATTGATGGCGATGGTGCGGTGCCAGTCTTCCATCTTGAGGTCGGTGACGGTGGCGGTTGGCCCCGCGATCCCCGCGCTGTTCACCAGAATATCGATGCCGCCAAGCTGGCGGATGGTCTCATCGGCGGCGGCCTTCACCGACTCCCAGTTCGAGATGTCGGTGACGATGCCGCCCTGCATGTCCCATGACACCACCCTGCCGCCTTCGGCGGCGATGCGCTTGGCCACCGCCTCGCCGATACCCGAAAGGCCACCGGTGACGACGGCGCGCCTGCCCTGAAATCTCATGTCTTGATCTTCCACTTCTTCATGGTGTTGAGCGTATCATCGAAGGAAACGATGCCGGCGTCCGAGCCAAGCCCGGTGGCGACAAGGCCGGCCGCCGCCTGCGCGAAGCGCAGCGACGTCTCACGGTCCATGCCGTGATGCAACGCCGCGATGAAGCCGGCGTCAAAGGCATCACCACAGCCCGTGGTATCGACCACCCGCACGTCATAGGCAGGAGAGCGGATGCGGGTGCCGTCGCGGTGGGCGTAATAGGCGCCATCGCCGCCCAGGGTGAAGACGCAGCACGCGGCGCCCTTGTCGAGATAGAATTTCGCGCAATCTTCCGGGCTGGCCTGCCCGGACATGTCCTTTGCCTCCTCGATCGAAGGCATGAAATAGTCAATATAAGGCAGCAAGGGCCCGACGATGCCGATGGTTTCCGCGCTCGCCGCGATCAGGTCAAAGGTGACGGTGCGGCCGCGCGCCTTCGCCTCCTTGAGCAGGGTCAGGGAGGCTGGGCCATCCAGCTTCTTGAGCAGACCGGTGCCGCCCAGATGCACAATCGGCGCATCGAACACCTGCTCATACATGGCGGGCGGCACATCGAAATGATCGGACGCCCCACGCACATGCAGCGCCGGACGGTCGCCGTTGGGCCGCACGTTCAAAATGGTGGCGGATGTCGGAATACCCTTGAGCCGCTGCATGGCGGTGGTGTCGATGCCATGCTTCTGCATGGTCATCAGCACCCAATCGGCTTTTTCATCGTCGCCGACCGCGCCAACCGCGAGGCTCTTCAGCCCCAGCTTGGCGGTGTCGATCACCGTTCCGCCCGCGGTTCCGGCGACGGTCAAGCGGATTTCCTCGATGAAGTCGACGTTGCCGCGGTCCGGAATGCGGGTGACGGGACGGCCCAGAACATCAAGGATGTAAAGGCCGATCACCGAGACGTCATAGCGCATTTCAGCCACGGGCCCTGTTCATGGCCGTGATGATGCCGGCCAGCACGGCGGCCACCGCCGCGATACCCCACACCAGCGGCTGCTTCCAGAACGGCGGCGTGGCGAGTTGCACCTTGCCCGCGGTGGTGTTCGGGTCGGGCGGCTTGAGGAAGAACACGCCATAGAGATGCGCGGCCGCGATCGCCACCAGGACGACGATGAGGAAGATCATCGCTACCACCATGGCGGCGGTCACCACGCTGCGCGCCGGAACGCCGGGCTGGGCGAGCGGAAGCAGATTGTTGACGAGTCCGGCGATCACCACCAGCACGCCGCCGATGGCGAACAGCTGCAGGCTGAAGGGCTGGAAAATCAGCAGCAGCGCGAAGACGCCAAGCCCGATGATGAAATATTCGAGCCGGAGCGCGCCCTGGCGCGTCATGCCCTGATCGCCGCCGCTCATGCGCGCACCGCCTTTCCGTCATCGCCGAAGAAATGCGTCTGCCGCGCATCGGGCCGGAGGTGCAGCGGCTCACCCACCTTCACGCGCTTCTCGCGTGGCACCACCACGCGAATGTCACGCCCATCGGCGGTGCGGGCGTGAATGAGCGTTTCAGCGCCCATCGGTTCGATCAGTTCGGCCTGCGCCGCGATGGTGTCGCGGGCCTTTTCGCCGGCCACGGCAAACGCCCGCGGCCTGATGCCGATGGTGACCTTCGAAGGCTTGAGCCGGGAGACCCCGGGATCGGCGCCGATTGACACCTGCTGCCCGGCCAGCACCACCGCGGCCATGCCATCGCCGAAGGACGTGAGATCGGCCTCCACCAGGTTCATCTGCGGCGTGCCGATGAAGCTCGCCACGAAAACATTGGCTGGCTTGGCGAACACGTCATGCGGCGTGCCGATCTGCTCGATCACGCCTTCCTTCATGATGGCGATGCGGTTGGCCATGGTCAGGGCCTCCAGCTGATCGTGGGTGACGATCACGGTGGCCTTCGAGAGGCCCTGCAGAACCTCCTTGATCTGGCCGCGCATCGAATGGCGCAGCTCCACGTCAAGGCGCGACAGGGGTTCGTCGAACAGGAAGCAATTGGGGTCACGCACGATGGCGCGGGCCACCGCAAGCCGCTGCTTCTCGCCTTCCGAAATCTGGTTCGGCATGCGGTCCAGCACCGTGTCGAGGTGCATGATCTTGGCCACCTTCATCACGCGCGCGTCGGCATCGGCCTTCGACAGGCTCTCGTAATGGAGCGGCATGGCGATGTTGGCGCCGACCGACAGCGCGGGGTAAAGCGCGTAAAACTGGAACACCATGGCGATGTCGCGCTTCTGCGGCGGCAGTTCGTTCATGCGCTGGCCGGCAATCATGATGTCGCCCGCCGTGGCGCGCTCCAGCCCGGCGATCATGCGGAGCGTCGTGGTCTTGCCGCAGCCGGAAGGCCCCAGCAGGCAGACCACCTCGCCGGCATCGACCTTCAGATCGGCGTCCTTCACCGCCGTGAAGGCGCCGAACTGCTTGGTGAGCTTCCTGACTTCGATCGTCGACATGTCAGCGCTTCACCGTGCCGAAGGTCACGCCGCGCAGCAGATGGTTCTGCAGGAAGAAGGTGACAAGGAACACAGGGATCAGGAACAGGGTTTCGATGGCGGCCAGCAGCGTCCAGTCGGTGCCGCGCCCGCCAGACGAGACGGCCTGGTTCATGGCCACCGGCACGGTGCGCGTATCGGGGCCGGTGAGCAGCAGGGCAAACAGGAATTCGTTCCAGGTGAGGATCAGGCCAAACACGAAGGTGGCGGCGAGCCCCGCCACCACCTGCGGCAGCGCGATCTTGAAGAACACCCGGGTATCGGACGAGCCGTCGATGCGCGCGGCATCCTCGACATCAGGCGAAAGCTCGTCGAAGAAGCTCTTCATCATCCAGATCGTGAAGGCGAGGTTGAAAGCGGTGTAGAGCAGAATGATGCCGGTGTAGGAGCCGGACAGCCCCACGGCGCGGAACATCAGGATCACCGGTATGATGACGACGATGGCCGGCAGCATGCGGGTGGTGAGAATGATGAACAGATAGGTATCGTTGCCTTTGAGCGGGTAGCGCGAAAAGCCATAGGCGGCGAGCGTGCCGATGACCAGCGCCAGCAGCACCGAAACGGTCGCGATCACGATG
>NZ_JBJTER010000089.1:0-82028 GCF_046093005.1 Aestuariivirga sp.
GCGCCACGGCAGCAGGGCCGAATCCTGGAACGCCACGCCGGTAGTCCCCGTGGAGGCTGCGGCGCCGGGTGCGAGGCCGCCGATCTCGACCGTGCCGGAGTCCGGCGTTTCAAGGCCCAGCGCCAGCCGCAGCAGGGTGGACTTGCCGCAGCCCGATGGCCCGATCAGCGCCGTGAACGAGCCCGGCTCGCAATCGAGCGAAACGGAATCGAGCGCGGTGAGGGTCTCACCGCGCGCGTTGAAGGTCTTGGTGATGTTCCGGAGGCGTATGCTCCGGTCGCCGGCCATCAGATCTCCGCCAGCAGGGACGTGTCGAACATGTCCTTGGTGGCCTTGATGCCGACTTGCGACAGCGCGTCGATATTCTTCTGGATACCCTCCTCGGTCATCGCGAAGATGCCGGCCGGCGTTTCCATCAGCGGCTTCTGGGCGACGTTGAAGTAGATCTCGTTGTCGATGGTCCGGCCGGTGCCCTTGAACCAGGTGTCGGCGAACTTCGGCGGATAGACGTTCGGGTCCTTGAAGTTCTCCTCCCAGCCCTTGCGGCTGGCGCGCAGCCAGGACACGAGCTCCTTGCGCTTGTTCTTGAGCGTCTCCTCGGTCACCACCACGGTGTCATTGTAGATGGTGAAGCCGAAATCATAGAGCAGGAAGGACACGGCGTCGGGCCCGGCCTGCTTGATGGTGAACGGCACGTTGGTGGTGAAATCGAGCGAGGCGTCAATCTCGCCCTTGATGAGCGGCGTCGGGTCATAGGCGTAGGGCACGATGTTGACCTGGGCCTTGTCGATGTTGTTGAGCTTCAGCATCGCTTCGACCGAGATCACATTGACGGGCGGCACGGCCAGGGTCTTGCCCACGAGGTCCTGGGGCGTCTTGATCGGCTTTGAGGCGAGCGACACGATGCCGATCGGGTTCTTCTGGTATTGCGCGCCGATGATCTTGAACTTGGCGCCCTGGTCGGTGATGGCCTTCACCGTGGTGTCCGGCGTGGTGAGCGCGAGGTCCGCCTTGCCCGCCACGATGGTGCTTTCCGGGATCACGTCCGGGCCGCCGGGGAGATAGGTCAGGTCGAGGCCCTCGGCCGCGTAGAGGCCATTGTCGATGCCGACGAAATAGCCGGCGAACTCGGCGTCGTTGATCCATGCGGCCTGCATGGTCAGCGGCGTGCCGGCGGCAAGGGCGGCGCGCGGGCCGAGCAGCGCCGGGGCGGAGGCCGCGGCGGCGCTGAGCTTCAGGAATTTTCTGCGGTCGATGGCGATTCTCATGTCTTCCTCCTGGGGATCGTTGGAAAGGGATTTAGGTCAACCGATGCCTTGCATGCGCCGAAGCTCCTGCAGGGGCGGCGTCGCGGCGATCTGTTCCGGCTCCAGTAACTCCCATTTCACGCCCCGGGGCCGCTTGGCGCGCCGCTCTACCGTTATCATACGGCTTGGAGTGGCAATATAGTCCACCAGAATGTCGGTGGCACTCGGATGAAGCTTGTCCTCCACAACTTGCACATCATGGACGATGGCCACCACCGGGGTGGCTTCGTCGACGATGCCGAGCTCGGTGAACATGCCCCATTCAAGATCGAAAAATCCATGGCCCTTGCCGAAGCGCACCCCGTCCATGGATACGGCGGAGGCGCCGGTCACCATCAGGTCGAAGCGGCCGCGCCGGGCGATCTCGGCCAGCGAAATGGGCCGCGCGAAATGCTCCATGCCATCGAGCCAGGCGGCATAGAGTTCCGCCCCCTTCGGCACCATGCCGGGCTCGATATAGAGGAATCCGCGATAGATGCCGTAGGTCGACATCACGAAGGGAATGCCCTCGGCAATCATCCGGCGGCGTAAGTCGACGAGGCAGTTGTCGGGCGTGATGAAGGCATATTTGCAGGCCTTGTAGGCGGCGAGCCCGACGATCCGGTCAGTCGCCTGCTCCGAGCCCTCGAAATCGGGGATCACCTCGTTGAAATTGAGGTGGAACCGCGTATCGGGCCGCGCGACCTCTTGCAGCTTGCTCCAGATGCGTTGCCGGATGATCTTGGAATTCGACACGCCTTGCCTCTGTCCTGAATTCTTGTCTGCTTGTCATTATGGTTCCACATGCCATTCCGGTTGTCATGCGGAAAATTGCCGGTCTCCCGGTTTATCCGCCGCGTCCCGCCGGCTTGAAACAATCCGCGTAACGCCTGCGCAACGCGGCCTTCTGCACCTTGCCCATGGCGTTGCGCGGCAGTTCCGCCACTTCGAAAATGCGCTTGGGCACCTTGAAGCGTGCGAGCTTCCGGGACAGCGCCGCCACGATCTCGGCCTCCGGGGCAAGCGGCGCCCGCGCCGTCACCACCGCCACAACGCCTTCGCCGAAATCCGGGTGCGGCACGCCGATGACGGCGCTCTCGCCCACCCCCGGCAAGGCGTCGAGCACCTCCTCGATCTCCTTTGGGAAGACGTTGAAGCCGCCGCTGATGATCAGGTCCCTGGCGCGGCCCACGATGCTGACGCGGCCTGTCTCGTCGATCACGCCCACGTCGCCGGTGATGAAATAGCCGTCCTCGGTGAAGTCCTCGCGGGTCTTCTCCGGCATCCGCCAATAGCCCTTGAACACGTTGGGGCCCTTGACCTCGATGACGCCTGGCTGGCTGCCATTGATCCGGACGGCAACGCCGGGCAGCGCGAAACCAACGCTTCCAGGCAGCCGCTCGCCGTCATAGGGGTTCGAGGTGATAATGCCGGTCTCGGTCATGCCATAGCGCTCGAGAATGGCGTGGCCGGTGCGCGCCGCAAAAGCCTGGTGGGTTTCGGCCAGAAGCGGCGCCGAGCCCGAAATGAACAGCCGCATGGTGCGGCAGGCCTCGCGGGTGAGCCGGTCTTCGCCGAGGAGCCGCGTGTAGAAGGTGGGAACCCCCATCATCAGCGTGGCCCGCGGCATGGCTTCGAGCATCGCGGCGGCGTCGAACTTCGAAAACCACACGATCTCGCTCGCCGCCAGAAACGCCGTGTTGAGCGCCACGTAAAGCCCGTGCACGTGAAACACGGGGAGCGCGTGCAACAGCCGGTCACCGCTGGTGATTCGCCACAGCGCCACAAGCGTTTCGGCATTGGAGGCGAGATTGCCATGGGTGATCATCGCGCCCTTGGAGCGCCCGGTGGTGCCCGATGTATAGAGCAGCCCGGCAAGGTCATCAGCGTCGCGCGCCGCGGTGTCGTGGCGGCCGTCCATCGTCGCGGCAAGGGTTGCGAGCGAGCCTTCGCCCCGGTGATCGAGATTGGCGACCGCGAAGACCTTGTGTTGATCGCCAAGCGCGCGCATCTCCTGCTGGCGGGAGGGATCGCAGACGATCAGTTTGGGCGCCGCGTCTTCCACGAAATAGGCCACCTCCGCCGCCGTATAGGCGGTATTGAGCGGCTGGTAGACCGCGCCCAGCTTCATGACCGCGAGATAGAGAAACACGCTTTCCGGAGATTTCTCAACCTGCACCGTCACCCGGTCTCCCGCCTCGACGCCGAGGGCGGCCAGCGCATTGGCATAGCGCGCCGCGGCGTGGGCAAGATCGCCGAAACTCAGGCGCAGCGCGCCGTCCGCCGAGGTGATCGCGGTGCGCTCGGCATTGGCCGCGAACACCTGCGCGAAGCGGGAATAGAAATTCCCGGCGCTCATGCCTCCAGGAAGGCCTTCATGCGTTTCAGCGCCTCGGCGATATCGGCTTCGCTGGCGGCGTAGGACAGCCGCATGAAGCCCTTGCCGTTCTCGCCGAAGCTTTCGCCGAAGATCAGCGCCACATAGGCCTTCTCCAGCAGCTCGCGGGCAAGTTCTCGCGATGACCAGCCAGTACCCGCCACATTCGGGAAGGCATAAAAGGCCCCGCCGGGAAGCCGGCAGCGCACGCCGCTGATATCGTTGAGGCCCGCCACCACCATGTCGCGGCGGCGCTGGAAGCTTTTCCGGAAGCCCTCGATCTCGTCCATCGGACCGGTAATCGCCGCGAGCCCCGCCATCTGGGTGGCGACACTGGTGCAGGAGTGATCGACGGTGATCAGCTTCTTCACATAATCGATGAGATGCCGGGGCCAGATGCCGAAGCCCAGCCGCCAGCCGGTCATCGCGAAGGTCTTGGACCAGCCGTCGAGGATGATGGTGCGGTCCCTGAGTTCCGGAAAGCTGAGGAAACTGGTGAAATCGACACCGTCATAGACCTGGTGGCTGTAGATCTCGTCGGAGAGCACCGCCACATGCGGATGCCGCATCAGGCCTTCGGCCAGCCTGGTGATCTCGGTGCGCGCGACGACGCCGCCCGTCGGATTGGCGGGGGAGTTGATGATGACGAGGCGGGTGCGCGGCGTCACCAGCGACAGCACTTCCTCGGCGTCGAAGCCGAAATCCTTCTCCTCGCGGATGGGGTAGGGCACGGCCGTCGCCCCGCTCGAACGCGCCGCATCGCGGTAGGGCGGGAAGCCCGGATCGGGGTAGAGGATTTCCGCCCCCGGCCCGCCGAACATCTGGCAGGCGAAATAGAAGGTCACCTTGCCGCCCGGCACGATCACCACCTCATCACCAGACACCGGCACCTTGAAGCGCCCGCCCACATATTGCGCCACCGCGTCGCGCAGCACCGGCAGCCCTTGCGGGCTGGTGTAGCCGTGCGGGCCGTCGCGCACCGCTTTCTCGGCGGCGGCCAGGATGTGTTTGGGCGGCGCGAAATCGGGCTGGCCGATGCCCAGATTGATCACCGGGTGGCCCTTGGCCTTCAGCGCATTGGCGCGGTCTAGCACCGAAAAGGCGGTTTCTTCCTCGATGGCCGCGACGGCGGGATTGATTTTCAGCATCAGCTCACATCATCAATTGCAGGGTCCAGGAGGCGGCTCACGTTGCGGCCGCCGTGTCCTGTTTCTAAGGCCTTGGTGAAGGTTTCCGCAACCGCTTCCGTAAGCGCCGTGCGGCAGCCCAGCGAATCCGCCAGTCCGGCATAGTAGCCGATGTCCTTTGCGGCATTGGCGATGGCGAAGCGGTAGCCGTCGAAATCCGCCTCCAGCGCCGGGGCCACCATCTTGCGCAGCACGCCGGAATTGCCCGACCCGTTGAGCATCGCCTCATAAAGGCTTTTCCAGTCGATCCCCGCCTGGCGGGCGGCGCCGAAGGCCTCGGCCACCAGCGCCACCATGCCGGTGACCAGATAGTTGGAAATGAGCTTCGCCGTGTGCCCCGCACCCGGCGGCCCGAAATGCCTCACCGTGGTGGCAAAGCATGAGAGCACCGGCGCGATGCGGGCGAAGGTCTGCCCATCGGCGCCGCACAGCACGCCGAGCTCGCCGCGTTCGGCCTGTTCCGGACCGCCGGTCAGCGGAATGTCCGCGAAGGCGACGCCGATGGCGGCAAGCCGCCGCGCCAGTTCCCGGCTCGACGCTGGGTCGGAGGTGCCGGCGTCCAGAACCACCTGCCCCGGCCGCAGATGCGGCATCAGCGCCTTGATGGTCGCTTCGACGACGGCGGAGGTGGTGAGGCACAGGATGATCATGTCCGCCGCGGCGAGCTCCGCCAGGCTCCGGGCTTCCCGTGCACCGCTGGCCACGAGATCATCGCCCGGCCGCCGGTTGCGGTGGGCGATCACCGTCACGGCATGGCCATGCCGCAGCAGGCTGGCAGCCATGCCATGGCCCATCATCCCGGCACCCGTCAGCCCGACATGCATGCTTGCCTCATCGATTGCGCCTCCCTATGGTCCCGCGCCGGATAGCAAGGGAGTAAGGGCATCATGGCGCTGCACCGCAATTTCATCAATGGCGAATGGCTGGAAGGCAAGGGCATCCGCGAGAATGTGAACCCGTCCGACATTTCCGACATCGTCGGCGAATATGCCCAGGCCGACAAGGCCCAGACCGAGGCCGCCATCGCCGCCGCCAGAGCCGCGCAGCCGGGCTGGGCCGCCACCACGCCGCAGCAGAAGGCGGATGTTCTCGAATTCATCGGCGCCGAGTTGCTGGCCCGCAAGGACGAAATCGGCCGCCTGCTCGCCCGCGAGGAGGGAAAGCCGCTGGCCAATGGCATCGCCGAGACCATGCGCGCCGCGCAGATTTTCAAGTTCTTCGCGCAGGAGGCGCTGCGCGTCGAAGGAGTAGCCGTGTCTTCGGTGCGCCCGGGCGTCGACGTGATGATCACCCGCGAACCCCTGGGCGTTGTCGGACTGATCTGCCCGTGGAATTTCCCGATCGCCATTCCGGCGTGGAAAATGGCCCCCGCGCTGGCCTTCGGCAACAGCGTGGTGTTCAAGCCGGCTGACCTGGTTCCGGGCTGCGCCTGGGCGCTCGTCGAGATCGCCTCGCGCTCCGGCCTGCCCAGGGGCGTTCTCAACCTGGTGATGGGCCGCGGGTCCGTCGTCGGCCAGGCCATGCTCGACTCGCGCGATGTCAACGCCATTTCCTTCACCGGCTCGGTCGAGACCGGTTCGCGGGTGGCCATGGCCTGCGCGGCGCGCGGCGCCAAGTTCCAGCTCGAAATGGGCGGCAAGAACCCGCTCGTTGTGCTGGATGACGCCAACCTCGACATCGCCGTGGCGGCGGCCCTGGACGGCGCCTTCTACCAGACCGGCCAGCGCTGCACGGCGTCCTCCCGGCTCATCGTGCAGGCGAAGGTGCATGATGCCTTCGTCGAACGCATGGTCGAGGGCATGAAGAAGCTGAAGGTCGATCATGCGCTGAAGGAAGGCACGGTGATCGGACCCGTCGTCGATGAAGCCCAGATGGCCCAGGACGAGCGCTATATCCAGATCGCGCGCGATGAAGGCGGCGAACTGGCCTGGGGCGGCGAACGCCTCAACCGAGACACCAAGGGCCACTATCTGAGCCCGGCGCTGTTCGTGGGCACGACGAATGCGATGCGCATCAACCGCGAGGAGGTGTTCGGGCCGGTCGCCGCGGTGATCAGGGTCGACTCCTACGACGAGGCGCTGAGTGTCGCCAATGATACCGCTTTCGGGCTTTCCTCCGGCATCGTCACCGGTTCGCTGAAGCACGCCACCGACTTCCGCAAGAAGTCAGCCGCCGGCATGGTGATGGTGAACCTGCCCACCGCGGGCGTCGATTATCACGTGCCGTTCGGCGGCCGCAAAGGTTCGAGCTACGGCGCACGCGAGCAGGGCCGCCACGCCGTCGATTTCTATACCTCGATCAAGACGGCCTACACGCTGGCGTGAGGCGCCTGCGCCGGTTGGGAGAGCATTCTTGGTCTGTCGAAAGTAAACACCCCGCCCGCCGCGCAAGCGCTCTTTCCCCGTAGTTGCTGAAGGACGCCTTCAAGCCGAGGCGTGCCGAGGTCTTGCGCGAGCGCCGCTGCCAGGAGCACGCCACGCGCAGGCCGTATGACGGCGGTTACTCCTCGCGGAAGGCCCTGGAGAAGCTGTCTTCCAGAGGCCGCAACAGATACTCGAGGAAGGTGCGGTCGCCGGTCTTGATGAAGGCCTCGACCGGCATGCCGGACTGGATCTGGCTCTGGTTCAGGCCCGCGGGCAGCGTCTCGGCGAGGCGGATGCGCGCCGTGTAGAAGGATTCATGCCCGTTGGGGTCGGTGAAGCGGTCGGCCGAGACATAGGACACCTCGCCCGGAACGTCCGGCGTGGTCTTGCTGCTGAAGGCGACGAGGCGCAGCTGGGCGGGCTGGCCCACCCGCACCGTGTCGATGTCCTGCGGCGCGATCCGCGCCTCGACCAGCAGCTCGTAATTGGTCGGCAGGATTTCAGCCACCACGTCGCCGGGTTTGAGCGCGCTGCCCACCGTGGTTTTCGGCAGCCGGAGAATGATGCCATCGTCGGGCGAGCGGATCACCGATTTGGCCAGTATGTCCTCATGACGGAGCAATTGCTGGGTCAGGTCGGAAATGCGCGCGGCGAGATCATTGGCCTCGCTGGCCGCCGCCTCGCGCCGCCGCGCCTCAACCGTCACCACCTGCTGGTGCAGCTCGGCGATCGCCGAGCGGCGCTCGCCGATCTTCGCCGTCAGCGAGCCGATCATGCCCTGCGAGTCGGCCTCGCTGCGCCGCAGAGCGTTCACTTCCACCTTCGGCACCAGGCCCTTGGCGAGCAGGCCCTCCTTGTTGCCGAGTTCCTCGCGCAACACGCCGAGCTTGATCTCTTCGGAGTCCCTCTGGGCGGTGAGGCCGGTGATTTCCTCGCCCGCCGCCTGGGTGCGCTGCTCCAGCGCCGCGAGTTCCGCCATATGCCGCGTCAGGCGGTTGTCGAACTCGCTGCGCTGCTGCGCCAGATCCTCGCTCACCCCCATCGCCGCGGCGTCGGCCTCGAGCTTGGCCGGGAAGCTCAGGATCCGGTCGCCGCGCTGCTCGGCGCGGGCCCGCGCCAGCTGCGCGGAGGCTGAGATCAGCGCCATCTTCACCCGGTCGCGCTCGGCCAAGGTGCGCGTGGTATCGATGGTGAGCAGAACGCCGCCCGCCGGCACGCGCTCGCCCTCGCGCACCGGGATCGAGGCGATGACGCCGCCGTCCAGGTGATCGACCAGCTTGTTCTGGCCGCTCGCCTTGACAACGCCGGCGGCCACAATGGCCCCGGAAATCGGCGCGGTGGCCGCCCAATAGCCGAGGCTGCCGCAAAAGCCGAGGCTCACCAGCAGCCCCAGCAGGACGGCCTTGCCGTAGGACGTGGGTATGGCCTGCTGCCAGCCGGACTTTTCGGAAGAAGCCGCCATCGTCATGCCCCCGCCGCCTGACGCGCCATTTTCATCGGACGGGGCGCCCTCGCGGAGTCCTCCCGGTGCCTGGCCATGATCGCCTCCTTGTCGTCGAACTCGACGATGCCGCCGCCCTGCAGCCGCATGATCTTGTCGGCGCAGGCCAGCAGGGTTTCGCGCTGGGTGATCACCAGAATGGTGGCGCCGGCCGCTTTGGCATCGGAGAGCGCCTCCATCAGCGCCGCCTCGCCCTGCCGGTCAAGATTGGAATTGGGCTCGTCGAGGACCAGAAAGCGCGGCTTTCCATAAAGCGCGCGGGCGAGCGCGATACGCTGGCGCTCGCCGCCAGAGAGATGCATTTCGCCTGGCCCGATTTCTGTGTCGTAGCCTTTCGGCAGCCGCTGCACCAGGTCCTCGGCATGCGCGGCGCGCGCCGCCTGGACGATGTCGGCGTCCCGCGCGTCAGGGTCGAAGCGCGAAATGTTCTGGCCCACGGTGCCAGGCAGCAACTCCACCTCCTGCGCCACATAGCCGGTGGCGCGGCCCAGCTCTTCCGGGTTCCAGTTCTGCAATTCGTAGCCGTCGATCCTGATCTGGCCGCTGCGCGGCTGCAGGGCGCCGACCAGCAGCCGGGCCATCGTCGACTTGCCGGAACCCGAAGGGCCCAGCACCGCGACGATCTCGCCGGGCTCCAGCCGGAAGCTGAGCTTGCCGAGGATCGGCGGGCGCGACGGGTCTGCCGGATCCGGATAATGCAGTTCGGTGACGTCGATGACGCCATTGGGCGCAGGCAGCGACGTGTGGCGGCGGCCCCCGTCGGCTTTGGGAACGAAGCTCTTGACGCGCTTCCAGGCTTCCTGGGCATAGGAGATCTGGCGCCACGCGCCGATCATCTGGTCGATCGGCTGCAGGGCGCGGCCGGATATGATCGACGCGGCGAACATAAGGCCGGGCGACATCTGGTTCTCAAGCACCAGAAGCGCGCCGTAGCCGAGCACCGCCGTTTGCAGCGTGAAGCGCAGGAACTTCGAAACGCCCGCGAACCAGGCATTCATGGTTCCGGCCCCGTCGGCCGCCAGCAATGAACCCGCCTGCAGCTGCCCCCAGGCGTCGATCACGTTCTTGGTCATGCCCATGGCCACGACGCTTTCGGCGCTGCGACTGATGTGCTCGGCCTTTATGGTTGCGGCCTGCGAGAGCTCGCCCTGCTCCTCGGCGGAGGCGGAAAGCGCCCACTGGCTCAGCGCCGCCACCAGCGTCAGCACCCCCGCGCCCACCAGAGTGAGCCAGAACAGGTGCGGATGAACGAAGTACATCATGGCGATGAACAGGCCCGCGAAGGGCAGGTCGAGGATGGCGATCAGGGCCCGCGAGGAAATGAAGGCCCTGAGCGAGGCAATGTCGCGAAGCGGCTGCATGCCATGCGCGGCCGTGGACCCCTTGCGCAGCACAATGCGCATCGCGGTGTCGCTGAGCCGCACCTCGAAGCGCTGCGCCGCGCGGTTGGCGACGAGGCTGCGGGCCACATCAAGCAGCGATGTGGCGAGGAGGGCGGCCGCCATCATGACGGAAAGGTAGATCAGCGTGTCGGTGCTGCGCGACGGCAGAACGCGGTCATAAACCTGGATCGAATAGATCGATTGCGCCAGCAGCAAGATATTGATGCCGGCCGAAAACAAAGCCAGCATCGCGATGGCCCGCCAGAACGCGCTTTTCACCTTGCCGAGCGTATCCATTCCCCTATCCCGCCAGTCTAGATCAAAGGCCGTTCGCGGCCGTCCCGTGAGCCGCGAACTCCCGCCGCACGATCCGGAACAGGGGCGATTGTCGCGCGCACACGTTACCGGGAAGTTCCAGTCTGGCCGCGAACGGCGTAAAAACGCGCCGGTAATGCTGACGAATTATGAAGAATGCCGCTCGACTTGATCTGACTGGCTCTACCTGGTCAAAACCATGTTGCCGAAGCGTTGCGTCAAAAGGGTGTCGTCACGCCTTGCTGCGGAACGGCTTGGCGTTGATCTTGGTCTGGTGCCCGGCATGGGCCTTGCCGCCGGAGACGAAGGCGCCGCGGAAATACTCTTTCTGCCAGCCTTGCGCGACAGCGCCGGGGTCGTTCCTCGATAAGTCTTCCAGAAACTTGAGCCGCGAGTCCCGGGCGCTCTCGAAATCGCGCTTCACGTCGGGATAGGAGTCGATCGCCGCGAGTTCGGTTGTCACGCTGTCCACAATGCCGCGCGGAACGGGAAAAAAATGGCAAATCGGCTCGTCGCGTTCGAAGCGCACTTTGTGGCCAGGCCGGGTCATCTTCCAGTTCATCGTGAAAGTGAAGGGCGACCAATCCGTTTCCACAATCCCGGTGAGCGCCTGGATGCCGTCCTTGAAGTAGTTGACCGGCCCGCCGATCCACAGGTTGACGCCGGGGTCGGTGCGTAACAGACAGTGAATGCTGAACGTAACGATGCCCTCCCCGAAATGGCTCATCACGAAGCTGCGGGAGCCTGACTGCGTGGCAATCCTCAGGTCCTCGATGCGCTTACCGCCGTTCCAGATGATCTCGCAGGTGTCCTTGAACAGAATTTCCCAGCCATGGGAATTGGCGATCAGCAGCGGCAGGCAGCGGGCGGCAAAGCGCTGCGGCGTGGCGTCAATCCAGCTTCGTTCGGCTGGCGCCGGGCGGACATCGAATGCGGCGCCGGTCTCCGGCGGAGAAAAAGTCAAACATCTGATTTTCATGTCCGTCACGCTGCTTCAACACGATGCCCCATGCCGCTGAGCCTTACATCAGTTAGGACCGGCATGGAATATCTCCCGTGGCCCGCCACCGCTGGCAAGACCGGTGACAAGAAATGATGGCCGTGGAATACTGCGCCAAACCGAGGAAAGAGGCCGCCATGAAAACCCGTGCCGCCGTTGCCTTCGAGGCGGGAAAGCCGCTCGAAATCGTCGATGTCGATCTGGAGGGGCCCAAGGCCGGCGAAGTGCTGGTCGAGGTGAAGGCCACCGGCGTCTGCCACACCGATGAATTCACGCTTTCGGGCGCCGATCCGGAAGGCTTGTTTCCGGCGATCCTCGGCCATGAAGGTGCCGGCGTCGTCGTCGACGTGGGGCCCGGCGTCACCTCCTTGAAGGCGGGCGATCACGTCATCCCGCTCTATACGCCGGAATGCCGCCAGTGCCCGTCCTGCCTGTCGCGCAAGACCAATCTGTGCACGGCGATCCGCGCCACCCAGGGCCAGGGCGTGATGCCGGACGGCACCTCGCGCTTTTCCTATCGTGGCCGCAAGGTCCATCACTACATGGGCTGCTCCACCTTCTCCAACTTTACTGTGCTGCCGGAGATCGCGCTCGCCAGGGTGAACGCGGCCGCGCCATTTGACAAGATCTGTTACATCGGCTGCGGCGTCACCACCGGGGTGGGGGCGGTGCTCAACACCGCGCAGGTCGAGGCGGGGGCCACCGCCATCGTCTTCGGCCTTGGCGGCATCGGTCTCAATGTCATCCAGGGTCTGAGGCTGGCGGGCGCCGACATGATCATCGGCGTCGACATCAATGAGTCCAAGAAGCCCTGGGGCGAGCGCTTCGGGATGACGCATTTCGTCAATCCTGCGGCGATCGAGGGTGATCTCGTTCCCTATCTGGTGAACATGACCAAGCGCGGCGCAGACCAGATCGGCGGCGCTGACTACACCTTCGACTGCACCGGCAATGTGAAGGTGATGCGCATGGCGCTCGAATCCTGCCACCGCGGCTGGGGCCAGTCGATCATCATCGGCGTGGCCGGCGCCGGGCAGGAGATTTCAACCCGCCCGTTCCAGCTGGTGACGGGCCGCGTGTGGAAAGGCACGGCCTTCGGCGGCGCCCGCGGCCGCACCGACGTGCCGAAGATCGTCGACTGGTACATGGCGGGCAAGATCGAGATCGATCCGATGATCACCCACACCATGCCGCTGGAGCAGATCAACACCGCCTTCGACCTCATGCATGAAGGCAAATCGATCCGCAGCGTGATTGTGTTCTAGCGTGTGGCGGCCAGCATCACCGCGGTCGCATCATCGGCCGGTTTGAAGCGCGGGTGGCGCAGGCAGCCGGGGTCGCTGGCCTCGGTGGCCCGCACCAGCTCCAGCACCTTAGCCACGCTCGCCGCGCTGGCATCCATGAGCCGGGCGTCGTCCATCAGCCCATAGGTGTCCACGGCGCGGTAATAGCCATCGGTGCAGAGCAGCGTCTGATCGGGCCAGCCGAGCTCCACGATCTCCGGCATTGCCAGCGCGTCACGGCTGCATTCGAGAACGCTGTAGCCGTCCGGACGGTTGCGCCGGGCGCGCGATTCCCGCAGTTGCGGCGCGAATTCAGCGAGCAGGGCCTTGACGTCGAACACGCCTTGCTGGCGGCGCTTGTGGGCCTCGCGGGCCAGCCAGTGATCGAAGCTGTTGTTGGGCGAGGCTGCGAGGATCAGGCCGCCGCCGCCCGCCTGGCGGGTGAGCAGGCAGGAATCGCCCAGCCGCAGGCATTGCCAGCCACCGGCGTAGCGCTTGACCAGCACCAGGCAGGCGGCCGGCGGATCATAATCGCGCGGCAGGTCCAGGCTGGCCGCCGCCGCCGCCCAGTCGGCCATCAGCCGGGCGACAAGCTCATGCAGCAGGGTGTCAGGCGCGATGCCGCGCGGGGCCAACTCAGCCAGATGAGCCTGCGCGCAAGCCACCAGCCATTGCGCATCGCTTCCGGCAGAGAGGTGATTGCGCGGATTGATGCCGGTCACCCCGTCCAGGATCCATGCGGCCGAGACGTTTCCCGGGTCTCCGGCATAGCCGAAGCCGTCTTCGTTGACCGTACCGCTGCCCTGGCTCACGGCGCCCAGAAGCTTCATGATTCCGCCCCATGATGTCTCTGACACGACTCATCGCTGAGGAGCCGGCCTGTTGCAAGCCTGCTGCGCGCCCGCGCGCTGTCCTTGCGCGAAAGGCATTTTCGTGGTGATTTCCCTTACGAAAGGGCGTGGCATGATTTGTGAAATCTGCGTCGACTCAGCTGAAGGCGTCGCCGCCGCGAAGGCGGCGGGCGCCGCGCGGGTTGAGCTTTGCGCCAGCCTGATCGAGGGTGGCATCACGCCGAGCCGCGGCATGATCCGCGCGGCGCGCAAGGTGCCGGGCATCAAGCTCCACGTGATCATCCGGCCGCGCGGCGGCGACTTTCTGTTCAGCGATGCCGAATTCGCGGCGATAGCCGCCGACATCGCCTGCGCCAAAGAGGAGGGGGCCGATGGCGTGGTGATCGGCCAACTGACCGCCGATGGCCTCATCGACGTGCCCCGCACCCGGGAGCTGATGGCGCTGGCAAGGCCGATGGCCATTACGTTCCACCGCGCCTTCGACATGACGCCAGACCCGTTCGCGGCGCTTGAAACGCTGATCGAACTCGGCGTCGACCGGGTTCTCACATCGGGCCAGGAGGCGAGCGTGCTCGAAGGCCTGCCGCTGATCGCCGCGCTGATCGAGAGGGCGGGAGACCGCATCATCGTCATGCCGGGCGGCGGCATCACGGCGCGCAATGTGGCGCGCATCGTCGCCGTCGCGCAGCCGAAGGAGATTCATTTCGCGGCGCTGGAACTGGAAGCCGGCGGCATGCGGTTCCGGCGCGGGCATGTGTTCATGGGCGGCGAACTTCGGCCGCCCGAATATGACCGGCTGATGACATCGGAAACGGCGATCCGGTCGGTGATCGGACAAGCGGGCTAGCAGCAGGAGGACACGATGGCGCAAGCGCAGGACCTGGCAAGAACCGAATCGGCGGCCGCCCTGGCGGGCCGTATCCGGCGCCGGGAGGTTTCGCCCGTCGAGGTGATGGACGCCGCCATCGCCCGCATCGAGGCGCATAACCACAAGATCAACGCGCTCATCATTCTGCATCTCGACCAGGCGCGGGAGGCGGCGAAACAGGCCGAGGCGGCGGTGATGCGCGGCGATGAGCTGGGGCCGCTGCACGGCGTGCCGGTGGCCATGAAGGACTGTTTCGACTTCAAGCCGGGCTGGGTTTGCACCTTCGGCGGCGTGCGGGCGCTCAAGAACTGGACGGCGGATTTCCACTGCGTCTGGGCCGAGCGCATGGAGAAGGCGGGCGCCATCATCGTCGGCAAGACCAACAGCCCGGTGTTCGGCTTCCGCGGCACCTGCGACAATTACATGTATGGGCCGTCGCGCAATCCCTTCAATCTCGACAAGAACACCGGCGGTTCGTCCGGCGGCAGCGCCGGAGCGGTGGCGGCGGGTCTGTTGCCCATATGCGAGGGCACCGATGGCGGCGGCTCCACCCGCATTCCCTCGGCCTGGAGCGGCACCTATGGCTACAAGGCCTCGTTCGGCCGCGTGCCGCTGGTGTCGCGGCCCGATGCCTTTGGCAACATGACGCCGTTCATTTTCGAAGGCCCCATCACCCGTACCGTCGAGGACGCCGCCCTCGCCATGTCGGCGCTGCAGGGCTATGATTCGCGTGACCCTTTCGCGCTCGAAGGCCAGGTGGATTTCATCGGCGCGCTCGGCGCTTCGATCAAGGGAAAGCGCATCGCCTATACCCGCGATTATGACGTCTTCCCGGTCGACAAGCGGGTGACCGCGGTCACCGACAAGGCGGTGGACGCGCTGCGCGCGGCGGGCGCCATCGTCGAAGAGGTGAAGATCGGCATCAAGCACTCGCATATGGAGCTGAGCGAGGCCTGGTGCCGCTTCTGCGCGGCGAAACAGGTGGTGGTGCTGGAAGGCTTCAAGCGCCAGGGCATCGACATTCAGCGCGATCACCATGACGACATGCCGCCCGAATTCTGGCACTGGGACGCGATCGGCCGGAAGATGACGGCGGTCGACTGGCTCAATGACCAGGCGATCCGCACCGGGGTTTATGATGCGCTGCGGCGGGTGTTCGACAAATATGATTTGCTGGTGGCGCCCACGCTCTCCTGCCTGGCGGTTGACAACGCCACCGACGGCAACACGCTGGGGCCCGCGGAGGTCAATGGCGAGAAGATCAACCGGCTGATCGGCTGGTGCATGACCTTCCTGATCAACTTCAATGGCCATCCGGCCGCTTCCTGCCCGGCGGGCCTCGCCGAAAACGGCTTGCCGGTGGGGCTGCAGATCGCCGGCCGGCGCTATGACGATCATGGCGTGATCGCGGCCAGCGCCGCATTGGAGCGGGTGAGGCCGTGGATGGACAGCTATCGCATGATCAGGGTTTGAGTTGCGCCGATATTGTCGGCGCGGTGTTTTTGTGACAGTTTTCTGCGGAGAAGGCCCTGCCGATGACAAGAGGGCCACAAACGGGAGGTAAGAATGAGCATTCGGAAAGAGAAAGAACTTCTTCTGCAGGCGTCCTCGCGCGAGGCCCTGCGGCGCGGTGAGATCGACCGCCGCGAATTCCTGGCGCGCAGCCTGATGGCCGGCCTCGGCATGGCGGGCGTCGGCGTTGTGGGCAAGAGCAGCATCATGCCGGCGCTGGCCCAGGACCGGCCGCTGACGCCGACCTTCTACCAGTGGATTCAGGACCTTCATCCCAGCATCCCGAAGGTCAATGAGCGCTTCCCCGGCATCAATTACCAGATCGCGCCGGTCGAAGGCTTCGGCATCGAGCGTTTCGTGGCCGAGGCAAAGAACGGCGAATCGACCTGGGACGTCTATGTGGGCCAGACGCCGTTCGTCGAAATGACGGCGATGATCAAGGCCGGCGTCATCGAGCCGTGGGACGACTACATTCCGAAGGATGTGCTCGACGACATGATCCCCTCGATCCGCGCCGAAGGCACGGTTGACGGCAAGCTCTATGGCTGGCCGTTCCTGCTCGATGTGATCGGCAATTCCTGGCACTCCGGCATCACCGGCAAGGCAGGGCTTCCCGACAAGGCGCCGGAGACCTGGGATGAGCACATGGCCAATGCCAAGGCGGTGGTCGATTCCAAGGCGGCGCCCTATGGCGCGGCCTATGACGCGCGCGGCTGGCGCTCGCTGGCGCCGATGACGCATTCGATGAGCACCGATGTCTATACGCCGGAAGGCCTGTTCAACTTCGAGAGCGACGCGGCGATCTCGGCGCTGCAGCTCATGAAGCAGATCTACGCCATGTCGACGCCGGACCTGCTGCTCGAAGGCTCCTCCGACGGCGGCGTCAACGGCACGCCGGACGAGGTGGCGGTCGCCGCCCAGCGCGTGGGCTATTATTCCAAATACTTCAACGCGCCGCTGCGCATGGCCCAGTACTGGGACGATCCCAAGGCGCTGCGGCTCGGGCCCTTGCCGAAATTCGCCAATGGCGAGGGGTCAACGGTGTTCTGGACCACCGGTTGCGCGCTGTTCAAGCACGGCAAGAACAAGGAGAAGGTGGTCGAGTACATCCGCGCGCTCACCTATGATCCGCAGATCTGGCAGGATTCGATCGTCGGCACGGCGAGCGGGCATCCCGGCCACCTGCCGCCCTACAAGTCGATCTATGCCGGCTGGGACGCCAACAAGCCGGACTGGATGCCGGAGTTCGTGGGTCTGGTGCGCGGCCAGCTCGACCGCGCCAAGGCCATCAGCAACCATCTCTTCGGCCTGCAGCAATTCGTGATCGGCAAGCCGATCTGGGATGCTTACCTCAAGGGCGAGGAGACGGACGAAAAGGCGGTGATGAAGAAAGTCACCGAGGCCGTGCAGGCCGAAATGAACCGCGGCTAGTCCGGGATCCGGGGCCTGATGCGCCGGGGCGCGTGCAAGCGCGCTCCGGCCGCCATTCCGGAAACCTGAACGGCGATGTCCACCGCAAGCCTGACCCATCCTCACCGCGCGCTGGCGCTGCGCCGGGATCTGCTCACCTGGGCGTTCCTGGTGCCGGCGGTCGCTTTCTTCGTCGGCTATCAGGCCTATCCGATTATCCGGGTGGTGTGGCTCAGCTTCACGGATTTCCAGTATCTGAGCAACGAGCCGGCCAATTTCGTCGGCTTCGACAATTATGTGTCCGCCCTGAGCGACCCCCTGATGTGGGCCAGCCTGTGGCGCGCCACGCTCTTCACCCTCATGTTCCTGCCCGGCTGCATCGTGCTGCCGCTGATCCTCGCCATCCTGATCGACCGGGTGCAGAACCCGGTGCTGGCCACCGTCTACCGGGTGATCCTGCTCATTCCCGCGGTGATTCCCAGCACGCTCGTCTTCGTGCTGTGGAAGTGGATGTATAATTTCCAGTCCGGCCCGATCAATCATTTCCTGGTCAACACCATGGGCTGGTTCAGCCTGCAGGACGCGCCGCAATGGCTGGGCGGCACGGCGCTCACGCTCCCCGCCATCGCCGTCATGGAGGTGTGGTGGGGGCTTGGCTATCACACGATCTACTTCCTCGCCGGGCTCGCCGCCATACCCAAGGACCTGCCGGAAGCGGCCCGCATCGACGGCGCCAATGAGTGGCAGATGTTCTGGCACGTGACCCTGCCGGGCCTGATGCCGATCATGATGATCCTGGTGGTGCTGCGATTTGGCACCGCCATGGCGGTGATCGACGAATATCTCATCTTCGGCGGTTTCAACCGCGAGTCGCCAACCTACACCTGGACCATCTTCATGTATGACCAGGCCTTCAAGCTGGGCCTGTGGCGCCAGGGTTTCGCCGCCGCCATCGGCATGATCGGCGCCGTGGCGATGATGATCGTGATGGTCATCCTCCTGCGCGTTTTCCGGACGCGGGGGTGAGGGTGATGAGCCAGTCAGCCGCCAGCGCGAACGCTCAGCCGGGCTGGCTCGCGCGCAATTATGCCGCCATCATCCGGCACGGCGTCATCTGGTTCTTCATGATCGTCATCCTGCTGCCCTTGTCCTGGGTGCTGATCATGTCGGTGAAATCCAGGCCCGATGCGATGCGCGGCGATTTCTGGCCGCGGAAATTCGATTTCACCACCTATGCCTATGTGTTCCAGAAGATCGAGACGCTGCCCATCAACATGTGGAACAGCATCTATGTGACGGCGGCAACCGTGCTGCTCACCACCGCCTGCGCGGTGCTGGCGGGCTATGCGCTCGTCCATATGCGCCCGCGTTTCGGCGGCATCGTGGTGGCGGCACTGCTGGCCTCGCTCTATTTCCCCACCCGCGTGGTGTCGATCATCAGCGTCTATGAGATCCAGAGCGGGCTCGGCCTCATCAACAGCACGACGGGGCTGATCCTGCCCTACATCACCCTCAATCTGGCGATCAGCGTGCTCATCATGCGCAGCGTGTTCCAGTATGTGCCGCATGAGGTGATCGAGGCGGCGAAGGTCGATGGCGCGGGCCCGTTGCGCACGCTCCTCACCATCGCCCTGCCGATGGCGCGGAACGGCCTCGTGGTGGTGTTCATCGTCAATTTCGTCACCGCCTGGGGCGAGTTCCTGCTGTGCTCGACGCTCACCAACGATCAGGAGGCGCGCACCATGCCGGTGGTGCTGGCGGGTGCGCAGGGCGGGCTTGGCCAATGGACCTGGCCAAACCTTGCCGCCGTCTACATGATCGTGGTGACGCCCGGCATCCTGGCCTTCACCTTCGCCCAGAAATTGTTCTTCAAGGGCCTCGCCGAAGGCGTGGTGAAGGGCTGACGCGCCATCTGGACGGCGGCGGCAAACTGGGCGAAAATCCACATCCTCATGGAATGGCTATCTGGCAATAATTTCCTCCTGGCGCTTGCCGTCTGCGCCGCGGCAGCGCTGTCGACGGTGATCGGCAGCCTGTTCGTGATATTTTCCAGGGAGCCCAACCCGCGGCTTCTGGCCTTCGGGCTGGCCTTTTCCGGGGGCGCGATGGTCTATGTCTCGCTCGTTGAGATCTTCTGGAAAGCGGATGCGGGCTTTGCCGCGCTCCATGATCCCAGGACCGCCTATGTCTATGCCACGCTGGCGTTTTTCGCCGGGGTGCTGGTGCTGATGGCGGTCGACCGGTGGATGCCCAATCCGCATGCCGCGATCACGCCGGGCAATGGCGGCGATGAGCACATCAAGCGGCTCGGCGTGCTTGCAGCGCTTGCCATCACCGCCCACAACCTGCCGGAAGGGCTTGCGACGTTCCTTGCCACACTGGACAATCCGGTGGTGGGCATTTCGCTGGCCGCGGCCATCGCCATTCACAACATCCCGGAAGGCGTGTCGATCGCCATCCCGATCTACTATGCCACGGGCAGCAAGCGGAAAGCGGTGATCGCCACCGTGCTCTCGGCGCTGGCCGAGCCGGTGGGCGCGCTGATCGGCTATGCCATTCTGGCGCCGTTCCTGGGCCCGGCTGTGTTCGCCGTGGTGTTCGGCATGATCGCCGGCGCCATGGTGTTTCTGGCGCTCGATGAGTTGCTGCCCACCGCCAAGCGCTATGCCCAGGGCCATGAGACGGTCTATGGCATGGTCACCGGCATGGCGGCGCTGGCCGCCAGCCTGGTGCTGTTCAAATAGTCCTGATGCCAGGTCAGAAAGGCATTGCAATTGGTTCGAAGTCGAACTATATAGTTCGATATCGAACCAATGAGGTGACACATGGCTCTTTCGCGCCGCAAAACCCTGGCTCTGGTCGGCGGAGGCGTCATCGTCGCGGCGGCGGGCGCCACCGCCTATACGGTGACCCGCCAGCCGGAAACCGCGCTCAACCCCTGGAAGACCGCCGGCAGCCAGGATGAGATTCGGCGCAAGGCCCTGTCTTTCGCGCTGCTGGCGCCCAACCCGCACAACCGCCAGCCGTGGCTCGTCGATCTCGCAGGCGAGGATCAGGTGGTGCTCTATGCCGATCTGCAGCGGCTTCTGCCGGAGACCGACCCCTACAGCCGGCAGATCACCCTGGGGCTTGGGGGCTTCCTGGAGCTCATGCGCATGGCCGCCGCGCAGGACGGCTACCGGGTCGAACTCTCGCTGTTTCCGGAGGGCGAAAACCCCGCGGCGCTCGATCAGCGGCCGGTTGCCCGCGCTGTCTTCCGCGCCGATCCGGGCGTTCAGCCAGACCCGCTGTTCGCCCATGTCCTCGCCCGCCGGTCTCTGAAGGAGCCCTATGACACGGCGCGGCCGGTGCCGGCCGATGTGCTCCCGGTTATCGCCGCCAGCGTCAATTCCGGCTCGCGGTTCGGCGGCTCCGTGGCGCAGGATGACATCGGCCAGTTCCGCGGCCTCACCCGCGAGGCGCTGCGCATCGAACTCGAGACGCCGCGCACCTACAAGGAAAGTGTGGATGTGTTCCGCATCGGCCGCCGCGAGGTCGACGCCAATCCGGACGGCATCGACTTCACCGGCCCGCTTTTCGAAACGCTCCGGCTGTTTGGCCTGTTCACGCGCGCGCAGGCGCTCGACCCGGCGTCGTCCGCCTACCAGGCGGGCGTTGAGGCCGTGTTTGCCAACGCCGACACCGCCATGGGCCATGTCTGGCTGGTCACCGCGGCCAATACGAGGCGGGATCAGATCGCCGCCGGGGCGGACTGGCTGCGCGTCAACCTCGCCCTCACCGGCGCCGGAGTCGGCACCCAGCCGCTGAGCCAGGCCTTGCAGGAATATCCCGAGATGGCCGCACTCTACGCCGATATCCACAAGCGGCTGGCGCCCGGCGGCGGAACGGTTCAGATGTTCGCGCGGATCGGCTATGGTCCGGCGGCGGAGCCCAGTCCGCGCTGGCCGCTGGAAAAGAAGATTGTCGAAACCTGACGACGCCACCAGGCTGATTTTCGCGTTCTTCAACGAAATCGCCATCATCAGCCAGCTGTCCGGCAGGATGCTGGAAGAGGCGTTGCCCGGCGGATTTCTCGCCTCGCATTTCGGGGTTCTCAACCACCTCGTCCGGCTGGGCGATGGCCGCACGCCGCTGGCGATCGCCCGGGCCTTTCAGGTGCCCAAGACCACGATGACCCACACGCTGGCGGGGCTTGAGAAGGCCGGGCTCATCAGCCTCGCGCCCAACCCCGCCGACGGACGCTCAAAATGCGTCAAGCTCACCCCGGAAGGCCGCCGTTTCCACGATGCGGCGATTATGCGGCTGCAGCCTCAGCTCCAAACGATCGCGGAACGCTTTCCGCCCGGGAACATCGCCGCCATGCTGCCCATGCTCTCGGACATCCGCGCCTACCTCGACAAGCTGCGAGACCGGTAGCGGGTCAGATGCCGATCAGCACTTTGCCGTTTTCGACCTTCACCGGATAGGTCTTGAGGTTGATGCACACAGGCGCGCCCTTGGCCTCGCCGGTGCGGTAATCGAAGCGGCCGTTGTGCTTGGGGCATTCGATGATGTTGTCCATCACCAGCCCGTCCGCCAGATGCACTTTCTCATGCGTGCAGAGGCCATCGGTGGCGTAATACGTGTCGTCCGGCGCGCGGTAGATCGCATAGCTGCGCCCGTCATGGTCAAAGCGCATGACATCCTCCCGCGCGACATCGCCGGTGGCGCAGGCTTCAATCCATTGTGTCATGCGCGCGTGCTCCAGCGGTGCGGCGGGTTGATGCTTGAAGATTACCCGCAAGCGGCGGATGGAACAAGGCCGGCGGACACACTCTCGCCAAAGATCGGGAGGATACGTCCGTATGCTTTGGACGCGAACAAAGGCGGCCACCCGCATGCGAAACGCCCTGTCCGTGATTCTTGCCCTGGGTCTGCTGGGACTGGCCGGCGGGACCGCGGCGGCGAGTCAGGTGGCGGTCACCTATAAGGTCGACGTGGGCCCCGTGACGCTGACGACCGTTCGCTTCATCCTTGATGTGGGCGCCGATACGGTAACTTCCACGGCCCGCATCAAAAGCAACGGGCTTGCCAATCTTTTCGCCGAATACAGCGCCGTGGCGCGGGCCACCAGCCTGATCAACGGCGGCGCGCCGCAACCCGTGAGTTTCGATCTGGTGCGCGAGCGCGAAAAGGATATCCGCAGAGCCACCCTGTCGTGGACCGCCGATGGCGATCTCACCTATGAGCCGCAGAGTCCCAGGCCCGAGCGCCGGGAAGACATCGCCCGGGCGCTGAACAGCCGGGTTACCGATCCGATCACCGCGGTGTTGCGCATCGGAACCGCCGGCGAGACGCCATGTCCCTCCGTCCATGAGGTGTTCGACGGGCGTGACGTCTTCGAGCTCGCGCTGACCGACAAGGGAGCCGGCCATCTTGATGACGGCGCCGCCTATCAGGGCATGGTGCAACATTGTGAAGTGCGTTGGACTCCGCTTGCCGGGCGCGCCAAGGAGAAAAACGTCCCCGGCGATAGCTATGACGTCGCCTTCGCGCCGGTGGGCAAGCTCCCCACCGGCCAGCAACTGTGGCTTCCCGTCGATCTCCGGGGTTCGCTCAAAGGCCTGCCGTTCCGGGCCTATGCCGGCGAGCTTGAGACGGCCGAGTGATGCGATCCTTCAAGCGCCGGCGTTGAGAACGGCCGCGCCGGCTGGCGGCGCGGGCGCGCCTCAGAACTCGACCCCCGCCTGCGCCTTGACGCCGTCGCGGAACGGATGCTTCACCTGTTCCATCTCGGTGACGAGATCGGCGATCTCGATCAGCTCGTCCTTGGCGTTGCGTCCGGTGACGATCACATGCTTGTCCGCGGGCTTGTCGCGCAACACCTCCAGCACCTCGCCGAGCGGCAGATAGTCATAGCGCAGCACGATGTTGAGTTCATCGAGCAGCACCATGCGGCAGGCGGGATCGGCGATCATGCGCCTGGCTTCCTCCCAGGCGGCGCGGGCATGCGCGATGTCGCGTTCACGGTCCTGGGTTTCCCAGGTGAAGCCCTCGCCCATTGCTTTCACCGTTACCAGATCGGGGAACTTCTCCAGCACCGTGCGCTCGCCGGTGGCCCAGGCGCCTTTCACGAACTGCACGACACCGCAGCGCATGCCATGGCCGATGGCCCGGAAAATCATGCCGAAGGCGGCGGTGGATTTCCCCTTGCCCTTGCCGGTGTGAACGATCAGCAGGCCTTTCTCGATGGTCTTGCCGGCCATGATCTTGTCGCGCACGGCCTTCTTCTTCACCATCTTCTCGTGGTGGCGGGCATTGTCATGGCCCGGCTTTTCCTCGGTCATTTGGTAAGCTCCTCCAGCACATCATGCGCGGAATTAAGCCGCGGCGTCCATAGCCCGCGGGCGGCGGCCTCCGCCAGGCGCTGGGCAATCTCCTTGAGCGCCGCCGGATTGTTGTCCGCGATGAAGCGGCGGGTGCCGGCATCGGCGATGAAGGCGTCATAGGCGAGATCGAAATGATGCGAGCGCACCGCGCCGGTTGTCGCCGCGAAAGCAAACATGTAGTCCACCGTGGCGGCGATCTCGAAGGCCCCCTTGTAGCCGTGGCGCTTCACGCCATCGATCCATTTGGGATTGACCACGCGGGACCGCATCACCCGGCTCACCTCCTCCTCGAGCGTGCGGATCACCGGGCGCTCGGGCCGCGAATGATCATTATGGTAGACGCGCGGGCGGGTGCCGGATGCCTGTTCCACCGCCGCCGTCATGCCGCCCTCGAACTGATAGTAGTCATCCGAATCGAGCAGATCGTGTTCGCGGTTATCCTGGTTGTGGACCACCGCCTCGATCCGCTTGAGGCGCGAGAGGAAGGCGTCTTCGTCGCGCACGCCTTGTGCGCCCGCGCCATAGGCATAGGCGCCCCAGGTGACATAGGCGGCGGCGAGATCGGCGCGGCTAGTCCATATCTTCTCATCGATCAGCGCCTGCAGGCCAGCTCCATAGGCGCCCGGTCTGGATCCGAAGATGCGATGGCCGGCCATCCGCCGGGCCTCGGCGTCGCCGATCCCCGCCCTTGCCAGTGCGCGCGCTTCCGCCGCCATGCGCTGAGCCAGCGGGTTGTCGTCTTCATCCTCCTCGAGCGCTCCCACCGCGCGGATCGCCTTGTCGAGGAGTTCGATCTGGGCGGGGAAGGCGTCGCGGAAGAAGCCGGAGATGCGCAAGGTCACATCGACGCGCGGCCGCCCCAGCCTGGCGAGCGGCAGGATCTCGAAGCCGGTCACCCGCCAGCTCGCTGTGTCCCACACCGGTTTGGCGCCGATCAGGGCGAGCGCCTGGGCAATGTCGTCGCCGCCGGTGCGCATGTTGGAGGTGCCCCAGGCGGAAAGCCCCAGCGCCTTGGGATAGCGCCCGAAATCCTGGAGATGGCGGAGCAGCAGCTCCTCGGCGGATTTGCGCCCGAGCGTCCAGGCGGCGGGCGTGGGCAGGGTGCGGTTGTCAAGCGAATAGAAGTTCCGCCCGGTCGGCAGCACGTCGAGACGGCCCCGGGTGGGGGCACCCGATGGCCCCGGCCGCACGAAACGCCCCGCAAGACCTCCCAGAAGTGCGGCGATTTCACATGGTCCCGAAGCGCGCAGCAGCGGCCGCACATGGCTGTCGATGCGGGCGAGCACCCTGGCGGTTGCGTTCATGCCGGGCGGCAAGGCGAGGCCCTCCAGCAAAGCCGCCGCATAAAGCTCAAGCCGCTCCACGGTATCGCCGTTGCTGCGCCAGGCTTCGGCCGAGATGTCAGCCAGTGCCAGTGGACGCGGGCCTGCCCAGGCCGCGGCGGGCGCGCAGCTCAGGGGGTCGAAGCCGGTCAATCCGAAATCGATCGTCAGCGCCCGGGTGAGCGATTGATCGCCGTCTTCGCCAAGCCCGCGCGGCACGCGGGTGAGCGCCACGAGAAGATCGGTTTCGAGCCGGCCTTGCGGTGCGGCTCCCAGCACGTGAAGCCCATCGCGGATTTGTGCTTCCTTGAGATCGCAGAGAAACGCATCAAGCCGCTGCAAATCCTGCTCTTCGTCACCGGTGAACCCAGCGTCCGCATCAAGCCTTGTTGAAGCGGTGAGCGCCAGGATATCGCGGCGCAGTGCCGCGCGCCGCCGCGGGTCGAGGCCGGACGCGAGGTAGTACTCGTCAACGAGGGCTTCGAGATCCTTGAGCGGGCCATAGGTCTCGGCGCGCGTGAGCGGCGGCGTCAGATGGCTGATGATCACCGCCGCGGTGCGCCGCTTGGCCTGGGTGCCTTCGCCCGGATCATTGATGATGAACGGGTAAAGCTGCGGCACCGGCCCGAGAATGGCTTCCGGCAGGCAGTCCGCCGAAAGCGCGGTCGCCTTGCCCGGCAGCCATTCGAGATTGCCATGCTTGCCATTGTGGATCACCGCATGGGCGCCGAACACGTGCCGCACCCAGATGTAGAAGGCGAGATAGCCATGCGGCGGCGGCAGGGCAGGGTCATGGTAGCTGGATTTGGGATCGATGTTGTAGCCGCGCGCCGGCTGGATCGCCACCGCGGCATTGCCATGGCGGATCACCGGCAGGCGGAAGCCGCCGCCGGCGAAGAACGGGTCATCAGCGGGATCGCCCCAGCGGCCAGTGATCCGTTCACGGACGGTCTCCGGCAATGCCGCGAAATGCCGGAGGTAATCGGCCAGCGAAAGCGTTTCTCCATTCACGCAAGCCGTCTTTGGCGCGGCGTTGGTCGGGCCCCGCTGCAGGGCGGCGATCAAGGCGTTGCCGGTCTCGGGGATGTTGGTGATCGCATAGCCTTCACCGAGCAGGGCGGCGAGGATCGCCACCGTGCTGGCCGGCGTGTCATAGCCCACGCCATTGGCGATGCGGCCATCCTTGTTGGGATAGTTGGCGAGGATCACCGCCACTTTCCGCCCTTGCGGCGGCGTGCGCCGGAGCCTGATCCAGCTGGCCGCGAGATCGGCCACGAAGGCCACGCGGTCCTCAACCGGGCGGTAGGTGAGGATCGGGCACTCCGTCCCGGCGTGCCACTGGTCCTCCGCCTTGAAGGAGATGGCGCGTGACAGAATTCTGCCGTCCAGTTCCGGCAGCACCACATTCATCGCGAGGTCGCGGGCCTCGAGGCCTTGCGGGCTGGCGCGCCACCGGGCTTCGGAGCTTCCCGCCAGCACCACTTGCAGCACCGGGCAATCATAGGCCGCCAGCGGATCGTCGGCGCCGCCCGCCGCCACCGCGAAACTGGTGGCATTCAGGATGATGTCCGGCGGCCGCCCGGAAAGCCCGCCACCGATTGCCGCAATACTCGCCGCGTCCTTGAGGCTGGCGACATAGAAAGCGCGTGTTGCAATGCCGCGCGCGGCAAGCTCATCGATCAGCGCGTCGATGGGGGCTGTCTGGCCGCCGTCGATCGCCGAGCGGTAGAAGATGATCGCCGCCAGCGGCTGGCCCGCCGCGCCGGTTTCGCGGTAGAGCCCGGCGGGGGCGGGGGGGATGGCGGGTGCCGGCTCTTCACCCCGCTCCGTCAGATGCCTGCAATAGGCAAGAAAGCCATCGGCGTTGGCGGCGCCGCCGGCCACCAGATACTGCCGCAGCCGCTCGCAGTGATGGGCGGGCAGGCTTGAGCGGCGCGTGAGGTCCGGGTCCGGCTGGGCATCTCCCGGCAGGACCGCCAGCAGGATTCCCCTGGTCTCGGCCAGCGCCTCCAGTTGTTCCAGCCCATAGCTCCAGTAGGACGCGCCACCCAGCAGCCGCAGCACGATCAGCCTGGCATGCGCCAGCGTCTTCCCGGCGTAAACATCGACCGACAGCGGATGCTGCAGCCGCAACAGGCTGGCGAGGCGCAGGGAACAGGGGTTCCGGTCATGGGCGCGGGCGAGGCTTGCGAGTTCGCTGTCGGCGGCCGACAGCACGATGATATCGGCCGGCCGCTGCGCGAGGTCGACGGCCTCGGCACTGCCGTCGATCACACCGCTGGTTGAGGCGAGGAGGTGCATCAGCCTCGCAGCAGCTGGGTGATGGCGGCGCGGTCCATGTGCTTCTCGCCGATCACCACGAGGGCCGTGCCGCGCGGCTCGTCCTGGCGCCATGGCCGGTCGAAATAGCTGTCGAGCCGCGGGCCCACCGCCTGCACCAGCAGCCGCGCCGGCGCGCCCGCGATTTCGGCGAAGCCCTTGAGGCGCAGGACGCCGTGGCTGGCGATGGCGTTTCCGATGCGGTTCAGCAGCGCTGCCTTATCGCCTTGCGGGCCGAGCGCCACCACGAAGCTCACGAAATCATCATGGTCATGCTGTTCCTCGCCTTCCATCTCATGGTGCGAGAGGCGGTTCGCCATATCGTCTTCCGCCGCCGCCCCGGCGCCCAGCAGTGCTGCCACGCTCACCGCGCCGTGCCGCGCGGCGATCATCCCGGTGCCCGCCCGCAGCTTCTGCTTCAGCGCGGCGGTAACGGCGTCCTGTTCGCCGGCCGCGAGAAGGTCGGTCTTGTTGACGATCACCAGGTCAGCGCAATTGAGCTGATCCTCGAACAGTTCCTCGATCGGGTTTTCATGGTCGAGCGTCGGGTCGGCCAGGCGCTGTGCCGCCAGCGCTTCTTCATCATCCGCGAAACGGCCCTCGGCCAGCGCCTTGGCATCGACAACGGTGATCACCCCATCGACGGTGACGCGCGGCTTGATCTCCGGCCAGTTGAAGGCCCGCACCAGAGGCTGGGGCAGGGCGAGGCCGGAGGTTTCGATCACGATGTGCTGCGGCGGGTCCGGCCGGTCGATCAGCTTCTTCATGGTCGGAATGAAATCATCGGCCACGGTGCAGCAGATGCAGCCATTGGCGAGTTCGATCACATCCTCCTCGCGGCAGGCTTCGGCGCCGCAGCCCTTCAGGATTTCGCCATCGACCCCGACATCGCCGAACTCGTTGACGATGAGAGCGATGCGCCGCCCGCCGGCATTGGCCAGCAGGTTGCGGATCAGCGTGGTCTTGCCGGCGCCGAGGAAGCCGGTGATGACGGTGGCGGGAATCTTCTGCATGGTCAGCTTTCGTAAATGTCCCTGGCGGTGAGCGTGAGGGCCACGGCGAGGAACTGGCCGATCAGCAGCCAGAACACCGCATTGGCGGCGATGGTGTTGGCGGCGAAGCGCGCCGCGAGTTCGGCCGGCACCGTGCTTTCGGCATGGATGCCCGATGGCGCGCCCAGCGCATGCGGAAGGGCGATCAGTGCCAGCGCCAGCGCCACGGCCCAGGCCTGGCGGCGGCTCACGAGCAGAAAGATGCCTGCCGCCGTCAGGGCCACGGTGCTCACCCACCATAGCTGCTGCAGCCAAAGATCGCCCGCCGCCATGCCAGGAAGCACCGGAGGGAGGCCGGCTGCCGGGGCAATGGTGACGGCCAGAAATCCGCACAGGCCCCAGACCATGCCGTTCCGCCGGGTGATGGCGATGCCGGACAGCAGCGAAATTCCCGCCAGCACGGCGGCAAAGGCGGCGCCGGTCATGACGGTGGTGAGGGTGGTTGCGAGGCTTCGCTGCCAGCCATCGGCGGGGCGCCAGCCGTCATGCTCATGCGCCCCGCCGTTGCCATGGTCATGCGTGGCCACGGATTGCCGCGCCTCGAAGCCTTCGGCTTTAAGGATGAGGGGCGTCAGCCGCACATGCAGGATGGCACCCATGATAAGCCCGGCCGCCATCCCCGCAAGGAGTGCGGCGAGCACCACGCGCCCGATCATGAGCTAGGCGTGGTCAGTGGCAGGGAAAGCCAATGGCATGGCGGGTATCATGGGCGCTGTTATGCGCCACCGCCATGTTGGAGAGCCCCACCGCGAAGGTCAGCGTGAGGCCGATGAAGACAAGCGCCAGCCCGGCGGCAAGCCGTTGCGAGACGCTGAGCGGGAAAGCGGAAACAGAACGCGCGGTCATGAACACCCTCCGTGGTGACCAGGTTGATCCGGTTGCGTGGCAGGTCTCCTGACTTGCGGGTCGCCGGGCTCTGGCGGCCTTCCCGGTTGCCCAGTGGCCATGATCGCCAGAACCCTCGCCGCTCACAGTTGCGGGGGCAGTCACGGTTTTGGCCCCGCTTGGGTCATCCTCACCGTGTTCCCTGTTAGGCCCGCTGCCGTCCGGCGTGCGGGCACCACACAAGCGTTGTTCTTACAGCATGCCGGCGCTTCGTCAACCGCGCCACGCCGCTTTCCGGTCCGAAAACGGCACAGCTTGGAGCCCCGCGTTTACCAAACCGCAAGTCCCGGGGCCCTTGCCGGAAACTGGATTTTAACCCTGTTGGCCGGATACTGCCTTTCATGCGTACCCGATCCCTGTTTCTCGCCACGGTGTGTTCCGCGTTCCTTGCTGCAAGTGCGGCGGCTTCCGGAACCTTCGCCGCAACCTCCGACACTGAGCTCGTCACCGCGGCCTATCAGGCCTTGCAGGCAGGCGACATCGAGACCGCCATCGCCGGCTTCAGCAAAGCGATCGAGTCCCGCGGTCTGGCGCCGGGCGTCCTCGCCAATACGCTGCTCAACCGCGCCCACGCCTACCAGCGCATGAACGAGCACCAGCTGGCGATCGATGACTACACGGCCGCGCTGCGCATCGATGCAATGTCGGGCGAGGTGCGCGCGCTGGCGCTCTATAACCGCGGTCTCTCCTATCAACGGCTGCAAAACAACACGCTGGCCATGGAGGATTTCACCTCCGCCCTGTTCCTCAACGGCCAGTTCAGCCATGCCTATTACAGCCGCGGCATGCTGCTGCGCGATGCCGGGCAGTATCTCTTCGCGCTCGCCGATTTCGACAAGGCGCTGCGCTACAATTATCCTGATCCGGCCCGCGTCCATGTCGCCGAGGCGATGGTGTTCGAAAAGCTGCAGCGTCTGCCGGATGCGCGGGCGGCGCTGGAAAAGGCTCTGGCCGCCAAACCTGATTATGAGCCCGCGCAGCGCCGCCTGGCGGCGCTTGATGGCGTGCCGGCGCCCGCGGTTGCGGGTGACGAGATCCAGACCGCGGCGGTGAGCCCGGCGCCGGATGGCCTGCCCGCCGCCCAGGCGCCCTCGGAAGCGCTGATGGTGGAGGAGCCGGCGGCAGCGCAGGGCTCTGCCAAGCAGTTCTCGGACCGGGTGCCGTCGGGTGAAGCGGCCGCGCCGGCTGCCGCTCCCGCCACGGAAACGGTGATCGCGGTGGAAACCGTGCCGGAAGAACCGTCCGCGCCGGCCGCGCAGGTTGAGGTGGCCGCCGCCGGGCCAGCCCCGGCGGAGGAGCCTCCGCCGCCGAAGCTGACGGGCTGGACGGTGCAGCTCGCTTCCGCCACCAGCGAGGATGGCGCCTGGTCGAGCTGGAAGAAGATGCAGGGCCGCTACAAGGTGCTCGCCGGCAAGGAACCGGTGGTGGTCCGCGCCGATCTGGGCGCCAAGGGCGTGTTCTACCGGGTGCGGCTCGTGGGCTTCGACAGCCAGTCGGAAGCCGGCAGCGCCTGCGCCCGGCTCAAGGCCAAGGGCGTGAAGTGCTTCGTCAGCAAGGCCGCTTCGTGAGCTGATTTCCCGGGGGGCGCGGAAGGGGGAGGCCGGTGCGCGGTTCGGGCTCATTCTTTTCTGCAACTTTTCGACGAGTTATTAACGTTGCCTTAATCTGAATTGACCTAACGTCAGGTTATGTTTCACATTCCTGACTTCCAGCGTTTGATGGGATCGCCCCCCGATGCCACCTCAACAGCGCCTGAAGGGGCAGGCCCCGGCCTGCCCGCCGATTGGAGCGCGGTCGCGGCCTTTGTCGAGGCTGCGCACGCGCAACTGGCGCATGATCTGATCGGACGCATTCATGTGCAGCCGCCGTCGTTCTTCGAACGTCTGGTGATCGATGTGCTGTTGGCCATGGGCTATGGCAGCGGCCGGCCGGCCATGGCGCGCTGTCTTGGGCGCTCCTGGGATGGCGGCATCGACGGTATGATCCTGCTCGACGAGTTGGGCTTTGATTCAATCTTCGTCCAGGCCAAGCGCCTGAAACCGGGCGTGGCGGTGCCGGTGTCGGACGTGCGCGATTTCGCGGGCAGCCTTGAGGCCTGCCGCGCCAGCAAGGGCGTGCTGGTGGCCACCACGCATTTCACGTCCAGCGCGCAGGCTTTTTGCTCCAGCATCTCCCGTCACATCGTCCTCATTGACGGCGCGCGGCTGGTGCAGCTGATGATTCGCCATAACATCGGCGTCGCGGTGCGCGGCAGCTTCCTGCTGAAGGAGCTCGACAACGGCTACTTCAGGCAAGCGGCGGAGCGCCGGGCGGAGTAGCGAAGCGGCGGGGGATTGCGTGGCTGGGGAAAACCCGCGGGGTCTGCATTCCGGCTGCCCCGCGGCTTGGCTATACTCGCCCGCATGCCGCTTAATCTGTTGAAGCTCTGCGTCGGCGTCAGCGACGTCGAGGAACTGGAAAACTGGGTCAAGGACTGCCGCAAGGGCCGCGACACGCTGGATCATGTCACCCGCATGTTCCCCAAGCGCCGCGATGAAATCCTGCCGGGCGGTTCGCTGTACTGGGTGATCCGCGGCATGATCCTCTGCCGTCAGCCGATCGCCGCGCTGGAGCCGGTGACCGGCGGTGACGGTATCGAGCGCTGCCGCATCGTTTTCAAACCGCAGATCGTGCCCGTGCGGGCCACGCCCAAGCGCGCATTCCAGGGGTGGCGCTATCTCGAGGAAGCAGATACGCCTCCGGATCTGCCGAAATCGGCGCGGGTGGAGGGCATGCCGGTCCAGATGCGCCGCGACCTGGCTGACCTGGGTCTGCTGTAGCGCCGCTCCATCTCAGGCGCTTTCACTCAACGCCGAACCATCGGCGCCGGTGCGGCGGCACTCAGGCGCAAGGCGGCGTCTGGCATGTCTGGAAAACTGGCAGCGCCATCGTCACCCGACCGGCGCCGCCTTCAAGCCCGCAGGCCGTCCTACCAGCGCATCGGACGGAAGGACTTCAGCGTCGGCATGCCGATCATCGAGGACAGGGGCGCGGCATTCTTGCTGAGCAGCCCCATGCCGATGAGGGAGGAGAGCGGCGCGGCATTCTCACTCAGCAGCGGCATGCCGATAACCCTGGAGGCGCTCCAATCGGCTGACGTCAGCGGTGAGAACCCGATGATCTTGGAGATGGGCGTGGCATCATCGGACAGCAAGGGCATCATCAGCGCGCTTGATAGCGGCGCGGCTTCATCCCACAGGGTTTCCGGCGCGGGCTCCGGCATGCCGGTTGGGATGGGGTGGTGGGAGTCGAGAATCTGTTCCGCCGCCAGTCCTGTGCCGAAAGGCGCGAACACCGTCACCAGCGAACCGCCCGCCGCAACGCCCTTGGCGTAAATACGGGCGTCCGCCAGAAGCACCCGGTTCTGGGCGATCTGCGCGGCAATGGCCGAGAGCGGCGTATCACCGGCGGGCGGAGACACCACATGAACGTCCGTGAAGCCCTCCTCGCGCAGTTCGGCGGCGGCCTTGTGAGCGGAGTCCTGGCTGGAATACATCCGGTTGATTTCAGTGGTCATTGCGGTGTCCTCTCGCTATTGGTTCGGTGTTCGTTCATCGGGCGTCTGCGGTGCGGCGGTTTGTGGCGTCCGGGCTGCGCGCAAGGTGGTAAGCAATTACGATTGTTGCCATTAGCAGGATCACCTCCAGCCCATAGACCGAAAGATAGGGCAACACTGTTCCCCCGCCGCCAATGGCCGCGACGCTGTCACGGAGGATCGCGCCCAGCGCAATCCCGCATCCCGCGGCGGTGGCCTGCACTGCGCCCCATGCGCCAAGCGCCAGGCCACGCTGGTCTTCGGGCGCATGGTTCATGGTGGCGGTGAGCGTGCCGTGCCCGAACAGCCCGCCGCCAAAGCCAATGAGCAGCGTGCCGGCGCCGAACAGCAAGGGTGAGGCCAATGGCGCCGCCGCGATGATCATCAGGAACGCCGGCACCCCAACCATCGCGCCGCATGCGGCCATGCGGAACGCATCGAAGCCGCGGCTCAGCACATAGGAGGCAAGGCTGAAGCCCAGGAGGCCGCCGCCCGCGAGTGCGGCCGTCAGCACCGTGGTGCGCGACACGGTAAGGCCGAGGACCTGGCCGCCATAGGGCTCCAGCATCACATCCTGCATGCTGAAGGCGAGTGTGCCGAGGCCTACCGCCACCAGCCGGGCCATCGCCTTGTCGCCGGCGATGAAGCAGGCCCAGGCCTCCCGGAAACTGGGGTCGGGGGCGGCTCCTGGCCGCCGCCTGGCGCCGCCGCGCGCCTCCTGCTTCCAAACCGCGATACCGGTGAGCAGCAAGGTGGCCACGCCCGCGCCCTGGATCACCTGAACCAGCCGCCCATGCGAGAAATTGGCGAGCAAGGCTCCGAAAATCAGTGCACTGATGATTGAGCCCGCCAGCAGAGAGACATACATGAGCCCGACCACATTGGGCTGTTTTTCCGGGGGCGTGAGGTCTGTCGCCAGTGCGAGCCCGGCAGTCTGGCTGATGTGCAGTCCGGCTCCAACGAGCAGGAAGGCAAGCGCCGCCGCCGCCTGGCCCACCCAGGCGGGAACTTCAGCGGCATGGCCCTGGCGGGCAAGCACCAGCAGCGCGAAAGGCATGATGGCGAGGCCGCCGAACTGCAGCATCGCGCCCTTGTAGATGAATGGAACGCGCTTCCAGCCCAGTTCGGACTGGTGGGTGTCGGATTTGAAGCCGATGAGCGCCCGGAATGGCGCGAAAACCAGTGGCATGGCCAGCATCACGGCCACCAGCGAGGCCGGAACGTGCAGCTCAACGATCATCACCCGGTTCAGCGTGCCCACCAGCAGCGCCAGTGTCATTCCGGCGGAGACCTGGAACAGCGAAAGCCGCAGCAGCCGCTCGATCGGCACATCGGCCGTCGCGGCGTCCGCGAAGGGAAGATATTTCGCGCCGAGCCCGATCCAGGCCCGCATCACGCTCTGGCTGAGACGGTTCATGCCCCGTATCCGGCGGTTAATGCTGCAACCGGTGTCGGAATTTGCGGGAGGTGCGCGGGGCTTGGGTCCCCGCTCACCTCTCGCAATATCGTAGCCATCCCCCTTGCACTGCCGGCGCCGCTTTCGGGGGAAAGGAGGCGCCGGCGGTGCCGGTCAGGAGGGACCATCTATTTTACGGCGATCGCCGTCTCGTCCTCGAGCGAGGCGAGCTTGGCGGCCGCGTCAGGAGCCACTGTCACGGTGATGACATAGCCCTGATCGGTCTTGGTCACGTTCGAGGCCAGCGGCGAAACCGTGGTTTCGGCCGAGGCGGCCTGCGCGGCCGCTCCGCCCTCGAAGAACTTCGACACCCAGGTGCTGTGCGTCATCACTGACGCATGCACCACCAGCGAGGTGACCGCCACGCCGCCGATGAACAGCGGCAGGCCGACGGTGGGGTTAACGACGCACCAGATTCTTCCTTGGTTCATGTCATTAACCTCCTAGTGCAGCCATGGCGAATAAACATACGCCAGCAGGTGTGCGAAGAGGGCGATCACGAAGAACACGCGCGAGCCGTCGATGACGTGCTTGTGCAGTTCCTCTGATTCCCGGATGGTAAGGCCAGTCGGCCATACCCGGTTGGGATCGTCTGACATCTAGCTTGTACCTCCAGACTTAGACTAGTTCCGTGCTTGACCCGCACGCAGGTTTCTCGTCATTTCATCAACAACAAGACTAGTTTTGGTGCAGAGCACCTTCCTTCCCCTCACGGGTTGGGAACCGATAATTCCGGATACTCCTTTGCCATGCTGAAGCCGTAGAGCGGCTTGTTCACGCCCTGGTGGCAGGTGGCGCAGTTGACCTTGAGAACGTCGCCCATCGGCCCCTTGCGGTTGGCGGGGAACACATCGGTGAGCGAGTCCATGTAGGTCTGGTTGACATTGCCCACCATCTGCAGGCCGTGCCAGGCGGTGACGCGCTGCGGCCGGCTTTCCTTCCAGCTGCTGAAGATCCGCGAGTTGTGGCAGAAGGTGCAGTTGACGCCCAGCCCCGTGGACATGTGCATCATCAGCGCATAGGTCTTCTCGGTGCTCTGGATCGAGCCGCCGGTGCCGCCCGGAAGCGCCGTGGAGGCGATGACCCGGATGTTGGCGCCGGGCTGCAGCAGCGTGGTGAACGGATCATAGGGCAGGGAGGCATAGGCGGGAACCTGCATGCCGGCCACATTCTGGCCGTCGCGGCTCGCCGCCATGCCGCCCGCCTGTTTCGGCCCGGGGTTGATCGCCCAGACATTCGCGGGCACTGGCTTGCCGCGATGGCAGGTGTAGCAGGTGACGCCCGTCGCCTGCACGTGGGTCTGGTACTTGCTGTTGATGGTCCTCGTCATCTGCAGCATGCGCCGCGCCACGACCTTGGTGTAGACCTCGTCGGACGCCATGTTCTCGACATTGTGGCAATAGGCGCAGCCGGCATTGTCGCCTTCCTGCGGGGCGACCCAGGTGGTGATGGCGCCCATCAGCCGGTTGAACTGCGCGGTGTCGAGATCGCCCAGCACCTGCACATTCTTGTAGTTTTCAGGATCGTCCTTCACCAGCACGCCGTCGTTCTCCACGGGGTCGTCGGGCACCGGCGCCTTGTTGAGGGCGGCGAGCATTTCGGCGCGGCGCGGGTTGGTGATCTGCTCCATGCCGAGGCCGCGATAGCCCAGCTGCTCGGAGTGCATCGGCGGGCGCTCCCATTGCAGCATCATGGGGATGGTGAGCAGGGTCACCACGACGATGCCGAGCAGGGCTGCTGTAAGGGTTGAGGCGGAGAGTTTCATGTGGTCATCCCTCCTATTGCGCCACGCCCGTGGGATCGAGGACCGGCGCCGTCAGGTCGAGCGGATAGACCGGCGCCACGCCATGCTTCACCGCCCACAGATACCAGTTGTCGACCACCGTGCCGGTGAGCAGGATGCCGATGCCGCCAACCAGCGGGCACAGCACCGCGAACCACCACGCCCAGCGGTGGATCGACTCCATGGTGGCGTTGAAGCCCATGGTCCAGCGCCAGAACAGGGCGGCGCGCTCCGAGGCCGTGCCGCGGTCGAGGATCTGTTCGATCTCGCGCTCGCCGCCCAGCCGCGACACCGCGAGGATGGTCGCGCCATGCATGGCGAACAGCAGCGCCGAGCCGTACAGGAAGGCGATCGAGAGCATGTGGAAAGGGTTGTAGAAGAGGTTGCCGTAGCGGATCGAAAACGCCGCCGTCCAGTCGAGGTGCGGGAAGATGCCGAACGGGACCGCTTCCGAGAAGTTGCCGAGCAGCAGCGGCCGGAAGAAGCCCAGCACCAGATAGAGCCAGATGGCCGCCGCGAAGGCCCAGGCGATATGCGTTCCCATGCCCAGCGCGCGGGCGCGCCGGTAGGTGCGCAGCCACCACAGCAGGATCGATGCGGTGAGGAAGAAGCCGGCCATCTGCCACCAGCCGCCTTCGCGCAGCGGCGCCAGGCCCAGCCCGTATTTGGCCGGCGGCGGCTCGAGGCCCAGCCAGAACAGCTGGCGCACGAATTCGATTGGGTTCCAGTTCACCGAGGCCAGCATGTTGAGGCCGATGATCTCGATCGCAATGAAACCGCAGAGCAGCGAGGCGATGCCCAGCGCGCCCAGATACACAGGCCCGATCTGCGCGTCGCCGAAGGTGCCGAGCAGCCAGTTGGTGGTGGTCATGTTCTCGCGTGACCAGTTTCCTGGCTTCATCGGCACGCCCATGTCGGCGGGGCCGTGCACCTGCACGCGGGTGAAGATATTCTGATATTCGTACATCATGGGAGTCTCCGCGCGTCAGGACCAAATCGGCAGGTCGAGCCACCAGTTCCACCATTCGGGCCAGCCACGGGTCCAGAATGGGCCGCTGATCACGATGCAGACGGCGCTGAAGAACACCGCGCCCAGCGCCAGCAACAGGCCCAGGCGGTGAATGCCGAGCGTGCCGATCGAATAGCCGATGTGATCACGGAAGAAGGCGTTCTCGTGTTCGGCGGTCTTCACCGCCTCGCCCTTCGGCGGGTTGGTGGCCGACAGCACCAGGCCGCCATGCATGGCGAGCGCCAGCGTCGTCGTGAAGAACAGCGTGATGGCGATCATATGCGCCGGATTGTAGTGGAAATGCAGATATTGGTAGCCCACGTTGGACACCCAATCGAGATGGCTGATGATGCCATAGGGGAAGGCATGACCCCAGGCGCCGAGCAGCACCGGGCGCACGATCTCGAGGGTCACATAGGCGAGGATGGCGAAGGAGAAGGCGACCGGCACGTGAAGGCCGATGCCGAGCTTGCGGCAGATTTCCACCTCGCGCAGCGCCCAGCTCACGAAGGCGCCGGTGGCGCACACGGTGATGATCTGCCAGAGCCCGCCCTCCTTGAGCGGCGCCAGCGCCAGGCCATAGCTCAGGTCGGGCGGCGCGATGTTGATCTGCCAGAGGTTCCAGGTCGGCCCGATGGCCGCGGAATAGACGATCAGGGCGGTGCCCAGGATCGAGAAGAAGGCGGTGGTGACGCCGAAGAAGCCCACATAGAAGGGCCCCACCCAGAAATCGAACAGATCGCCGCCGAACAGCGTTCCGCCGCGTACGCGATATTTCTTTTCGAAACTGAGCATTGACATTTCGGTCACTCCTCCGGCCCTGGAAGCCGGCCTTATTTCTCGAATTTCAGTTCGTGGACGGAACGGGGTGGAGGCCGCGTTCCGTCCACAGGGGGGTGCGGGATGACCGGCGTCAGCCGATCATCTCGCTGACTGTCACATCCAGGCTCGCAGCCTTCTTCACGCCGCCTTCCAGCCAGTTGAACCGGTCGGTGGACAGAAGAATGAAGTGGATGATGAGTGCCAGCACGAACAGGAAGGTAGCCATCGCCACCAGGGTCCTGCGGGGATCGAAAAGAAGCCACATGCGCCACATGATCGATCCTCCTTATGTGAACATCGACGTGAGCTGGTGCAGGACCGGCGTCAGGTCGGTGCTCTCATAGCCGTTGGGTCCGGGAATCCACGGGCGCCATTGCCAGGCAAGGAAGTGGGCGACGATCGCCACCAACGTGAAGGCAATGAAGCTCGAAACGAAGATTCCATGGAACTCCTTGGCTTCGGCTTCGGACAGGCCAGAGATGCCTGACCCTCTGTTATCGGCCATTTTACTGACCTCCGTCTGAGGCCCCGTGAAGGGCCCTGTTACCGCTGAAATCCCGCGCGGACCGGGTGCCTCGGGCCGGTGGAGAGCCCTTGGCGATCCGCCGTCACCCGCAAGGGTGCCGGCGAATGGCTGGCCCTGCGCCTACATGAAGGCGAAGGGGATCGAGTTGTGCGTCGCGGCCTTGGCGGCGGCGAAGATGGACTTGCCATCCTCATGGCCGGCCATGCGCGGCCGCGCGGCCCGCGGGATCAGCCGCGAGAGCGCGATGGCCACGAAGAACACCGCGAAGGCCAGCCACATCAGCAGGCTGAACTCGAGCTTCCCCTCGGCGTGGCGTGAGGCGTTGATCATTGACATGCTGTAATCCTCCCGATGTCAGTGACGAGTGAACTGGAACGGAGCTGGCGCATCAGGCGAGCTCCGCGATGGCTGAAAGCACGTCGGCTTCCGCGACGGTTTCGGATTGCGCCTTGCGGGCGCGGGCCTCGGCGCCGTCGCGAAGCCGCTTGGCGGCGGATATCCGCACCAGCACCGGCTGGCGTTCCACGAGTTCGTCAAGCGCCGCCTTGGCGGCCGCGTCCCAGATCAATTCATGCTCGCGCCGCGCCGGTGTTGCTTCCACCTTGTCCATGTCGGTGGCGAGCGGCAGGATGTTGAACAGCGCGTCGAACAGCGCGTTGCACACTTCCTGGATCAGATAGGTGGCGCCGGCATAGCCCATGAACGGCGTGCCGGTATGGCGGCGGATGATGGCGCCGGGGACGGAGGCGGGGAGATAGATGCCGCGCCCGCCCGCTTCCGTGAGCTACATGCGCTCGTTGTAGCTGCCGAACAGGATGAGCGGCGCCTTCTCGCGAACCAGCTTGCGCACCGCCTCGTTGTCGGTCTTGGCGCCCGCCTTGCGGGTCACCGCGAACTGGCAGGGCAGGCCCATCTCCTCGCCCAGGAAATGCTCGAGCCCGCGGGCATAGGTTTCGCTCGCCACCACGGCGAAGCTGGCGGTGGCGAAGAAATCCTGGGTCACCGAGCGCCACAGGTCCCACAGCGGCTTGATGGTGGTGTGCTTTTCCCGGGCGATGAACGGCTCGGGATCGAGCCCGAGGGTTTCACCCAGCGCGCGCAGGAACTTGGTGGTCGAGTGCAGCCCGATCGGCGCCTGCAGATAGGGCCGGTCGAGGGTCTCGCACAGCTTGCGGCCATATTCGCGGTACATGCACACATTGGCTTCCGCATTGGCGAGCTTCGGCACATCCGCGAGGTGCGATCCCAGCGGGAAGCACATGTTGACCTCAGCGCCGATGCCTTCGACCAGGCGGCGGATCTCCGCCAGGTCAGACCAGGTGTTGAAGGTGCCGTAGATGGGGCCGATGATATTGACGCGCGGCTTGTCGCCGGGCGCCCGCGGCTTGGCGGTCGGAACCTGCTTCTTCTTGGTTCCGAATTCCGTCCACAGCCAGTTCATGGCGCGGTCAGCGCTCTGCCACTGGTCTTCGTCGATGGTGCGCGGCAGGAAGCGCTGGATGCCGGTGCCCTGCGGCGTCACCCCGCCGCCGATCATCTCGGCGATCGAGCCGGTCACCACCACGCTCGGCATGGCCGGATCGAGGGTCTTGTGGGCGCGGCGCATGGCGCCTTCGGTGCCGTGCTGGCCGAGTTCCTCCTCGGAAAGCCCGGTCACCACGATCGGCAGCTCATGCGGCGGCAGCGCGTCGGTGTAATGCAGCACCGATGTCACGGGAAGATTTTCGCAGCCCACCGGCCCGTCGATGATCACCTGCAATCCCTTGATCGCGGTGAACACATAGACAGCGCCCCAATAGCCGCCGGCGCGGTCGTGATCTAGCACCAGCATGGCCGCACCTCCGGGTGTTGCGGCCGCGCCGCGGCAGGGGTGGCTGTGATCAGAACACGGATCATGTTCCCACCGCCTCTTCGGCCTTGGCGCGCGCCGCCAGCATGCCGGCATATTTCTTGCGGAACTCGGGGCGGTCGACCGGCGTATCTTCCCAGATGCCCGCCGCATGGCCTTCGCCCACGCCGGCGAAGAATTCGGTCATCGTATCGAAGCGGTGCTTGTTGGCCAACGCCGCGTTGATCACCTGGGCGAGCGATCCGGCCCCCGCCGGGCCCATCAGCGGCCGCGCCGAGATCAGATTGGTGAAATAGAGCGACGGGATCGAAAGCTGCTTGGCTTTCTGCACCACCGGCGTGGTGCCGATCGCCAGATCGGGCCTTGCGTCAATCATCGCCGCGATGTCGTTCTCGAGCGAGGCGCGGAACTGCACGGTGACGCCGCGCGCCTCCAGCCAGGCACGGTCGGCATCCGACCAGCGGGTGCGCGGGCAGGCGCTGCCGACATAGGGAACCTCAGCGCCGCTTTCGATCAGCAGCCGCGCCACCAGAAGCTCCGAGCCCTCGTAGCCAGAAACCGTGATGCGGCCCTTGATCGGCTTTGCCGCAAGAGCGCCCCTGATGGCGGGCAGGATCGCATTCTGTGCCGCGGCGATCTTCTCGGCGCCGACATTGCAGGCCTGGCCGATGGCGGCGAGCCAGTCGGCCGTGCCGTCATGGCCCACCGGGGCGGAACCAACGACGCTGCGTCCCGCCGCCTCGAATTCGCGCACCGCGGATGTGTAGAAGGGATGGATCGCCGCCACCGCGGCGCAATCGAAGGCGGCGAACAGCTCGCGCCATTCCCGCGTCGGCACCACCGGCCCGGCGGCAAGCCCCATCGGCTCCAGCATGCGGCCGATGCCGACCGGATCGGCGGGGACCATTTCGCCCAGCAGCGTGACCGCGGGACGCGCGCTGCGCGAGGTGCGCGGCGCGGCCACCGGACCCTGGCGGATTTCGGAGGCGGCATATTTCAGCATCGCGCCGGCGAGCACGTCCTTCGCTTCGGCATGGGTCGGCACGCCAAAGCCCGGCACGTCGATGCCGATGATGCGAACCCCGTTGATCTCCTTGGGCAGAAGTTGCAGCGGCACGCCAGAGGCCGTCGGCACGCACAGATTGGTAATGACGATCGCGTCATAATCCTCGGGCTTCGCCAGCTTGTAGACGGCCTCGCGGATGTCCTCGAACAGCTTGCCGGTCACCAGCGTCTCGGAATTGAACGGCACATAGCCGACCGAGCGCCGCGCGCCGTAGAAGTGCGAGGTGAAGGTGAGGCCGTAGACGCAGCAGGCCGAGCCGGAAAGGATCGTCGCGGTGCGGCGCATGCGCAGTCCCACCCGCAGCGAGCCGAAGGCCGGGCACATGCTTTGCGGCTGGTCATGCGGGCCCAGCGGATAGTCCCTGGCGTATTGTTCCAGCGCTTCGGACTTGCCGGCGGCGCGCGCCGCCTTGTTGAGTTCATCCTTGCCCGCATGGCAGGACAGACCGGAGACATCCGCCTTTGGCGCCTCCGTCACGGGCCCGTTCCTGTCGATGAGGGTGGTGGCCATTGTCTTAAACCGTGTCGTAGATCACTTCGAGGGAAGGCTTGGCGGTGATGGTGCCCCCGCACATGTCCTCGGCGGACGCGGGCACCAGCACGACGTTGCGGCCCACCGTGTCGCCCTTGAACAGGCCAAGCAGGCCGTCCTGGTCGAGCGGCGAGGGGCGCTGCGGCGGGGCTTCCGCCACGTTGACGGCGAGGCCGGCGAACAGCGCGCCCCACTCGCTTTCGGGCTTGCCGATGATCTCGTAATTGGCGCTCTTGCGGCGAATGTCCTCATGGGCGGGGATCGAGGCCAGCACCGGAATGCCAACGGCCTCGGCGAAAGCCGCCGCCTCGCCGGTGCCGTCGTCCTTGTTGATGACGATGCCGGCCACGCCCACATTGCCGCCGAGCTTGCGGAAATATTCCACCGCCGAGCAGACATTGTTGGCCACATAAAGCGACTGCAAGTCGTTGGAGCCGACGATGATCACCTTCTGGCACATGTCGCGGGCGATCGGCAGGCCGAAGCCGCCGCACACCACGTCGCCGAGGAAGTCGAGCAGCACATAATCGAAGCCCCATTCATGGAAGCCCAGCTTCTCCAGAAGCTCGAAGCCGTGGATGATGCCGCGCCCGCCGCAGCCGCGGCCCACTTCCGGGCCGCCCAGCTCCATGGCGAAGACGCCGTCGCGCTTGAAGCACACATCGCCGATCTTCACCTCTTCGCCGGCCAGCTTCTTCTTGGCCGAGGTCTCGATGATGGTGGGGCAGGCCTTGCCGCCGAACAGCAGCGAGGTGGTGTCGCTTTTCGGGTCGCAGCCGATCAGCAGCACGCGCTTTCCCTGCTGCGCCATCATGTAGGAGAGGTTGGCGAGCGTGAAGCTCTTGCCGATGCCGCCCTTGCCGTAAATGGCGATGATCTGCGTTTCTTTCTTCACCGGTCCGGTGTGCACGGGGTCGGGAGGCTGGTTGGCCTCCTCGCGCAGCTTGGCGTCACGGACCAGTGTCAGGTCGATGCTGTTCATGAGAACGCGCTCCAGTCGAGGGCCATCTTGATGCAGGAAGGATCGTTGAATGCCTGGGCATAGGCCGCTTCCGCGCCGGCGGCGGCGGCGCGGTGCGTGATGAGTCCCGCCAGGCTCAAGCGGCCGGCGGTGACCAGCGAGCGCACCGATTCGATGTCGGCTTTGGTGAATTCGGCGGCGATCCTGATTCGCGCCTCGCGCATGAAGGCGGGCGGAAAGGCGAAGCTCAGCGGTTCCTCGTAGAAACCGGCAAGCGTGATCTCGCCGCGCCTGGCGAGCCGCGGCATGAGCGTATCGAGAAGGCCGGCGGCGCCGCTGGCATCGCAGATCGTTTCGTAGTCGCGCCGCTGGTCCTGTTCCGGAGCGATCACCGCATAGCCCGTTGCGCCGTCGCGGCGGCCTGCCTGCTTCTCCCAGACGGTGGGGGCATCGCCACCCAGAGCGAGCGTGATGCGGGCGATCAGCCGGCCGAGAATGCCGTGGCCCACGATCAGCTGCGGCAATCTCGTATCAGGCGCGGCGACGGCATGGTGAGCCGTTGCCGCAAGAGCCATCAGAATGCCGGTATCGTCAGCGATGCCGTCGAGCGGCACGGCGCGTTGCGCCGGAACCACCAGGCGCGCCGCGGCGCCGCCGAACAGGCCGCGCAATCCGGCGAAGCAATTGGCGCCCGGCACGAATACCAGGTCGCCTTCCGCGAAACCATGGCCGCCGCGGCTCACCCGGCCAACCGTCTCGTAGCCGGGGACCAGCGGATAGCCCATGCCGGGAAAATCGGGCATGCGGCCAGCCCACAGCAGCCGTTCAGTGCCGGATGAAATTCCTGTCCAGGCCGCGTCGACGACGATGTCGCCGGCGGTTGCCTCCTGCAGTGTCACTGTTCTGAGCGCCAGTTTTCCCGGCTGTTCCAGAACGACCGCGACCGTATCCATTCCCGGTCTCTCCTCTGGGGTCCGGCGGTGTTGTTGCGAGGCACAGCCAGAGACTCCAGACTGTAAGCTTACTCTTACACATCAAAGTGTCAATAGGAGTGTACAGTTCTGCCGTCTGGAAATGTGGACTGCGGGCCGTGGCGATTTGAGGCGAAGCAGATGCTCGTTAAAATTGAATTTAATGCTATTTGTTCTACCTGATGTAGCCCCAAGACCTGCGTCTCGCGCATGGCGTATGAAATGGTTTTCTGAGGAACAACCCGACGCATCCGCATGTCATGTTTGGTGCATCCGGACCGCATCCAAATGTCATCCAAACCGCATCGAAAAGCATCCAAACCGCATCCGAAAGCTACATGATTTTGAGCATGCTGCAGACCACCGGATTGCGGGTCCTGATCGCCGTGGTGGAGGTGAAGCCGGCGGCGGCGGCGAGGCGGCCAAGCTCGGCGGCGGTCCGGGTGCGGCCCTGGCCCATGGCGGCGAAATAGGTGCCGAAATAGGCATCGGCGATGGGCGCGGTGGCGGCGATGCCGGACAGCGGTTCGGCCACGATCAGCACCCCGCCGGGCGGCAGCATGTGTTTGATGGCGCTCAGGATTTTCAGCACCGAGTCGTCATCATGGTCATGCGCGACGCGGATCAGCGTGGCCACGTCGGCCCCCTTGGGAAGTTCATCGGTGAGAAAAGACCCAGGATGAATTTCCACGTCATTTCCGAGGTTTACGCGCGCAATCTCAGCCACCGCGGGAAGATCGAACAGGCTGAGCCTGAGCTGCGGATAGCGGCTCCGGGCGGCGGCCAGGAAGGTGCCGTTGCTGCCGCCCACGTCGATCAGCTGGCGGTGACGCCCGAAATCATAGGCGGCGAGGATCTCGGCCGCCACGGCCTGCTGCGAGGCCGCCATCAGCGCCGTGTAGGACGCCGCATGCGGGGTCGCGGAATAGTTCCAGAACTCCTTGAGTTTGTTGTCTTTTCTGTCGCCGGACAGAAGCGCCAGCGGGTCCGCCAAATCATCATAGAGCAGGTGGTGATGGGCGATGAACTTGGCGATCCACGGGTTGCCGGCCAGCGCTGCTCCATGCTGGCCGAGGGTGTAGGCGCCGGTGCTGGTCAGTTCCAGAATCTCCAATGAAACCGCAGCCTTGAGCAGTCTTTCGAGGCGGCCGGCGGGCCAGCCAACGCGGGCCGCCAGCGCGGGCCCGGTCAGTGCCGGGCCTTGCAGCATGTCGATCAGCCCCAGCTTCACCGTGGCATAGAGCACCTGCGAATAGGTGAAGCCCGCCAGCAGGTCGAAGAGGGCCCGGGAGCGCCGCCGGGCGATAGGCCTAAACGGCGGAAATTCAATGGCAAATTTCTGAAATCGCGGGCTTGCCAGCAGGCGGTTGCGGAAACCTCGCCAGCGGTCCGCGGCGGCTCCGGCGAGGCTCATGTCAGGCGGCGGCGGTGCGCGCCGAGAGGCCGGTCACGAGGCTGCGCGACACGCCGGTGATCTGCTTGCCGAGCTGTTCGGCGCCGGGGCAGGGCGGGATCGCCGCCATGGCCTCGGCCAGCAGCTCCTCGAAATGCGCCATGGCGCCGTCAAACCCAAGATTCAAAACGAAATTCGGCCGCTGGTTGGCCTCGTCCTGGTTGACCGGCTTGCCCAGTTTCTCGGCCGATCCGGCGACATCGCGCAGGTCATCAGCCACCTGGAAAGCCTCGCCGATGGCAAAGCCCAGCCGCTGCCATGGCTGCGGCTCCAGCCCGGCGGAGGCGGCGCCCGCCATGGTGCAGGCGGCGAACAGGGCCCCGGTCTTGGCTCGCTGATAGCGAACAATATCAATGGTTTCCTCGCATTCCCAGGCCTGGCCAGCGCAAATCCCGGACGGGCCGCCGACACAGGAGGCGATGATCCGGGTAAGCGGCGCCAGCCGCTCCGGGGCGGCTGCCAGCCGCACCGCCAGCCATTCGAAGGCCAGCACGATCAGCGCATCGCCAGTGAGCACCGCGATCCGCTCGCCGAAGGCTGCATGCACCGATGGCTTGCCCCGCCGCAGTGCCGAATTGTCGAAGCAGGGCAGGTCGTCATGGACCAGCGAGGCGCAATGAAGAAGCTCGATCGAGGCTGCGGAAACCAATGATGCCATTGGGTTTTTTGTATCGCAGGCAGCGGCCACGGCGAGCGCCAGCCGGGGCCGGATGCGGGCTCCGCCGGGGAACACCGCATCGCGCAGCGCAGCCGCCAGTTTCGGAGGACAATCGCCTGCGGCGGCCCGTGCCACTGCGAGGTCAAGTTCAGCTTCCAGGCGCTGTCCAACGTCCATGGCGATCCCCGCTGTCAACTCATAATGTCATTGCGACTGTCAGGAATTATTGACATACTTGTCCAAACTCCGCAACAGGGAACCGAAATCGGTGTCCAGAGTGGTCGTCATCGGCGCTGGGATGGGGGGATTATCCGCTGCGATTTCAATGGCTTCGCAGGGAGAAGACGTGCTGGTCCTGGAGCGTGCCGCAAGCCCTGGCGGCAAGATGCGGCGGCTTCAGGTGGGGGACTATGCGATCGATGGCGGTCCCACCGTGCTCACCATGCGGGCGGTGTTCGAGCAGATCTTCGCGCTGGCCGGGGAAAGCCTTTCGAACCATGTCACGCTGGAGCCCTTGTCGATCCTCGCCCGGCATGCCTGGAGTGCCGGCGAACGCCTTGATTTGTATGCGGATTTACAGGCTTCCGCGGATGCCATCGGGGATTTCGCGGGGGCGGCGGAGGCCAGGCGATTCCTTGAATTCAGCACGGAATCACGGCGTATTTTCGAGACGCTGGACAAGCCGTTCATGCGGTCGCAGCGGCCGAACCCGCTGACGCTGGCGACCGCCAACGGGCTTCGTGGCCTGGCCGCCATGGCCCGCATCAACCCCTTCGAGACAATGTGGAAGGGCCTCGGCCGCCATTTCCGCGACCGCCGCCTGCGCCAGCTCTTCGGGCGCTACGCAACCTATTGTGGTTCCTCGCCTTTTCTGGCTCCCGCAACGCTGATGCTGATCGCCCATGTGGAACAGGCCGGGGTGTGGACGGTGAAGGGCGGCATGCATGAGCTGGCCCTGGCACTGGAGGCGCTGGCCCGCCGCAAGGGCGTCAGCTTTCGATATGGCGCCGAGGTGACGGCAATCCGCACCGCCCGCGGGCGCGTGGCGGCGGTGGCCACGGCGGACGAAGAAATCGATTGTTCAGCGGTGATCGTCAATGCCGACGCCAATGCGTTGGCCACCGGACTGCTGGGCCGCGACGGCGCGCGGGCAGCCCGCCCGGTGGCCCCGAAACAGCGCTCGCTCTCCGCCATCACCTGGGCCGCGGCCATTGAAACCAGGGGGTTTCCGCTGTCCCGGCACAATGTGTTCTTCTCGGGTGATTATGAGCGGGAATTCCGTGAGCTTGCCAGCGGCTATCCCATTGAACCGACAGTCTATATTTGCGCCCAGGACCGGGATGGGCATGCGGCCGGGCCGGAGCGCCTGCTGCTGCTGGTCAATTCCCCGGCCAATGGCGATCTGGCGCCGCAACCGCCCGCCGCGGTGGAGCACGCGATGCGCCGGAAGCTTGCCGATTGCGGGTTAATTCTCGATTGGAATCAGCAACATATCATCATGACCGACCCCGCCCGGTTTGGCCGCCTGTTTCCGGCCACCGGCGGGGCGCTGTATGGGAGGGCATCGCACGGATGGATGGCGTCATTTCAGCGGCCGGCGGCCAGGACGGCGGTGCCGGGGCTCTATCTGGCGGGGGGCAGCGTGCATCCGGGGCCGGGCGCCCCGATGGCCGCGCTCTCGGGCCTTTTGGCAGCGGAAAGCCTCATGATGTCAAAGGCTTCGATGCGGAGGTTGCAGCCGGTGGCTACCGTTGGTGGTATCTCGACGGCCTGAGCGATGATGGCCGCCACGGCCTCACCATCATCGGATTCGTGGGCAGCGTGTTCTCACCCTATTATGCCTGGGCGCGGCGGCGCGGTTCCGCTGATCCCGAAAACCATTGCGCGCTCAATGTGGCGCTGTACGGCGACATTGGCCACCGCTGGAGCATGACCGAGCGCGGACGCCGGTCGATCAGCCGTTCGGCAAACCAGTTCCTTATTGGGCCCAGCGCCATGCGCTGGGAAGGCGGTGATTTGGTCATCGATATCAATGAGATAACGGTTCCTGTTCCAAGCCGGCTGAAAGGCCGGGTGCGGCTCACGCCTTCCGCCATCTGCGGCCATGAGGTGGCGCTCGATCCGCAGGGGCTCCATATCTGGCGGCCTGTGGCACCGGTCTCGCGGATCACCGCGGTGTTTGAAAATCCGAAGCTGTCCTGGAGCGGGGCGGGCTATCATGATTCGAACTGGGGCGCGGTGCCGCTGGAGGACAGTTTCGAGAGCTGGGTATGGTCCCGCGCCGCCACCAGGCATGGCGCGGCGATCATCTATGATACTGTTTTAAAAGGAGGAAAATCGGCGGGCTTCGGGCTGGACATCGCCGCCGACGGCAGCGTGCGCACCCAGCCGGCGCCGCCCCGCCAGGATATGCCCACCACCTTCTGGCGGATGGCCCGCCACATGCGCGCCAGCCGGCCCTTCCGGATTACCTCGCTGCTCGAGGATTCGCCCTTCTATTCCCGCAGCTTGCTCCGCCTCGCGACGGAGGACGGCGAGGCCGATGCGTTCCACGAGAGCCTGTCGCTCAATCGTTTTCGGAACCCCGTTGTGCAACTCATGCTGCCCTTCCGCATGCCCCGCCGGAACTGACTCCGGCACCCAAAAATCATGTTGCAAATCGATGCCAAAATGCATGCTTTTTGATGCGGTAAGTTGCCAAAATCGATGCCGCCGTTGACCATGGGGGTGTCGTCCGGATGCCTTGGCCTGTGATGCCGGCCTTCGTCCTGCAACTCAGAATTTTTATCAACAAATCGCTACACGCTCTTGGCGAAATCCGTCAATCTCGTATGACAGTCTGCGCTGTCTGAGGAATCATCGCTGTTTTTCGGCGCCACTCCCCTTTCCGCAGATGCTGCTGTATGAAAGAGGTCGCGTAAGAAGCGGACGGGAGAAGCGACGATGAAAAACACTGCAAAGCGGCGGCGGGCATGGTTTGCCCTTGCTGGTTTGGCGTGGCTGGCATGTTCCGGCGGGCCATCGCTTGCTGCCGAGATCAAGATCGATCCGGCGAGCCCCAAGGAGTTCCCGGCGATCCTGATCTCCGGCGTCTTCGAGGACGGTGACGACAAGAAGTTCACCGCGCTCGCCCTCGACGTGGACAATGCCATCGTGGTGTTCGAGAGCCCGGGAGGTAACCTGCTCGCCGGACTCGGCATTGGCCGGGCGATCCGGCTCAAGGAATTCTCCACTGCCGTGGAAGGCGGCGCGCAGTGCGCCTCGGCCTGCGGGCTGGCCTGGCTCGGCGGCATCAGGCGCTTCGCGCATCCTGAAGCACAGATCGGCTTTCATGCCGCCTATATCGAAAACAACGGACAGGCCACCGAGACCGGGGCGGGAAACGCCCTGGTTGGCGCCTATCTGAACCAGCTGTCCTTGCCGCAGTCGGCCATTGTGTATCTCACCTCGGCGCCGCCGCATGACATGCAATGGCTGCCGCTCCAGGAGGCGCGGAACTACGGCATTGACCTCGAGATCATTGGTGCGCCGGAACCGGGGGCGGGCGGCGGCGGCGCCGCCTCCGCCACGGCGAGCGGCGAGGAGATCGCCGCGGCGCTCGCCGGGAACACGGTGAAAGGCAGCATGACGGAATCCGGCGCCTATGAGGAATTCTACGCCCCCGATGGCGCAATCAAGGGCGAGGACTTCAGCGGCACATGGCGCATCGACGGCGACAGCATTTGCATCAAGTACGACGACGATCCCGAAGCCTGCTGGGAAGTAAAGCTGGACGGCGGCGAAGTGACCTGGCTCGACGACGGCGAGGAGCAGGGCACGGGCGTGATCGTGGAGGGGAATCCCAACGAGTTCTGAGGCCGTGGAACGCTTGGCGCCCCGCCACTCAGGCGGCGGCGCGCAAATCGAAATCCGCGTGGATCACATCGAAGGGCACATGGACTTTTCCGCCGCCGGTGCGCTCAACAATTCCCCAGCCGGCGAGCAGCGTCACATCGGCGTGGACCCGCTTAACATCCCGCTCCAGCGCGCGGGCGAGGCCGCGCACGCTCATCGGCCCCGCCTTTTGCAGGTGCTCCGTGAGTTGCCAGCGCTTGGGGCTCAGGACGGAAAACAGCTGGGCGGGCGAGCTGAAAATGAAAGTGGCGGCGGGATCGCCGGACTTGCCGCTTTTCCACGCACGCACGAAGTTCCTGCCCATCGCCGCAACAACGGCTTTGGCGCTGTCATCACGCTGAATTCGAATGACCGCCCGTCTCATTCCGGCATCCTCCTGTAGACTTCCAAAAGAAAATCCCTCATCAGCGCTTCCACCGAGGTGAAACTGTATGGTTTCTCATCGCCGTCCAGGTGGCGGTGATCACCTTTGCCGCGCTCGTTGTCAAAACCTACCAGTCTTTTGCCGTTCCGGCCGAAATAGAGGCGGTATTTGTAGGCATGGCGGCTTCCCGGTAGCGGTTTTGGAAGCTTCCAGATGACCATTTCAACGATCGCTCCATCCGGCAAGACGCGCTTTTCCCGGTGAATGAGCTGCGCTGTCATGTTGGCTTTTGTGCCAACACTTTTGACTGGTTGTCAAGGATCAGGAGATGGATGGCGATAGAGCAAGTGCCGCCCACGGCAGACGGCAAGATGCCCGCAAACTTCCTTCTTCCGCCGCGCCAGCGGTGGGAGAAGGGCCGAAATCGATTACTTCCGCTTATCCCGCCTGAGCTTCCATAACTCCCAGAAGCCGAAGCCCAGGACCAGGCCCAGGACGAGGAGCATTTCCGCGAAAATGAGCGAATCCGGGCTCATGAGCGCTGCTTTTCCAGCCTGGTGAACAGTTCGGTGAGCCATTGCGCGCGTTCGTCCAGGGTGCGCGGCGGGCGCTGCGGATCGCCGGCGCGCGAGACCGCATCGACCAGGAACTGCGCCTGCGGCAGGGCAGGCGTGCCGCAGGGCGGCGTGCGCGCCGCCGCGGTGGCGATGGCGCCGCCCAGCAGGGCGAGTTTTCGCAGCGTCGGCACCACGGCGCGGCGGCCTACGCTGTCGCCGCCATTGCGCTCCACCTCGCGGCCGATGCCGGCATAAAGCAGCCGCGCGGCGTTGATGGACGGCCGGCAGCCCATGGGCAGCATGGCGATGCCCGCGAGGCTCCGCGCATAAAGCACATCCGCTTCGGCCAGCAGCTGGCCCACCACGCGGGCAAGCGCGGGCGAGTGGCGCGGCGCCGCGACAAAGCCATCGGCATCCACACCCGCGTTCGCCAGCCAGTCGAGCGGCAGGTAGACGCGGCCGTTGCGCGCATCCTCGCCCACATCCCGCGCGATGTTGGTGAGTTGCATGGCAATGCCAAGGTCGCAGGCCCGGGCAATGGCCTCAGGCGCGCGCACCTGCATGACCAGCGACATCATCGCGCCAACCGTGCCGGCCACGCGCACGGCATAGGCGTGCAGCTCGCCAAGGTTTGGATAGCGGCGGCCGCTGGCGTCCCAGGCGAAGCCTTCGATGAGGGCTTCCGGAATCTCGCGCGGGATCGCGAAGCGCGCCGCCACGTCGGCAAAGGCGCGGTCGGCGGGGTCATCGCCCGGCGCGCCGCGGTAGATGCGGTCAAGCCGCTCAAGCAGCGTGTCCACCGCGGCGCGGCTGTCCGGCGTGCGGTCAACAAGGTCATCGGCCACGCGGCAAAAGGCATAGAGCGAGCGCGAGGCATCGCACACCCGCTGCGGCAGCAGCAGCGAGGCGGTGTAGAAGGTTTTGGAGCCATCGCGGATCATCTGGCGGCACTGCGCCAGATCGGCGGGGCTCACCAGGGAACGGTCAGGCGAATGCTGCAGCATCAGGCACCACGGTGTCGAGAATGCGGGCGGAGGAAATGACGCCGGGAAGGCCAGCGCCGGGGTGGGTGCCGGCCCCCACCAGGAACAGGTTCTCGATGTCCTCCGCCTTGTTGTTGGGCCGGAACCAGGCGCTTTGCAGCAGCACCGGCTCCAGCCCGAAGGCGGCCCCCTTGTAGGAGCCAAGCCGGTTTTCGAAATCGATGGGCGTGATCAGCTTCTCCGTGACGATGCTTGCCGAGAGGCCGGGCAGCAGCGTGGCCTCGAGATGCGCGGCAATCGCCGCGCGGTAGGCTGGCGCGCGGGCCTTCCAGTCGATGCCGGAATCCTGGTGTGGCACCGGCGAAAGCACATAGAAACTGTCGCAGCCCGCGGGCGCCAGTTGCGGGTCCGACGCCGTGGGGCGGTGCAGATAGAGGCTGAAATCCTCCGCGAGGTGCTTTCGCGTGAAGATGTCATCGAGCAGGCCGCGGTAGCGTGGACCCATCATGATGGTGTGGTGGCGCACGCCGGGATATTGGCGGCCGGTGCCGAAATACCAGACGAACAGGCTCATCGAATAGCGGGCGCGGGCGAGCCTCGCATCCGACCAGCGGCGGCGCGGCGCTTTGGCCAGCAGTTTCATGTAGGTATGCGCGGTCTCCGCATTGGAGACGACGACCGAAGCCGCGACGGCGCGGCCATCGGCGAGCCGGATGCCGGTGGCGCGGCGGCCATCGAGGGTGATCTCCGCCACCTCGCTGTTGAGGTGAATGGTTCCGCCCTGGCGTTCGATCAGCCGCGCCATGGCGGCGACCAGCGCGCCGGTGCCGCCGATGGCGCAATGCACGCCGAACTGGCGCTCGAGATAGGCGATCATGCTGTAGATGGCAGTGACCTTGAACGGGTTGCCGCCGATGAACAGCGGGTGGAAGCTCAGCGCCATACGGATCTTGGGATCCTTCACGCGCGCCGACACATGCTGGTAGACGGTGCGCCAAGCACCGAGCCGCACGAGGTCAGGCGCGATGCGCACCATGCTCATCGGCGAGCCGAAGGGCACATGGCCCAGCTGCTCGAAGCCGATGCGGTAGATCGCCTCGCTTTCGGCCATGAAGCGCTCATAGCCCTCGACATCGCCCGGCGAAATCCGCGCCACTTCCGCGCGCATGCTGGCGGGGTCGCCCGAACAGGTCATCACCGTGCCGTCATGGAAGCGGATGTCATAGAAGGGGTCGAGGGCCTTGAGCGTCACGTCATCGGAGAACTTCGCCCCGGCCAGCGCCCAGAGTTCCTCCAAAATGAAGGGGGCGGTGATGATGGTCGGGCCGGCATCGAAGGTGAAACCGTCCTGGCGGAACACCGAAGCGCGGCCGCCCGGCTGCTCCAGCTTCTCATAAACGCTCACCCGGTAGCCGCGCGCCCCGAGCCTGATCGCCGCCGCCAGACCGCCCAGCCCGCTGCCGATCACCACGGCATGCGGGCGCGAACCCACGGTCCGGGCGGGGGGCGGCGGATGTTCGGTGTCTGTAAACATCTCCTGACAGTAGAAACTGTCAGACTGATTTTGGCAAGGGGGAGCGGCGCCTATCGCAATGCGAAACGCTCCGGCGCCGCGATGATGGCGGCGGCGGTCGCGGGGTCTTCCTCATGGGCGAGGTGGCCCAGCCCCTTCATCTCGATGAGGCGCGGCTGGCGGGTGAGGCGCGCCGCCTCGGCCGCCTTGGCGGGCGCGATGGTGCGGTCATTGCTGGCCCACACGAGGGTGAGCGGCAGGGGCAGGTTGCGCAGGTCCTGTGGCACCCAGTGCAGGTCCCAGGCGGCCATCATGCCGAGCGCGCCCGCCACATGGCCTTCGTTGGAGAACAGGCGCTGGTAGAGGCTGACGCCCTCGGCGTCGATGTTGGAGCCGGTGTCGCGCAACAGCCGCTCCACCGCCTTGCGGTCAGCCATGCGGGCAAACACCTTCTGAATGAGCGAGGCATTGGCGAAGGCCCGGGCGAGCGGCGAGAAGAACTGGCCGGCCATGCCGCTCACCGGAAAGAAGGCGCCGTTGAAGCTGACGAGGTCCCGCGGCGCGAACAGCCGCTCCACCGCCATGCGCACCATGACCGCGGCCCCCGCCGAGTGGCCTGCGGCGCGCACCGGTTCAACCTTGAGCGCCTGCAGGAGCCGCGCCACCGCCGCGGCCATGCCGGGAAGCGACAGGCTTTCCGGCGTCGGCCGGATGGTGAAGGCGTGGCCCGGCAGATCGGGCGCAATGACCGTGAAATGCTGGGCGAGCTTCGGCATCACGTCGCGCCAGGAATGAGTCGAGGCGCCGGTGCCGTGGAGCAGCAGGAGCGGCGGGCCATCGCCCATCACCTGCACATGCCAGCGCATGCCGGCGGCCTCGACGAAACGGCTGGCCTGACGGTTGGGCCAGCCGGCGCCGTCGGTCGCCCAGTCGAGATAATAGCCCATGTCAGGCGTCCGTTGGCATGGCGGCCGCCACCGCGCGCGAGATCGACGCGGCATCGGCGCGCGGCAGGGCGAGATATTGCGCAGCCATCGCCTCGGCCACCCGCTGGGCGGGCCCACCTCTGGCATCGGCGAGATCGATCATCAGCGCGCGCACGCCGGCCAGCCGCAGCATCCTGGCCGCCGCCTCGGCATCGGCCAGTGCGGCTGGCCGGCTGGCGGCGCCATCGCGCGCGATATTGGCCTTGCCGTCGGTGAGGAACACGGCGAGCGGCGTGCCGCCGGCGCGCCGCACTTGGGTGGCCACTTCCACCGCCTGGGCGATGCCCGCCGCCAGCGGGGTGCCACCGCCACCCGGCAGATCGGCCAGGGATTTGCGCGCCCGCTGCAGCGAGCGGGTGGGCGGCAGCAGAACTTCCGCCGCCTTGCCGCGAAAGGCGATGAGGGCGGTGCGGTCCCGCCTGACGTAACAATCGGCCAGCAGCAGCTCAACCGCGCCCTTGGCCTCCGCCATGCGGTGCACCGCCGCCGAGCCCGACGCATCGACCACGAAGATCGCCGTGGTCTCCCGCTTCTGCTGGTAGCGCCGGATGCGGAGATCAGTACTGGTGACGATCAGCCCCTGGCGCCCGGGTGCTGCGCGGCGGCGCAATGGCTGCCATGGGGCGGCCGCCCGCAACGTATCGACCAGCGCCAGCCGCGCGCCGTTGCGTGGCTCACCAGCCCGCGTCCCGGCCGGGCGGCCGCGCGTGACGCCCAGCTTTTCGGAGGCCGCGCCGGCGCCGGATTTCGCCTGGCTCTGGCGCAGATTCTGTTCCAGCGCCGCCAGCAGGCCTTGTGGCAGGGACGCCTTAACGGCGGCCAGCAGCAGCTCCGACATCTCCCGCGCGGAGGGGTTGCCGTCAGACTTATTTGCATCGTTCTCGTCCGACGCGGGCGGGGGTGGCGGCGTTTCGGGCTCCGCCGCCGCTTCCGGAACCGGAAAGCGCAGCGCGCGCGGCGCCAGCACGAGGCGGACGGCGGCCGTGGCATCGTCCTGCGAGACCTCCCGCCTGCCATCCAGCGCGGCGGTGGCGCGGGCGGCGGCACAGGCGAACAGGGCCGGGCGCAAGGAATTGATCCCCAGGCTCAGCGCAGCCCCGCACAGCGCGGCGGTGATGACATCCGGCAGCACGACATTGGGCAGCAGCGCTCTGGCCGCGGCCAGATCTTGCCAGGCTGTGAGGGTTTCGTCGAAATCCTCAGGGAGATCGAGCAGGAAGGCGGCGCGTTCGGCCAGGGCCGGGGGTGCGCGTTCGTCATCCTGGCCTTCATCGCAAACGATAAGAAGATATTCTCCTGGACGCTCATCCACCGCCGCGGCGATGAAGCCTGCCTTGGAAGGTGTAAGGCGCTCGCCGGAGGCGATCAGCAAGACGCCGCCGCGCGCTTCCGCGAGGAGCCCCGGGTCGAGGCAGGGCTTGCCGGTGCGCAGCGTTTCCGCGACATAGAGGCTGCCCGCCAGACGATCCGCCCCGATATGCGGCGGCAGGCGGAACATGCGGCGCTCCGGCAACAGGCGGCGGATGCCGGCGATGAAAGCCTCGGGCCCCGGCCCGCCCGGCCCGCGCAGCACCGCGCCGCCGAGCCCTGCCGGATCGATGGCGAGCAGGGCGAGCGCCGCAGCCCAGCTCTCCGCCGCCATCACGCCCCCAGCACTTCCGCCACGGCGCGGGCGATGCGGGTGGCCGAGCCCGTCTCGTCGAGCGGGTTGCGGCGCAGCCGGTGGCGCAGCGACGGGGTGGCCATGCGCCGCAGATGCTCATCGCCCACCCGCTTCGCCCCCTCGAAAGCGGCGAGCGCGCGGGCGGCGCGCATCAGGGTCAGCTGGCCGCGCAGGCCATCGGTCTTCAAATGGATGCACAGGGCGGCGGCGCGCTCCAAGACCGCGTCCGGCACCTCGGTGGCGGCCAGCCCGCGCCGGGCCTTGACGATGCGCCTCCTGATCTTCTCCTCCTCCGGCGCCCAGCGGGCGAGGAAGGCGGGTGGATCGCGCTCGAAGGCATCACGGCGCTTGACGATTTCCACCCACAGCGCGGGATCGCCCGGGGTGCGCACTTCCAGCGACAGGCCGAAACGGTCCAGCAATTGCGGGCGGAGCTCGCCTTCCTCCGGATTGCCGCTGCCCACCAGCACGATGCGCGCCGGATGGCGCACGCTGAGGCCCTCGCGCTCCACCACGTTTTCGCCCGAGGCGGCAACGTCAAGCAAGAGATCGACGATATGATCCTCAAGCAGGTTCACCTCGTCGACATAGAGATAGCCGCGGTTGGCCTGGGCGAGCAGGCCCGGCTCGAAAGTCTTCTCGCCATGCGAGAGCGCGCGCTCGAGGTTGAGCGCGCCCAGCACGCGGTCCTCAGTGGCGCCAAGCGGCAGGTCGACGACCGGAATAGGAATGCGCCGCACCTTGATGGGGCCGCCCGAGCGGCAGGCATCGCACTGGGAGGCGGGCGAATCCGGGTCACAGTGATAGGGGCATGACGCGGCGCGGATTTCGGGAAGCAGTGCTGCCAGCGCGCGAACCGCGGTGGATTTCCCCGTGCCGCGGTCGCCAAAGGCGAGGAGCCCGCCGATCAGCGGGTCCACCGCGGTCAGCAGCAGCGCCTCCTTGAGTTCGTCCTGCCCGGCAATGGCGGAGAAGGGATAGCGCAAGCTCATGGAACGGTTCCGGAATCTGTCATGTACCGGTGTGTAACACGGAATTGACAGGCGGCAAATGCGGGGAGGGATGGAAAGAGTGTAGCATGAGGTGGTAGCGCCGGGCTTGACCAGGGGGGTCTCTGCGGCGGGAAAGAAGATACCATGGTCAAGCCATGGCATTGCGTTCATGCGCCGCCTAAGTCTTGCGAAACCCGTGCGGGAACAAACCGAACCCGCCGAAAAAACAACGCAAGCCATTGATGCAGAAACAAAAAAGGGCCGACGGTGTTACCCAGTCGGCCCAAGTCTAGGGAGGAAACGCCCAGGAAGGGCTACGAGACATCACTGCCTCGCCAGGGTCATATGGCAGTGCGGTATGAGATGTTCAAGGCGTATTGGTGGAATTTTGTGCAAAAATCGTTGCAGATGTGCTCAAGAAGATCATGAATAAAACTATAACTACATGAAACAAAAAGATTAAGTTTTGAACTTCGCCATTTGGCAAGCGCTCATGCAAAATTTGCATGCCGTTGTTCTGACGCGAATAGGCCGGCAGTTGAGCGCCCCGGACGCTTGGCCTAGGGAGAAGAAACACTGCGAAAGAATCGTCCATGACCCCTGACTGGGACAGCCTCACCCGCTTCGCGATCGCGCTGGCCTATGAATCGGCCGCCGCCATCCTCCCCTATTTCCGCCGCAACGCCGAAATCGAGGTCAAGGACGGCCCGGTGTGGGACCCGGTCACCGAGGGCGACCGGGCCGGTGAGCGCGCCATCCGCCGGATGATCGAGGAGCGCTTTCCGGACCATGGCATTCTCGGCGAGGAGTATGGGGTGAAAGAGGCCAGATCGCCCTTCACCTGGGTGCTGGACCCGGTGGACGGCACCCACGCCTTCGTCTGCGGCATGCCGACCTGGGCAACGCTCAACGGCCTCAGCTATGCGGGCCGCCCGGCGGTCGGGTTGATGAACCAGCCGGTGGTGGGCGACATGTTCTATGGCAATCCGGCGGGCGCCTGGCATGACTACCGTGGCGCCACCAGCCCGATCACCAGCCGCCGCAACGTCACGCTGGAGCAGGCCAGCATCGGCACCACCGCGCCCGAGCTCTACCGCAGCACTGAAAACCAGCGCCGCTTCCAGGCGTTGCGCGCCAGGGCGCGGCTCACCCGCTATGGCGGCGATGCCTATTTCTTCTGCATGGTGGCGGCGGGCCACATCGACATCGCCATGGATTGCGGCCTCCAGCCCTATGACATCACGCCCCTGCTGCCGATCGTGGCGGGTGCGGGCGGCGCCGCCGCCGAATGGACGGGTGGCGACCTGGCGCGGGGCGGCAATGTGATCACCGCCGGCTCCGAGGCCCTGCTCGCGGAAGCGCTCGCCGTCATGTCCGGCTGATTGCGCCACCCATGCGCTGCCCTATAGTGGAAGCCCGCGAAGGAGCCGCCAATGACCGCCTTGAAGAGCTGGGCTGACACCGCCCCCCTGCTGATCGACACCGCCATGGGCCGCCGCAAGGCCGACATGGTGGTCCGCAACGGCCGCTGGGTGAACGTCCATTCGGGCGAAATCATTCCCGGAACCGACGTGGCCATCACCGCCGGGCGCTTCGCCTATGTGGGGCCCGATGCCGCGCACACCATCGGGCCCGCGACCCGGGTGATCGACGCCGCCGGGCGTTACCTGGTTCCCGGCCTGTGCGACGGCCACATGCATGTCGAGAGCGGCATGGTGACAGTCACCGAGTTCGCCCGCGCCGTGATCCCGCACGGCACCACCACGATGTTCGCCGACCCCCATGAGATCGCCAATGTGCTGGGCCTGCCGGGCGTCAGGCTGATGCATGACGAGGCGATGGGGCTTCCCGTCAACGCTTTCATCCAGATGCCGTCCTGCGTGCCGAGTGCCCCTGGCCTGGAGAACCCGGGCGCCGAGCTGGGCCCCGCCGAAGTCCAGGAGGCAATGGGCTGGCCCAACATCATCGGGCTCGGCGAGATGATGAATTTCCCGGGCGTCATCGCCGGCGACCCCAAGATGCTGGCGGAAATCGCCGCCACCCAGAACGCCGGCAAGACCGTGGGCGGGCACTACGCCTCACCCGACCTGGGCCATGCGTTTCATGCCTATGCGGCGGGAGGCCCGGCCGACGACCATGAAGGTACCCGCCGCGAGGATGCCATCGCCCGGGTGCGGCAGGGCATGCGCGCCATGCTCAGGCTGGGCTCCGCCTGGTATGACGTGGCCGCCCAGATCAAGGCGGTGACCGAGGACGGGCTGGATTCGCGCAATTTCATTCTGTGCACGGATGATTCGCACTCCGGCACGCTGGTCAACGAGGGTCACATGAACCGCGTGGTCCGCCACGCCATCGCCCAGGGCCTCAAGCCCGTGACCGCGATCCAGATGGCGAGCCTCAACACCGCGCAGCATTTCGGCCTCGAGCGCGAGCTGGGCTCGATCGCGCCGGGCCGCCGCGCCGACATGATCCTGACCTCCAATCTGGTGGCGCTTCCCATCGAGATGGTGATCGCGCGCGGCAAGGTGCTGGCGGAAAACGGGCGGCTCACCGCTGATATCCCGGCCTTCGCCTATCCGGCTTCGGCCCGCAATAGCGTGAACATGAAACGTGACCTGACGGCGGATGATTTCGCCATCGCCGCGCCCAAGGGCGCCAATGAGGTGACGGCCCGGGTGATCGGCGTGATCGAGAACCAGGCGCCCACCAAGGCCCTCGAGAAGCGCCTCAAGGTGGCGTCGGGGCTCGTCGACGCGGGGCTCGAGTCCGGCGTCTGCCAGATCGCGCTCGTCGAGCGCCACCGCGCAACGGGCGGCGTCGTCAACGCCTTCGTCTCGGGCTTCGGCTACAATGTCGATTGCGCGGTCGCCTCGACGGTGGCCCATGACAGCCACCACATGATCGTGGTGGGCACCAACCGCAGCGACATGGCGATGGCCGCCAACATCCTGCGCAAGGCGGGCGGCGGCGCCGTGGTGGTGAGCGGCGGCCGCCAGCTGGCGCTGGTCGAACTGCCGATCGCCGGGCTGATGTCGGACGAGCGCGCCGAGATCGTGGCCCGCAAGGCCGAGGCGCTGGTGCAGGCGATGAAGGATTGCGGCTGCACCCTCAACAACGCCTATATGCAGCACTCGCTGCTGGCGCTGGTGGTGATCCCCGAATTGCGCATCTCCGACGTCGGCCTTGTCGACGTGCGCAGCTTCGAGAAGGTTGAGCTGTTCGTCTAGCGCGGCGGGCAGTCATTTGTATGGATCTCAAAGCGAATGATGAGCGCGCTTGTTTGGAATAGCTGAGGTCAATCGATCGCCCGCTGCTCCGGACGCCGCCAGGCTGGCGGCAACAGCCGTTCAGCTCTGCGTCTTCTCGCGCCGCAGCCGTTTGCGGGCGAGGTCGAGCGGCTCCGTGCGGTTGGGGCGCCCGAGCAGCTTGCGAAAGCCGTCGCGGCGCTCATGCACCGAGGCGATGGCAAGGCCCATCGGCACGCCGGTCTCGACCAGCAGCGCCTCGCCGAGCTGCAGGCTCGATTCGACGGTTTCCGGCACCGCCTCGGTGACGCCATGCGCGTAAAGCCTCTGGGCATGGCGCTCGTCGCGGGCCCGGGCCACGATCTTGAGATCGCCGCGCAGTGCTCGCGCCGCCTTGGCCACTTCATCGGCGCGCACCGGATTGTCCATGGTGATGGCCAGAGCGGGAGCTTCCGCCAGCCCGCAGCGCTTGAGGAATTCTGCGTTGGACGCGTCGCCGAAATAGACCGGCTTTCCCAGTTTTCGTTCACGCGCCACGAGTTCGGCGTCGCTGTCGGCGGCGAGGAAGGGGATTTTGTGCTCTTCCAGCATCGAGGCGATGAGCTGGCCCACCCGGCCGAAGCCGGCGATGATCACCCGCGGCTGACTGTCATCCGGAAGTGGGGTCGCCGCCGCCGCCAGCGCGGCGTCGTGGCGGAGCGCCGCGCCAAGCCGCTGTCCGAGCCTGGCGAGGAAGGGGATGGCGATCATGGTGAGCGTCACCACCAGCACGATGTTGCGGGTGGTCGCGTTGTCGATGAGCCCGGAGGCCAGCGCCGCGGCGGCGATCACGAAACCGAATTCGCCGCAGGGGCCCAGCAGGATGGAGGATTCGAGCGCTGCGGCATGCTGCACCCTGAAGGCGCGCGCCAGTCCATAAACGATGGCGGACTTCAGCACGATGATGCCCGCAGCCATGCCCAGCGTATAGGCCGGCGCGGCGAACAGCATATCGAGATCGAGCTTGAGCCCGACCACCAGGAAGAAGGTGCCGAGCAGCAGGCCCTTGAACGGCTCGATCACCGCCTCGATGGCGCGGCGGTATTCGGTTTCGGCCAGCAGCAGCCCGGCGATGAAGGCGCCGAGCGTCATCGAGATACCGGCGAGGCTGGCGATGGCGCCGGTGCCGACCGCGATCAGCAGGGTGGCGGCCATGAAGAAATCCGCCCCGCCGGTGCGCGCCACCAGGCGCAGGAGCGGGCGCAACAGGTAACGGCCCACCGTGACGATCAAGGCGATGGCGAGCGCCGCCTGGGCAAGCGCCATGAGCACGCTGACGATCACATTGCCTTCGGTTCTGGCGCCGAGAATGGGCACCAGCAAAAGCAGCGGGATCACCGCCAGGTCCTGCATCAGCAGGATGGCGAAGCTGGCGCGGCCGGTTTGCGAGCCCAGCCGCTTCGAATCCGAGAGCAGCTGCACCACGATCGCCGTCGAGGAAAGCGAGAGCGCCGCGCCGGCCACCAGCGCCGCGCGGATGTCGAAGCCCATCGCCACGGCGATCGCCGCGATGGCGGCAAGGCTTGCCACCACCTGCAAACCGCCCAGCCCGAACACCAGCCGTCGCATGATGGTGAGGCGTTCGAATGAGAGTTCGAGGCCGATCAGGAACAGGAGGAACACAACGCCAAGCTCGGCGATGTGAGAGAGCGTCCCGGTTTCGCCGATGTTCGCATATGACAGCCAGGGAAAGACATTGGCTAGCCGGCCAAGCACATCCGGGCTCAGCAGGATGCCCACGGTCAGGAAGGCCACCACGGAGTTGACGCCAATGCGCAGAAACAGCGGCACGATCAGGCCTGCCGCGCCCAGCACAATCAGAAACTCCTTGTAGTAGAACGCCTGTTCAGCCGCCATGCGCCGCGCCCTCCGGCACACAGTGTGCGTGAGCGTCCGGGCGAAGTCAAAAGCTCAGTCCTGTCAGGGCACCGCGGCGACCACGATGAACATGATGAACAGGCCAAGATGGACCACGCCTTGCAGCACGGTGGTGCGGCCCGGCAGCAGGGTGATGACGCACACGAACAGAGCCAGCACCAGCAGCACCATCTTGGCGGGCGGCACGCCGAGCGACAGCTGCACATCCGTAAACGCGGCCAGCATGGTGATGACCGGAATGGTCAGCGCGATCGAAGCCAGCGCCGAACCAAGGGCCAGGTTGATGCTGGTCTGTGGACGGTTGGCAAGCGAGGCCCGCACCGCCGCGATACTCTCGGGCGCCAGCACCAGAACGGCGATGACCACGCCGATGAATTCCTGCGGCAGCCCAGCGGCGCCGATCAGATCGTCGAGCGATGGCGCCAGCATCTTGGCCAGAACAATGACCCCCGTAAGCGAGATCAGCAGAAACACCAGACTCACGGCCGCATCGCGGTTGGAGGGCGGATCGAAGTCCTCATTGGCGGCATCCGAGTCATCCGCGGCTGCAAGGAAGTAGTCGCGGTGGCGCACCGTCTGGATGAACAGGAACGCCCCATACAGCAGCAGCGACACCAGCGCCGCGGCGGTGAGCTGTGCCGCGCTGTAGGTCGGACCCGTTGTGGACGTCGTGAAGTTCGGCAGGATGAGGGCGATGGTGGCCAGCGTTCCCAGTACGGCGAGATAGGATGAGGTTCCGCTGACCCTGATCCGCTGCTCATAGTGTTTCTGGCCGCCCATGATGAGGCAGAGACCGATCAGCCCCGTGAGCACCAGCATCACCGCCGCGTAGACGGTGTCCCGCGCGATCGTTGGGCCACCGTCATCGGCGGCGAGCATCAGCGCCACGATCAGCCCGACTTCGATAATGGTGACGGCAACCGCGAGGATGATCGAGCCGAAAGGCTCGCCGACCCGGGCGCTCACCACCTCGGCATGATGCACGGCCGCGAAGATCGCGCCGCACAGCAACACCGCCTCGATGGCAATCCGGAGCGCGCCCTCCTTCGGCAGCAGACCGCCGAAATACAACGCGATCAGCGCCGCCGACGCCAGAGGCAGCAAGATCGTCCACCAGGGATTGCCGGCATGTTTCAACTCTGCCAAACGCTCGCTCCCGAGACCACGAAATGACGATTTTTCATTATGACAGATCGGCCTCGCTTGTCATCCGGCCGCCATTCATCCCGCGGCGGCCGCGGCCGGGCCATGACAAGAGACGCAACAAGCGTCCCAAAAAGAACTGACCCCGGAGGCGGGTGCCGTCCGGGGTCCAGTCCTTAAAGATAAGAAGATTACTTCTTCTTGGCGGCCTTCTTCTTGGCCGGCTTCTTAGCGGCCTTCTTCTTGGCCGGCTTCTTCGCAGCTTTCTTCGCAGCCATCGCTGTCTCTCCTAGAGTTGTTAGTGCCCCACAACGCAGGTAAGCCTCACACGGACGAACAGCCTGGCGTGAAGGAACCGAGTCTCATTCGTCGTTGTCACGTTATGTGCACCCGCTTGCGTGATTCGGCAATATGCCGAACCCCATTCAGGACTATCGCGGATTCACGCTAACAATCGGTAAACGCTGGGAAAACCGGCCAGACCGTCCTTGCACGGACAAACTGGCCGCTGGCGCGGAAAAAATCAATAAAAACGGGGGTTTCAGAAGTTATTCCGTGGACGGATGAACGCTGGTTTTGAGGGGGCTCTGGCGGCAAAACCTGTCAAGAGGCGGGCGCGCCCTTCACAAGAAGCTGTGGATATTTTTTTCGATTGAAGCGGCGCCGAGGCCCTGAAATGCGCGAAGGCCGGCGCATGACCGGCCTCCGTTTGTTGTCACAACAAGGCGTCCGGGCGTTACGAGCAGCCGCTCGTCGAGCCGCAGGTATCGCACTTCAGGCAGGTGCCGTTGCGCACCATGGTGAAGTTGCCGCATTCGGAGCAGCTCTCGCCCTCATAGCCCTTCATGCGCGCCTCCATGCGCCGGTCCGCGGTGGCGATGATTGTGGTCTCCATGGCCACCGCCATCTCCTGGCGCGGCGCCGCGAAGGCGGCTGCGGCGGCCTCGGCAAGCGCCAGCGCTCCTTGCGCCTCAGCCCGCAGCTGCAGCGCCGGAGCCGCCGCCTGCGCGCCCGACATCACCACCACATTGGCGGAGGCGAGGTTTGGCTTGCGCACGAAGCCCGACGACAGCACCCGGGCGGCGGGCACGCGCGGCGCATTGTCAGCCCCTTCGCCCTTGCCCAGCGCGTCGAAGCCCATTTCGGAGGCCTCGACATGGGCAAGGTCGCTACGGCCCAGATAGGACACGGCCAGCTCCCGGAACACATAATCGAGGATCGAGGTGGCGTTCTTGATCGAGTCGTTGCCCTGCACCATGCCCGCCGGCTCGAACTTGGTGAAGGTGAAGGCGTCGACGAACTCGTCCAGCGGCACGCCATATTGCAGGCCCACCGACACGGCGATGGCGAAGTTGTTCATCATCGCCCGCAGCGCCGCACCTTCCTTGTGCATGTCGATGAAGATCTCGCCCAGCGTGCCGTCGTCATACTCGCCAGTGCGCAGATAGACCTTGTGGCCGCCCACCACCGCCTTCTGGGTATAGCCCTTGCGGCGGTGCGGCAGCTTGAGGCGGGAACGCTCACGCTCCACCACCCGCTCGACGATCTTCTCGACCACCGTCTCGACGCGGGCCGCCACGGGCCTGGCCAGCAGGGCCTCCGCCATGTCCTCCGCATCGTCATCCTCGTCGGCGATGAGCTGGGAGGAGAGGGGCTGGGAAAGCTTGGAGCCGTCGCGGTAGAGCGCGTTGGCCTTGAGCGCCAGCTTCCACGACAGCATGTAGGCGCTGGCGCAATCCTCGACCGCGGCGTCATTCGGCATGTTGATGGTCTTGGAGATGGCCCCCGAGATGAAGGGCTGGCTCGCCGCCATCATGCGGATGTGGCTTTCGACCGACAGGTAGCGCTTGCCCAGCCTGCCGCAGGCATTGGCGCAGTCGAACACCGGCAGGTGCTCCGGCCTGAGGCCGGGCGCACCCTCGAGGGTCATGGCGCCGCAGACATGGACATTGGCCTTCTCGACATCGGCCTTGGAGAAGCCGAGGCGGGCCAGCATGTCGAAGCCGAAATCATTGAGTTCGGCATCGGTGAGGCCCAGCGCGTCGCGGCAGAAGGCTTCGCCCAGCGTCCACTTGTTGAACACGAACTTGATGTCGAAGGCCGAGGCGAGGCCAGCCTCGACCTTGGCGATCTGCTCATCGCCGAAGCCCTTGGCCTTCAGCGCCGCGTGGTTGATGCCGGGCGCGTCAGCGAGCGAGCCGTGGCCCACCGCATAGGCGATGATCTTCTCGATCTCGTCCTGGCCGTAGCCCAGCGTCCGCAGCGCCTCCGGCACCGCCTGGTTGATGATCTTGAAATAGCCGCCGCCCGCCAGCTTCTTGAATTTCACCAGCGCGAAATCAGGCTCGATGCCGGTGGTGTCGCAATCCATGACCAGGCCGATCGTGCCGGTGGGCGCGATCACCGTTGACTGGGCGTTGCGGTAGCCGTGCTGCTCGCCGAGCGAGACCGCGAGATCCCAGGCGCGGCGGGCCGCCGCCGCCAGCGCCCTGTCCTTGAGGTCGGTTTCATCAAGCGCCACCGGAACGGTGTTGAGGCCTTCATAGCCGACGGCGGCGCCATAGGCGGCGCGGCGGTGGTTGCGCATCACCCGCAGCATGTGCTCGCGGTTCCTGGCGAAGCCCGGGAAGGGGCCAAGCTCCTTCGCCATCTCGGCCGAGGTGGCGTAGGAAATGCCGGTCATGATCGCCGAGATCGCGGCGCAGATGGCGCGCCCCTCGTGGCTGTCATAGGGGATGCCGCCGGTCATCAGGAGGCCGCCGATATTGGCGAAGCCCAGACCCAGGGTGCGGAACTCGTAGGACAGGCGGGCGATTTCCTTTGAGGGAAACTGCGCCATCATCACCGAAACCTCGAGCACCACCGTCCACAGCCGCACCGCATGCTCGAAGGAGGCGATGTCGAAGCGGCCGGTGGCGGCATCGCGGAACTGCAGAAGGTTCAGCGAAGCGAGGTTGCAGGCGGTGTCGTCCAGGAACATATATTCCGAGCACGGGTTCGATGCGCGGATCGGCCCCGAGGCCGGGCAGGTGTGCCAGTCGTTGATGGTGGTGTGATACTGGATGCCGGGATCGGCCGAAGCCCAGGCGGCATGGGCGATCCGGTCCCACAGGGCGGAGGCCTTCAGCGTCTTGGTCACCTTGCCGGAGAGCCGCGAGGACAGCTGCCAGTCGGCGTCGCGCTCCACCGCCTGCAAGAAGGCGTCGTTGACCCGGACCGAGTTGTTGGAGTTCTGGCCGGACACCGTGCGGTAGGCCTCGCCGTCCCAGTCGGTGTCGTAGGTGTCAAAGGCGATTTCGGTGTAACCCTGCCGGGCGAACTGGATCACCCGCTTGATATAGTTGTCGGACACCAGCGCCTTGCGCGCTTCCTTGACGGCGCGCTTCAAGGCCGGATTCTTGTCGATGGCGAAGCAGTCCTCGCCGGGGCCTTCGCAATTGACGCAGGCCTTCATCACGGCCTGAAGATGCTTCTTCACGGTCTTCGAGCCGGTGACCAGCGAGGCCACTTTCTGCTCCTCGCGCACCTTCCACTCAATGAATTCCTCGATGTCCGGATGATCGACGTCGACGATCACCATCTTGGCGGCGCGCCTCGTCGTGCCGCCCGACTTGATGGCGCCGGCCGCGCGGTCGCCGATCTTGAGGAAGCTCATCAGGCCGGAGGACTTGCCGCCGCCCGACAGCTTCTCATTCTCGCCGCGCAGGTTGGAGAAGTTGGAGCCGGTGCCCGAACCATATTTGAAGAGACGCGCCTCGCGCACCCACAGGTCCATGATGCCGCCGTCGTTGACGAGGTCATCGGCCACCGACTGGATGAAGCAGGCGTGCGGCTGCGGATGCTCATAGGCCGACTTCGACTTGGTGAGGCGGCCGGTTTCGGGATCGACATAATAGTGGCCCTGGCCGGGGCCATCGATGCCATAGGCCCAGTGCAGGCCGGTGTTGAACCACTGCGGCGAATTGGGCGCGCATTTCTGGGTGGCGAGCATGTGGCAGAGCTCGTCGTAGAAGGCGCGGGCATCTTCCTCGGTATCGAAATACTTGCCCTTCCAGCCCCAGTAGGTCCAGGTGCCGGCCAGCCGGTTGAATACCTGGGTCGACGAATGCTCGCCGGTGTAGCGCTGCTTTTCGGGGAGTGCCGCGAGCGCCTCCTCGTCGGGCACCGAGCGCCACAGCCAGGAGGGGACCGTCTCCTCCTCGACCCGCTTCAGGGCCGCCGGCACGCCGGCCTTGCGAAAATACTTCTGCGCCAGAATATCGGCCGCCACCTGGCTCCAGGAGGCGGGCACGTCGATGTTCTCCAGCCGGAACACCACCGAGCCATCCGGGTTCTTGATCTCGCTCGTGGCGCGGCGGAACTCGATGTCCGCGTAAGGTTCCTGTCCCGGCTTGGTGTAGCGGCGTTCAATGCGCATAATCGGTCCCTCTTTTCATGTTCGTTGCCTCGCGCGCACAACCATGCGCAACCGAGGTGCTTCTTCCACCCTGCTGCAAGACACACTCCCTGACCCCGGAAACCAACGCCCCCGGGACCCTGCCGGCTCTTCTTTTCGGTTAAGTCGTCACGGGGAAGGTAGCCCTTCCGCCGCGTCCCCTCACGTCTCGGCCTTGAGAAAGAGACTAGTACCGAACCCGGACAGCCGTCAACAGCTAGTGTGTTAACGAGAGGTTAACACCAGATGTTGTGGTTGCAACCTGAGGCAGGCTCTCCATTACAGATTGTTCATCCGATTCTTTGCATAAATTCAAGAACTCCGGGCGCTTATGCCCGCTATCAACAGCGGCGGATGAGGCGGAGAGGCGGCCGCCAGGCTGGAGATCGGAACAAGAGTTCGGAACAAACAGGGCGGCTGGCATGGCTAATCACCGCTATCCACAGCCCCGGGGCGGCGCCTCGGGGCTAGAATTCGGCCTGTTGACCCATGGGCACCCCGGGTTTCGGTTCCCGAATCGGGCCGAGCCGCCACAGCAGCAGGAGCGCCAGCGAGGTGAGGCCGCCCATCATCAGCCAGGCTTCGTTGATGGCCATGGTGACCGCGGTTTCCTGGATAATGTCCATGACGCCCAGCAGACCCAGGGGATCGTCCGGGTCGGGGAATTCCTCGGGCGGGATGGCCATGAGGGCTGATGCGGCGGCGGGGTCGGCCGTCATCATCTCCTGCAACCGGTCGGCGTGCTCGGAGGTGCGGGTGAACAAGATCGTGTCGATCAGCGCGATGCCGATCACCCCGCCAAGGGCGCGGGAAAGATTGTAAAGTCCGCTGCCGTCGCTCACCCGGTCGAGCGGCAGGAAGCCGAGCGCGAAACGGGTGACCGGCACGATGCAGAAGCCCAGCGCGATGCCGCGCACCACCTGCGGCCAGAACAGCTCGTCATAGCCCGAAAGCCTGGTCTCGAAGCCGCTCATGAACAGCCCGGCCGCGAAGGCGGCGAAGCCCAGGATGCTCAGCAGGCGGGCCGGGGCGATCCTGTCGAGCAGCACGGAAACCGGGGCCGAAACGAGTTGAGCAAGCCCCGTCACCAGCACCACCATGCCGATCTCGACCGGGCCCATATAGCGCACCAGCGACAGGAACACCGGCATGAGATAGACCGAGCCATAAAGCCCGATGCCGACGAAAAAGCTCAAGGCACAGCCATAGGCGAGGTAGCGGTCGCGCAGCAGGCTGAAATCGACGGCGGGCTTCGGGCGGATGACGGTCAGCGCCATGAGCACGGCGCAGCCCAGCAGCAGCGACAGCGTCACCGGCGACAGCCAGCCCAGTTCCGGGGCCTGCTTGAGGCCGATCTCGAGGGCCGCGAGGGACCCCGCGATCATCACCACCGAAGCGATGTCCAGGTCGCGCAGCAGGCCGAGCTGCCGAGGTTCGCGCGGCAGGCACAGCAGGGTGATCAGCACCACGATTACGCCCGGCCCCACATTGATCAGGAACAGCCAGTGCCAGGACAGGTTTTCGGTGATGAGCCCGCCCATGATCGGGCCCATCGAGGGGGCGATCACCGCCACCACGCCGCCCAGCACGGTGGCCACCGCCTGTTCGGTGCCGGGGCGGAACAGCAGGAACACCGCCGCGAACACCACTGGCATCAGCACGCCCGCCGCCATGCCCTGCAGCACCCGGAAGCCCACCAGGCTGGCAAAACCGGTGCTCGCCGCGCAGCCGACCGAGGCCAGCACGAACATGATGGTGGCGGCGATCACCAGCGTGCGCATGCTCAACACCCGCATCAGCAGGCCGGTGAGCGGGATGGTGATGATCTCGGCGATGAGATAGGAGGTTTGAACCCAGCTCATGCGGTCGGCGCCGATGTCGAGCGACTTCTCGATCACGCCGAGCGAGGTGACGACGATCTGGATATCGAGCACGGCCATGAACATGGCGAGGCACAGGCCGGCGAAGCCCAGCCATGTGCGCAGCGCGCCCGCCGGCCGGGCGTTTGCGTCGATCATCGTCATCATGCGGTAATATGGACCAAGGCCCGGCAAGCTCCAATGGCCGAAATCGCGATGTGAGGCTTGTCATTGCCGCAGGGATTTCCCTAAAATCGGCCGCCATGCGCTCCGCGGTCTTGATCTCGCTGTCCCTCGTCTGCCCAGGTACGGCCTTCGCCATGAACTGGGAAGGCCATGACGACTGGATGGAGAGCATGGAGCCCGCCGTGGTCTATGAGCAGGCCTTGCCCCATGCCGCGCCGAAGCCGCTGGCCGGCTGCGAAGACGTGAAGCCGCCCGCCGCCGATAACCCTTATGAGCAAATTCCGCTTGGCCGGCCGGATTGCCCCGTCATGCCAGAAATGCCAAAGCATCCGCGCTGAGCCCGATCCGCCGCCGCAACAGGAATAACGCCCCCCGTGTTCGATTTCGTCCGGACCATCCTCGATTTCTTCTCATCCAATCCGGAGTGGGCGCTGGTCATCATCTTCCTGATCGCCATGGGCGAGGCGCTGCTGATCATCGGATTGTTCGTGCCGTCGACGGCGGTTCTGGTGGGGGCGGGCGTTCTGGTCGGCACCGGGCACCTGGGTTTCTGGCCGGTGATCGTGGCCACCGCGGTGGGCTGCATCATCGGCGATCAGATATCCTACTGGGCGGGACGGCTGTTCGGCGAGCGGCTCAAGACCATGTGGCCCCTGTATCTCTACCCGCAGCTGGTGGCCAAGGGCGAGGATTTCGTGCGCCAGCACGGCGGCAAGAGCGTGGCCATCGGCCGCTTCGTGCCGGGCGTTAAATCGGTGGTTCCGGGCATCGTCGGCATGCTCGGCATGAACCAGACGTTCTTCCTGATCGTCAACGTGACGTCCGGAATCGTCTGGTCTTTCGCGCATGTGGTGCCGGGCGTGCTGATCGGGCAGGGGCTGGCCTTCGCCGGCGAACTCAGCGGCCGCCTGCTCGCCGTTCTGCTGGCGCTGCTCGTCATCCTGGCGCTGGCGGGTTATGCGATCCGGCTCGCGGCGGCGGGCGTCTCGCCTTACCTGAACCATCTGCTGTCGCGCGTCTCCAGCTGGGCGCGGCGCAAGCAGGGCCGCTCCTGGCAGCGCTTCGCGCGCGCCGTGGCGCCCGAGAACCCGCGCTCGGTCATCATCGTGGTGTTCGCGGCGGTCGTCTTCGCCGGGCTCGCGGCGCTGATCAACATCGCGGTCAGGGCGGGATCCGGTTCGGCGATCTCCAACCTCGACATCTCGGTTGCCAGCCTGATGCGCGAATCGCGCAACGCGCCCGCCGACGAGATCATGACGGTGATCACCATGCTGGGCGATACGGTGGTGATGACGGCGCTGGCCGTCACCATCATCTTATGGCTGGTCTGGCGCAAGGCCTACCGGGCCGCCTGGGCGGCGGGCGTGGCGATTGCCGCCACCAAGCTGTTCGAACTGGCGCTCAAATACGGCCTGCACCGCGCCAGGCCGACCGAACTCGCCTACGCCGGGGCGAGCGAATACAGTTTCCCCTCCGGCCACGCCACCATGGCGGCGGTGATCTTCGGCATCCTCGCGGTGCTGGCGAGCCACGCCATGGGCCGCTGGGGCCGCGCGCTGGTCTATGCGATCTGCGGCCTGGCGGTGGTGGCGATCGCCTATTCGCGCGTCTATCTCGGGGCGCACTGGCTTACCGATGTGCTGGCCGGGCTCTTGTTCGGCGCCGTGATGACGGCCGCCTTCGGCGTGGCGATCGAGGCGATACCGCCGCGCCGCATCAAGCCGTGGGGCCTGCTCGCCGCCGCCTTCGTGGTGTTCCTCGGCGCCGGGGCGCTGCATGTGGCGCAAGGCTATGACCGCGCGCGGGAATTCTATGCCATGCCGGAGCGCCAGATCCTGGTGCCGCTGGCGCAATGGCGCGACCAGGACTGGCAGACCTTGCCCGCCCGCCGCATCGACTTCGGCGGCAGGCCGGGCGAAGTGTTCGTGGCCCAGCTGGCGGGTGGCGTCGCGGCGCTGGAACAAGCCGCCGTGGCAGCCGGCTGGACGAGCGAACCGGTGTGGACGTGGCGCGACAGCCTGCCCTACCTCAACCCCAACGCCAGCTTGCCGGAACTGCCGCCGCGCCCCGCCCTGCATGAGGGGCTCGCCGCCAGGCTCACGATGACTCGCGCCGCGGGGGGCGGCGAAGCCCGCGATGTGCTGCGCGTCTACAAGACGGCGCTCGCCGCCGCCGATGGCGACAATTATCAGCCGATCTTTCTGGTGAGTCTCACCCGCGAGGTGAAAGGCCGCGGTTTCGGGCTTTATGCCATTCCGGCGGTGGAGCCGGTACCGCCCGGGGACATCGCAGGCCTGCGGCAGCTGTTGGCGGCGGCGCCGGGGCTCAGCGTCGCGGGCCGCGAGGAGCGCGAGGGCCAAAGCCTCGATCTGATCGCAGCGAAGCCTTAAACAGAGGCCAAAACGGCACTGGACGAAGCCCCGGTCATCCGCCATATTCCGCCGCGATTTCAAGGCGGGACCGCATGCAATTTCTGAAGCAGCTTTTCACCTGGTGGAACGGCCAGACACTGAACACCAGGTTCTATACCTGGCGCAAGGGCGAGTATGTCGGCGCTGACCAATACGGCAACAAATACTACCGCGCCAAATCGGCGGTGCCGGAATCGATCGCCGAGCGGCGCTGGGTGATCTACAATGGCTATTCCGAAGCCTCCGCCATTCCGCCCGGCTGGCATGGCTGGATGCACCACCGCGCCGATGACCCGCCCACCGAAGAGACATACCAGCCGCGCGACTGGCAGAAGCCGCATCAGCCCAACATGACGGGAACGGTTGACGCCTACCGGCCCAAGGGCTCGATTCTGGCGGGCGCGGCGCCCGCCCCGCGCGCGCCGGATTATTCGGCGTGGCGGCCCGAGTAGTGTGGTCATAGTTCGGCCCGGGTCCGTTGTGACACTGAACAAATCTGATCAGGAGTGAACCACTGTGGCTGGCGTGAAGGACTCGACCGTTGAGACGCTGATCGGCGCGGCGGTGATCGCCATTGCGGCGGCGTTCTTTTTGTTCGCCTACCAGACCTCCGACCAGGGCCATGCGGCGGGCTCCTACCGGCTCAGCGCCGAGTTCGACAATGCCGCCGGCGTGAGCGTGGGAACCGACGTGCGGGTGGCGGGCGTCAAGATTGGCTCGGTCGTCGATTTCTCGCTCAATCCGGAAAACTTCCAGGCCAATGTGGTGATGGAGATCGACCCCAAGGTGAAGTTCACCGAGGACACCACGGCCAAGGTCACCTCGGAGGGGCTGCTCGGCTCCAATTTCATCGCGCTTGAGCAAGGCGGAGCGGAAACGGTGCTGGCCGATGGCGGGGTGATTTCCAATACCCAGGGCGCGGTCGACATCTGGTCGCTGATCAGCCAGGCGATGTTCGCCAACAAGGGCGGCGGCGCCCCGGAAGCCCCGACGCCGTGAGATATGTTGTCGTGGCGCTCGCGCTGGCTGCCGCCTGCGGCCCCGCGATGGCCGAGCGTATTTCGAACCCGATCGCGGTGTTCGCCGGCCTCGACAAGATCACCGGGGTCACCACCACTTTCGAAATCCCGATCGGCGAGCAGCGCCGCTTCGGCGCGGTGATCGTGCGGCCCAATGTGTGTTATTCGCGGCCGCCCACCGAGGAGCCGAAGACCACGAGCTTCGTCGAGATCGATCAGATCGAATCCGGCAATACGCGGCGGCGGGTGTTTTCCGGCTGGATGTTCGCCGAAAGCCCGGGCCTCAGCGGTCTCGAGCACGCCACCTATGACATCTGGCTCACCGGCTGCCGCGACCCCAATGCGCCGCCGCCGCCGGTCGAGGCCACGCCGGACGCCAACGCGCTCCAGGATCAGACCGTGAAGGAAGGCGAGCCGGAGGACTGAGGCCGCCGCGCCCAGGCCAGCACGGCGTCCGGATCATCGTCCTGGGCGAAGGCGGAGAAATCCGCTTCCGCGGCGAGCAGGGGTTCCATCATCCGGTGATAATCGCCGCGCGGCACGGCGACGGCCCCGAGCCTTGCCAGATGGTCATTCACGAACTGCGCGTCGAGCAGCCGGAAGCCGCCGAAATTGAGCCGTGCGACGAGATGGACGAGCGCCACCTTGCTGGCGTCATCAGCGCGCGAGAACATGCTCTCGCCGAAGAACACCGCGCCGATGCGCACGCCATAAAGCCCGCCCAGCAGCCTGCCCTCGCGCCAGCATTCGACGCTGTGGCAGCAGCCCATGCGGTGAAGCTGGGTATAGAGCGCCACGATGCGGCTGTTGATCCAGGTCGTGCGGCGCTCGGGCGTCTTCTCGGCGCAGGCGGCGATGACCGCCGGAAAATCATGGTCGATCTTCACCGTGTAGGTGTGGGCCCGCAGCCGCTTGCGGAGCGAACGCGAAATGGCGAGGCCATCGAGCGGGATGATGCCGCGCTCCTCCGGTTCCACCCAGTAAAGCGCGCTGTCCTCCGCACTCTCGGCCATCGGGAAGATGCCCGCGGCATAGGCGCGAAGCAGGATCTGCGGGGTGATGACGCTCATCAGGCCTGGCGGGCGAGATAGTGCTCCAGCCAGTGGATGTCATAGCGGCCGTCGATGATGTCAGGCTCGGCGAGGAGCTGCTGGAACAGCGGGATGGTGGTCTCGATGCCCTCGACCACGAATTCGCCCAGCGCCCGCCTGAGGCGCATCATGCATTCGGTGCGCGACTTGCCTGACACGATGAGCTTGCCGATGAGACTGTCGTAATAGGGCGGGATGCGATAGCCGGCATAGAGCGCCGAATCGACCCGGCAGCCGAGGCCGCCGGGAAAATGCACGGCATCGACGCGGCCCGGCGAGGGCGCGAAGGTCGTCGGGTTCTCGGCATTGATGCGGCATTCGATGGCATGGCCCGAAAACGTGATGTCTTCCTGCCGGTAGGCCAGATCGGCGCCGGAGGCGACGCGCAGCTGCTCCTGCACCAGATCGAGACCGGTGATCGCCTCGGTCACCGGATGCTCGACCTGCAGCCGGGTGTTCATTTCGATGAAATAGAATTCGCCGTTCTCGTAGAGGAACTCGACGGTGCCCACGCCCTCATAGCCAAGCGTCTGCATGGCGCGGGCCACGCGGTTGCCGATTTCCTCGCGCTGGGTGGCGTTGAGGCCGGGCGACAGCGCCTCTTCCCAGATCTTCTGGTGGCGGCGCTGCAGTGAGCAATCACGCTCGCCCAGATGCACGGCCCGGCCCTTGCCGTCGCCCAGCACCTGGATCTCGATGTGGCGTGGTTTTTCGAGATATTTCTCGATGTAGACGTCGCCGTTGCCGAAGGCCGCCTTGGCCTCTGACTGGGCAGTGGCCATGGCAATCTCGAGGTCAGCCTCGGCGCGCGCCACCTTCATGCCGCGCCCGCCGCCGCCGGCGGTGGCCTTGATGATCACCGGGTAGCCGATGTCGCGGGCCACGCGCCTGGCTTCCTCGGTGCTGGCGATGCCGCCCTCGGAGCCCGGCACCACCGGAATGCCCAGTTCCCTGGCGGTGAGCTTTGCAGTGATCTTGTCGCCCATGATGCGGATGTGCTCCGCCGAAGGGCCGATGAACTTGATGCCGTGTTCGGTCAGGATGTCGGCGAAGCGGGCGTTCTCCGACAGAAAGCCATAGCCCGGATGCACCGCCTCGGCGCCGGTGATCTCGCAGGCCGAGACGATGGCCGGAATGTTGAGATAGCTGTCGCGGGCGGGCGGCGGGCCGATGCAGACGCTCTCGTCGGCAAGCCGCACATGCATCGCATCGGCGTCGGCGGTGGAATGCACGGCTACCGTCTGGATGCCAAGCTCGCGGCAGGCGCGCAGCACGCGGAGCGCGATTTCTCCGCGGTTGGCGATGAGGACCTTGTCGAACATCGCCACCTACTCGATCGTCACGAGCGCCTCGCCGTATTCGACGGGCTGGGCGTTGTCGACGAAGATGTGAGTGACCTTGCCCGCACGCGGGGCGTTGATCTGGTTCATGGTCTTCATTGCCTCGATGATGAGCAGCGTCTGGCCTTCCTTGACCATCGTGCCCACCTCGATGAAGTTCGGCGCGCCCGGCGAGGGCGCCATGTAGACGGTGCCGACCATGGGCGATTTGACGGTTCCCGGATGATCGCCCGAAGGCTTGGCCTGCGGTGCGGCGGCGGGCTCCGGCGCGGCGTGGGCGTGGCCGTGGAAGGCGGCCGGGGCCGGCGCTGGCTGGGCGGCGACGCTCGCCACGGTGGTGACCGCTTTTGACACCCGCACCCGCGTTCCCTTGCGGTCAAGCTCGATGTCGGTGAGCCCGGTTTCGTTGAGGATGCCGGCCAGCCTGGCGATCAGGCTCAGATCGGGATCGTCATGCGCGGCTTCCGGAGCGGCCTTGACGGGTTTCTTGCTCTGCATGCGTCAAACCTTCTTGTTGGACGTTACGAGAGACGAGAGCGCGGAGATGGCCAGCAGGTAGCTGTCGGCGCCAAAGCCGCAGATCACGCCATTAACCGCCGGGGCGATCAGGCTCTTGTGGCGGAACGCCTCGCGTTTGTGAACGTTTGTGAGATGGACCTCAACCGCTGGCAACTCGGCCGCCTTCAACGCATCATGGAGCGCCACCGAGGTGTGGGTGTAGGCGCCCGCATTGATGGCGATGCCGCTGGCCTTGTCACGGGCCTCATGGATCCAGGAAATCAAATCCCCCTCGCTGTTGGTCTGCCGGAAATCAACCGCCAAGCCAAGCGCCGCAGCATGGGCGCGGCAACGCGTCTCTACCTCGGCGAGTGTGAGGGCGCCATAGACCTCACGCTCCCGCTGGCCCAGCATGTTGAGGTTGGGTCCGTTCAGGACAAAGACCGGCTTGCTGCTCACCTGGCGATTCCTTCGCTCTGCCAGACGCTTATAGGCGGTCTTCCCGGAGCTTGGAAGCGCTGCCGGGCGGCTGTCCTCAGCACAGTTTGCAGCCGCCGCCCGCCCGGATCTCGGCGGTTATGGCGGCGAGGCCATCGGCTGGCAGATAGCCCGGCGAGACCTTGTCGTCGATGACGAAGGCCGGGGTGCCGCTGATCGCCAGCGACTGGGCCAGGGCATGGTTGTCCGCGATGATCTGCGCCACTTCCGGAAGCTTCATGTCCGCCTTGAGCTTGTCGAGATCGAGGCCAACCTGCTTGGCCAGTTCGTCCACTGCCTCGGCGGTGACCTTGCCTTCATGGCTGAACAGCGCGGAATGCAGTTCCCAGTATTTGCCCTGCTTGCGGGCGGCGATGGCGGCCATCGCCGCATAGTCGGAATCGCCGCCGAAAATCGGGAATTCCTTCAGCACCAGGCGCAGGTTCTTGTCCTGGTCCATGAGGCTGACCACCTCGGCGAAGCTCTTCTTGCACCAGCCGCAATTGTAATCGAAAAACTCGACGATGGTGACGTCGCCTTGCGGGTTGCCCGCCACATGATCATGGGGCGAGCGGTACAGCTGACCGGCGCTGGCCTGCAGTGCCGCCGCGCGCTGTTCGGCTTCCGCCTGTTTCTGCCTGGCGTCCAGCGCCTGGCCCACTTCGAGCAGCACGTCCGGATTGTCGAGCAGATACTGGCGCACGATCTCGCCGATTTCCTTCTTCTGGGCGCCGGTGAAGCTTTCGGCGGCGAGCGCCCCCGGCACGCCCAACAACAACAGGGTGGCGGCGGCGGCGAGGCGGAGGCGGATGGTCATGCGGTCAAAACCTTTCTGCGCGAGGTTGGGGCGGGTGTGCATGTCAGCTGCGCCCGGCAAAGGTCAGCACGTCGCTGGCGCGGATCCATTCCGGCGAGCCGGTCTTGAACCGGCTCTGCGCCGACTTGGCCTTCTCGATCGCCAGCTTGCGGTCGCCCCGCAGCAGCGCCGACTCGGCGGTGGCCAGTTCGGCGCGGGCGATGTCGCCCGTCTGGGCATAGGCGCGGGCCAGCAGGTTGAAGGTTTCCGGCGTTTCGCCTTCCGAGCGCTGCGCCTGGCGCAACAGCTTGACCGCTTCCCTGGCGCTGGCGGGCTTATCGGTGTCGATCAGGGCCTGCGCGGCGAGAATCTGGATCAGGCCGCTCTTGGGCAGCAGCGTCAGCGCCTTCTGGGCCGGGGCGACGGCTTCCGCGGCGCGGCCGTTCTCGAGCAGCGCCTGGGCCTTGAGTTCCCAGAAATACGGGTTCTCGGGAAGCTCGGCGGTGAGGCCGTCGATCACCGGCAGCGCGTTCTTGATGTCGCCCTTGCGGAACAGGGCGATGGCGCGGGCGTAGCGGGCCGGCATCGACTGGTCGGCCGATGGGTAGCGCTGCATCACCGCCTGGGGACCGCCCGAATAGCCGATGATCTTGGCCTTCGCCAGATCGTGGCGCAGCACCAGGGCGGGCGAATCCTTGGCATTGTAATAGGGAGACTTCTTTGCCGCCTGTTCGAGATTGGCGATGCGGTCCATCGGCATCGGATGCGACATCACATAGGGGTCGGCGCTGGCGAGCACGACCATGTTCTCGCGGGCCAGCTTCTCGAACAGCGTGATCATGCCCTTGGCCGACTGGCCGGTGGCGTTGAGGTATTTGAGGGCCGCCTGATCGGCTGAGGCTTCCATGCCGCGCGCATAGGTCAGGAAGTTGCGCTGCGCGAGGCCCTTGCTGCCTGCCATGATGCCCTGGCCAGCCTGGGCTGCCTCGCCGCTTCCGGCCGCGATGCCGCCGGCGATGGTGGCAAGCCCCAGCAGCATGCCGATGATCGCCGTGTAATTGGCCGAGTCGATCTCAACGCCCATGCGCGCCAGGTGGCCGCCGGCGATGTGGCCGGTTTCGTGGGCCAGCACCCCGATCGTCTCGTTGGGGGTGTCCGATTCCAGCAGGAGGCCGGTGTTGACGAAGATGCGCTGCCCGCCCGCCACGAAGGCGTTGATGCGCGGATCGTTGATGATATAGACCTTGACTGCCTTGGGGTTGATGCCTGCCGCCTTGAAAATCGGGCGGGTGTAGAGCCTCAGCAGTCCCTCGATTTCGGCATCGCGGATCAGAGGTATGCCTCTGGCCGGAGACGATTGCGCCACGGCCTCCGACACGAGAAGGCCCGTCACGGCGGTGAGGACCGCCATGAACCGTGCAAGCGCGCGATAGAGAAAACCGGATCTCAACATGCCTCTACTACCTTACGACTGGTCCATCGCGGCAGAATAAGGCGAGTTCAAGGCTTCAGGGATGAACACGCCCCGGGAAAATCCTGCACTTTGGAGCATCGTCCGGTCAACCGAACGCAACCGCTTTCATCCTTGTCCGCGAGGCGTCAGAACGGCTTCATGTGACCGCCGGAGGCCTTTGCGGGCGCTGCAGCATGAAATTCTTTGCAAACGCACACCCGCTGAGGCCGTCAAAGGGTTGCGTCAGCCAAGCCCATGCGTTTCGGAGAGATTATGCCGGAACAGCCGATACCACTTAAAGAGGAGTTTAGCATGTCTGCGCTCAATCTGAGACTGGTGGAAGCGTGGCAGGTTGACAACTAACAGCATGAGGGGATTTGCGCTTCATTCAACTTCATAATGTGTTGGCCGGGGTAATGGCATGTGAAGATACACGGCGGCCGACCGGCCGAAGCGCTCTTGATGCGCGGCAAGGGCTGCGTGGCGCGCTGCTCGCCTCGGCGGCGGTTGGCACCTTGTTGCTGGCGGCGCCGGCGCTGGGCGCCGGCTTCACAATTCCCGATGGCGTCACCGCAACCACAACGCAGGACCTGGGAAGCGACAATACCGGGCTGATCGCGCCAGGCGGCACGATCGATACCTCGGGGACTTCCGGGCCTGGCGTATCCGGGCAGAATGCCAACATCCTGACCAACCAGGGCGTGGTGACCGCCGAAACGGACGGCATCGTTCTGGTTGACGGCAATCAGATCACGAACGAGGGCACGGTTACGAGCGGTACCGTGCGGACAATTGGCATCGACGGCTATGACGGCATCCAGGCGGGCGACAACAACACGATCGTCAACCGCGGCAACATTACGGGCATCGATGACGGAGTCGATATCCGGAACGGCAACACCATTACCAATTACGGCACGATTACCGGGAGCGACAGCACCAGCTGGGATGGTGTGTGGGGCATTCTCACCGGGAACAACAACCGCATCTACAACGAGGTTGGCGCCTTCATCAGCAGCGGGCAGTCAGAAGTGAGGCTGGGCGACGACAACTATGTCAGGAACAGCGGAACGATCGGCGACTCCGATTTTTCGATCTTCGGCTACGACCGTAATGAAATCGTCGTGACCAGCACGGGGTTGGTGCTTGGAAACACCTTGCTAAGAAACGGCAACACGGTCACCAACCATGGTGGTATGGGCGGAATTAACATCCAAAATTCGAGTAAAGTCTACAATTATGGCACGGTCAGGTCGCTTGTCGTAAGTGGCACGGACAGCTACGTCAAAAATGCCGGAGTAATAGAGCGCGGCATCACAGTTGTCATGTTTCCGGACGGCGCCGTCAATGAAATTTTCAATACCGGGTTGATCAACGGCTCCGTCTATGGATTCGGGGGAGCCGGGACGCTGATCATCAGCGGCACGACCGGCAGCGTCGAGTCCGCCACCGACGACGCGATCGCGGCCCGGAGCTATGGCGCCGGCACGGTCACCGTCGATGTCTCCGGCGATGTGACGTCGGAGGCTGCGCGGGGCATCTATGCCTTTAGCTATACCGGCGCGCTGTCAGTGACCACTCAGGGCGCGGTGAAGGGGGAAACCCAAGGCATCTACGCCGTCGTCAAGAGCGCCTCGGGCACCGGCGACGTGGCCGTCAACGCCAAGTCCGGCAGCGTCACGTCGGACACCCGAGCCGCGATCTTCGCCCGAAACTACGGCAACGGCAATGTCGCCGTCACCGGCGGGGCGAACATTACATCCAGCGGGTCTGGCGCTGACCACCACGGCATTGATGCGCGGGCCGGGGTCGCCGGCGCGGTCACCGTCGATGTTTCCGGCGATGTGACGTCGGAGGCCGCGCGGGGCATCCATGCCTTTAGCGATACCGGCGCGCTGTCAGTGACCACTCAGGGCGCGGTGAAGGGGGAAACCCAAGGCATCTACGCCGTCGTCAAGAGCGCCTCGGGCACCGGCGACGTGGCCGTCAACGCCAAGTCCGGCAGCGTCACGTCGGACACCCAAGCCGCGATCTTCGCCCGAAACTACGGCAACGGCAATGTCGCCGTCACCGGCGGGGCGGACATTACCGCAAGCAGCACGGCGAATGATTCCGCCCACGGCATTGATGCGCGGGCCGAGGGCGCCGGCACGGTCACCGTCGATGTCTCCGGCGATGTGACGTCGGCGGGCGCGATGGGTATCAATGCGCGCAGTGAAACAGGCGCTGTTTCCGTCAAGAATACCGGCAGCGTGGCCGGAAAGACCGAAGGAGTCTATGCCGCGTCTTTTGGCGCTGCGGCGATGAGCGTGAGCAGCGCCGGACATGTGACGTCCTCTTCCGGTCGCGGAATAGCGGCCTATAACTTGTCTGGCGCCGTGACGGTGGCGGCGGGCGGCACGGTTTCTGCGGAGGGTTATGCGGTCTCCGCGATCTCGCGGGGTGCGGGCGCCGTATCGGTCAGCAATACCGGGCACCTCACATCATCTGACCGGATGGGCATCTATTCTTACAGCAAATTGGATGTGGTGATGGTCGAGAACCACGGCGGGATCGACGCGAAAACCTCTGGCATCAGCGCCCGCGGCGGCGGAGGGGTGATCTTCAGCGGCTCCGGCGGCGTCACGTCGTCCGAGGGTTATGGCGTCATTGCCTCGAGCAAGTATGGATCGGTCACGTTGACCAACAGCGGAAAAGTCGCAAGCAAGCTCACCGGCATATCGGCCTACGCGAAAACCGGCGCTGTGAACGTGACGGTGACCGACGGAAGCGTCGTATCGCAGAGCTCTTCGGCGGTTCGCGTTGTTGGCGGCGGCAATCTCGCGGTTTCGGTCAGCGGCGCCGCGACAGGCGCGGCGGGCGTCAATGCGGCGGGCGTCGCGTTCGGCTTGACCACCGGCTTCGGCGGCGCCGACAACAGCTTGAAGGTGCTGTCCGGCGGCGTGGTGAACAACGCCGGCGGGCTTGGCCAGCTGGCCATTCTCGGGTTCTCCGGCAGCGAGGCGGTGAGCAATGCCGGCACGGTGTCCGGCAATATCGACCTGGGCGGTGGGGCCAACAGTTTCGTCAACCAGACGGGCGGCGTGTTCAACATGGGCGGGACCGTCAGTCTCGGCGCCGGCAATACGCTGAGCAATGCCGGAACGCTCTCGCCCGGCGGCGATGGCGCGGTGGCCGCCACGGCGGTGACCGGTCATCTCGCGCAAACGGCCGGCGGCGTCATGGCGGTGGACATCAACCCCGCGGCGGGCACCGCGGACCGGGTT
>NZ_JBJTER010000090.1:0-12088 GCF_046093005.1 Aestuariivirga sp.
TGCCAGAACGTCCAGCCATTGCAGGCCTCGGCGCCCGGCACATGGGCGCCGCTCTTGTGGTTGGAGCCGGAATCAACCGTGCAGGCGGTGGAGCCCTCGGCCCTGACCCGCGCCGCGATGCGCTGGGAGGGGTCGAACAGCGTGTCGCCGGCCTTGACGAGGCCGCGCTCGATCAGCGAGCCGAAGGGAATGCGCGGTTCAGCACGTTTGCCGGCCGTAACCTTCAGCGCTTCGGTCGGCAGCGGCAGCGCGGCGTCGATACGGGCGCGGGCCGCCTCGGCGTAGACATCCTCGCGCTCGATGCCGATGAAGGCGCGGCCCAGCTGCTTCGCGGCCACGCCGGTGGTGCCGGTGCCGAAGAACGGGTCCAGTATCAGGTCGCCCGGATTGGTGGTGGACAGGATTACGCGGTGCAACAGCGCCTCGGGCTTTTGTGTCGGGTGCAGCTTGTCGCCAGCCGCGTTCTTGAGCCGCTCCGCGCCGGTGCAGAGCGAGAGCGTCCAGTCAGAGCGCATCTGCAGATCGTCGTTGAACACCTTCATCGCTTCATAATGGAAGGTGTAGCGGGTGCTGGCATCGCGCGCCGCCCAGATCAGCGTCTCATGGGCGTTGGTGAAGCGCCGTCCGCGGAAGTTGGGCATCGGGTTGGTCTTGCGCCAGACAACGTCATTCAGGATCCAGAACCCGAGGTCCTGCAGGATGGCGCCGACACGGAAGATGTTGTGGTAGGACCCGATCACCCACAGCGCGCCGCTGGGCTTCAGCACGCGGCGGCATTCGGCAAGCCAGCCCCTGGTGAAGCGGTCATAGGCCTCGAAGCTCTCGAACTGGTCCCAGTGATCGTCCACCGCATCGACCTTGCTCTGGTCGGGCCTGGTGAGGCTGCCGGAAAGCTGCAGATTATAGGGCGGGTCCGCGAAGACGAGATCGGCGGAGGCCGCGGGGATCTTCTTCAGTTCGGTGAGGCAATCGCCCACCAGAATCCTGTTGTGCAACGGCCGGATGTCCGGCCGGGTCTCATATCCCATCCCCATACCCCTATACGCAAACGCAACCCACTGGCGTATCTGCCATCATGAGTCCTGCGGAGTCGGGCGTGAATCGCTTTTCGGAACTATGGTTAACGGGTGAGGAGCGCTGCGACAGGGGCAAAGCTCCGCCGGTGCAGCGGCGAGGGACCATGGCGCTCCAGGGCCTGCCGGTGCTGGCTGGTGCCATAGCCTTTGTGCCGGGCAAAACCATATTGCGGATAGGTGCTGTCGTGGCTCAGCATGATGCGGTCTCGGGTGACCTTGGCGATGATCGACGCCGCGGCGATCGACAGGCTGCGTCCGTCACCGCCGATAACGGTACGGGTTTCGATGGGAAGGCGGGGCGCGCGGTTGCCGTCGACGAGGGCGAGGCTCACGCCATCAATCTGCCGCGCCGCGTCCGCCATCGCCCAGAGCGTCGCGGCCAGGATGTTGTCGCGGTCGATGCGGTCCGCTTCGGCGATGCCGATGGCAACCCGCGCCGATGCCATGATGGCGTCGAACAGCGCCTCGCGCTTCGTCGCGGCGAGCTTCTTTGAATCGTTGAGGCCTGCCGGAATGGCGCCAGGGTCCAGCACCACGGCGGCGGCCACCACGGGCCCCGCCCAGGGCCCGCGGCCCGCCTCGTCAATGCCGCACACCAGGCCTGCGCCCTGGCGCATGGCGTCTTCTTCCAAAGCAAAATCAGGCTTGCCCATGCGCCGATATGGGCGCGGGATCAGAGCAGCGTCAACTGCTCGCCTGGTTGCGGCGGTCGGCGGAAGTGTTCGGTCGAGAGTTTCAATCTTGCGCGGTTCAGACCCAGCCGCTGGCAGGCCAGTTCGAAGCGCCGCCCGATCGTCCAGGCATAGGGGCCGGTGCCGGTCTGACGCCGCCCAAAGCTGGCGTCGTAATCCTTGCCGCCGCACGCCGCGCGCACCAGCGACATCACCCGCGAGGCCCGGTCCGGCATGGTGTTCTGGAGCCAGGTCCTGAAGACCTCCTTCACCTCATGTGGCAAGCGCAGCATGACATAGCCGGCCTCGCGCGCCCCGGCCGCCTGCGCCGCCTTGAGGATGGCCTCGATCTCACTGTCATTGACAGCCGGGATGATGGGGGCGGCCATGACGGTGACCGGAATTCCCGCCGCCGCCAGCCGGGCGATGGCGTCGATCCGCCTGGGCGGTGACGATGCGCGCGGCTCCATGGCGCGGGCCAGGCCTGGATCGAGCGTGGTGACTGAGACAGCCACTTTGGCCAGCCCCTTCTCCGCCATGGGCGCCAGGATATCGATATCGCGGGTCACCAGTGCCGACTTGGTGACGATGCCCACCGGATGGTTGAACTCAGCCAGAACGTCCAGGATCCGGCGGGTGATGCCGCGCTGGCGCTCGATCGGCTGATAGGCATCGGTGTTGGCGCCCAGCACGACCGTGCGCGGCTCATAGCCGGGCGCCGAAAGCTCCGCCCGCAACAGTTCCGCCGCATTGGCCTTGGCGAACAGCTTCGATTCGAAATCGAGCCCTGGCGACAGGCCCATGTAGGAATGGGCGGGCCTGGCATAGCAATAGGCGCAGCCATGCTCGCAGCCGCGATAGGGGTTGACCGTTCGGTCGAAAGACAGGTCCGGCGAGTCGTTGCGGGTGATGATGGTCTTGGCCGTTTCCTCGAAAACCTCGGTGCGGAAGGCTGGGAGGTCTTCCAGCCCCTGCCAGCCGTCGTCAAAGAGATAGCGGTTCAGCGCCTCGAAGCGGCCGGACATATTGACGGGCGCGCCCCGCCCGCGCGCCTGCTGGGGCAGCACGGTCAGCCTTTCATTGAGTGGTGTTTTAGGCATCGGCGACGGCATGGACGAAGCCTATCGCAGGAGCAAGAACAAATCAAGAACATTGTCGGTCTGGATTGCGGCCCGGTCAGAACTCAGCCATGGTCCCGCGCGACATGACCCGCCGCCAGATTCTGCTCGCCCTGATGCCGCCGTTGTTTTTTGGAACCGGCTTCACCATTGCGAAGCCGGCGGTCGAGCATTTCCCGCCGCTGTTCATGATGCTCATGGTCTATGGCGGCATCGCGGTTGTGCTGGGCCTCACCCGGCCCGCGCCGCTCAAGACGCCGCTCGGCTCGATCATCGTCATCTCCGCCTGCGCGGTCACTATTCAGGGTGCCCTTCTGTTCTGGGGCCTGCGCAGCCCGGACATGCCGGCCACGGCGGCAACCCTGATCCTGCAGATCCAGATACCGTTTTGCGTGCTGCTCGACTGGCTGATCATGCGTGAGCGGCTTGATGTCCGCAAAGCCTTGGGCACCGCGATCGCGATTGCCGGAGTGGCCATCGTGATCGGCCTGCCGGAGCAGGCGCCAGGTCTTGTGCCTACGGTCATGATCATCGTCGCCGCCCTCGTGTGGGCGTTCGGCCAGGTCCTGGCCCGCAAGCTGAGCCGCGATGATGGTGTCGGGGTGCTCAAGGGCAACGCCTTCGGCAGCGTGCCGCAACTGGCGCTCGCCACGCTGCTGTTCGAACAGGGCCAATGGCAATCGCTGGCGACGGCCACCTGGCTGCAATGGTCGATGCTGGCTTTCGTTGGCGTTGTGGGCTTCTACCTCGCCTATATGTGCTGGTTCACGCTGCTGCGGCAATGCCGCATGGACGAGGCCGCGCCGTTCATGCTGCTGATGCCGGTGGTGGGCATCATCACGGCGGCGCTGGTATTGGGCGAAACACTGTCCCTGGCCCAGCTTCTGGGCGGGCTGGTCATTCTGGCGGGGCTTGCGATCGTCTCGGGCCTTGGTCTGCCGCGGCGGGCCGCCGCGGAGTAGCCGGCTCAGCTCTTCTTGCGCCGCAAATGTTCATCCAGCCGCGGCATGATCTCGACGAAATTGCAGGGCTTGTGGGTGTAGTCGAGTTGCGGCTTCAGGATCGCGTCCCAGCCATCGCGGCAGGCGCCGGGCGAGCCTGGCAGGCAGAAGATGTATTTGCCCTTCATGACCCCCGCGGTAGCCCGCGACTGAATGGTGGAGGTGCCGATCTTCGGAAAGGAAATCATGTGAAACAGCGTGCCAAAACCCTCGATCTCCTTCTCGAACAGCGGCCGCACGGCTTCGATGGTCACGTCATGTCCGGTAAGGCCGGTGCCACCGGTGGTGATGATGGCGTCGATGGCGGTCCGCCCGGCCCAATCGCGGATCACGTGGCGGATGGCGCGCACGTCGTCTTTCACGATCTTGCGCGCGGACAGCAGGTGGCCGGCGGCGGCAACACGGTCACACAGGGTCTGGCCCGACGCGTCGGTTTCAAGCGTGCGGGTATTGGAAACGGTCAGGATGGCGATCCGGACCGGAATGAACTGCCGTGTTTCACTCATTCTCTGGGGACCTCGTCTCGAAAGCAGAATGTGGCCGCGCCGACATCCTTGGAATGCCCGTCATGAAACACGATCCGGCCAGGCCGGACAAGTGGAAGGCAACAGGCGCAACGTCACCTTGCGGAAGCGCGGCGTGTGCCAGTCAATGCGCATCAAGCATTTCGCGTAGCGACAGCAGGTCGCGCCAGGCCAGGCGCTTCTGGGCCGGCTGGCGCAGCAGATAGGCGGGATGCAGCGTCGGCAGCAGCGGAATGTTCCGCCCACTGACATTCGCCGTCACCCACTTGCCGCGCAGCTTCAGGATGCCGTCGTTCCGCCCGGTCAGCCGGTGCGCTGGAGTCGCGCCAAGGCATACGATAAAATCGGGTTTCTGAAGCTCGATGGCGCGGAGCAGGAAGGGCAGGCACATCTGGGTTTCCGCCTCGGTTGGCGTTCGGTTGCCGGGTGGGCGCCAGAAGATGGTATTGGTGATGAACACCGCGCTCTCGCGGTCCGCGGCCTGCCGCGACAGGCCGATCGCCGCCAGCATGCGGTCCAGAAGCTGGCCAGAGCGGCCCACGAAGGGCTTGCCCTGAATGTCCTCGTCCCGGCCCGGCGCCTCACCTACCAGCATGACGCGGGCCGCGGGATTTCCGTCCGCAAAGCACAGCCTTGTGGCGGTTTTCTTGAGCGGACAGGCGTCGAAGCGGTCGAGGGCGGCCTCGATCTCCCCAAGGCTCTGACACTGGGCGGCCGCCGGCGCATTGGCAACGGGCGCCATGGGCGGTGCCGCGGCAATCGTCGCCGGGGCTGCCAACGGCGGGTCCGGGGGGCTTGCCTTGGGTGCGGCAAAGCGGTTCACCGGCGCATCGAGAATAATCTCGTCGGCGCCCATCTCCGCCAGCCAGTTGAGCGCCCTGGCGGCGTCCTCTGGGCTGATGTCGTCCTGCTTCCGGTCCATGGTCGAATTTGTCAGCTTGTGCCCCTAAGGCGAGCCATTATAAAGGCGTCGTCCAGCGGAATAAAGACGGAGAGATAGACGTGGATCAGGTCCAGCGCGAGGCGATGGAATATGACGTGGTGATCGTCGGGGCAGGCCCCGCTGGTCTGTCCGCGGCGATCCGGCTCAAGCAGATCAACCCCGATCTCGGTGTCTGCGTGTTGGAAAAAGGCTCGGAAGTGGGAGCCCACATCCTGTCTGGCGCGGTGATTGACCCGGTCGCCCTCAACGAACTGATCCCGGACTGGAAAGAGAAGGGTGCACCGCTCAACACCGCCGTCACCGAAGATCGTTTCTATGTCCTCGGGCCGCAGGGCGCGTTGCGCCTGCCCAATGCCCTGATGCCGCCCCTGATGGACAATCACGGCAATTATGCCGTGTCGCTGGGCAATGTCTGCCGCTGGCTGGCGCAACAGGCGGAGGGCATGGGCGTTGAGATTTATCCGGGCTTTGCCTGTTCCGAGGTGCTCTACCGCGATGACGGGTCGGTGAAGGGCGTGGTGGCTGGCGTCATGGGCATCGGCAAGGATGGAAATCCCAAGCCGGATTTCCAGCCGGGCATGGAGCTTCACGGCAAGTATGTGTTCATCGCCGAAGGCGTGCGCGGGTCGCTCGCCAAGCAGATCATCGCCCGCTACGGACTTGCGGAGGGCCGCGAACCGCAAAAGTTCGGCCTCGGCATGAAGGAGCTGTGGGAGGTGCGGCCCGAGAACCACCGGAAGGGCCAGGTCACCCACACCATGGGCTGGCCGCTCGGCGCCAAGACGGGCGGCGGCAGCTTCATGTATCACCTCGAGGATAATCTGGTGTCCATCGGCCTCGTGGTGCACCTCAACTACGAGAACCCCTATCTCTTTCCCTATATGGAGTTCCAGCGCTTCAAGCATCATCCGCTGATCGCGCCGGTGCTGGCGGGCGGCCGCCGCATTTCCTACGGCGCGCGGGCCATCACCGAGGGTGGTTTCCAGTCGGTGCCGAAGCTCTCTTTTCCTGGCGGTGTCCTGATCGGCTGCTCGGCCGGCTTTGTGAATGTTCCGCGCATCAAAGGCTCGCACAATGCCATGAAGACCGGCATGCTGGCGGCGGAAGCCGCCGCGGCGGCGATTGCCACCGGCCGGTCCGGCGATGCGCTCAGCGCCTATGACGAGGCCTATGAAAACTCCTGGGTCTACCAGGACCTGAAGCGCGTCAAGAACGTGAAGCCCATGTGGTCGAAGCTTGGTCTCGCCGGCGGTCTGGCGTTGGGTGGCCTCGATATGTGGATGAACCAGATCTTCGGTTTCGGCTTCGGCACCTGGAAGCATGGCAAGCCCGATTATGCGACGCTGAAACCAGCCGCGGACTGCAAGCCCATCGCATATCCCAAGCCGGACGGCATCATTTCCTTTGACCGGCTCACCAACATCGCCTTTTCCGGCACCAACCATGAGGAGGACCAGAAGGTTCATCTCCAGCTGAAGAACCCGGAAGTGCCGATCGGCGAGAACCTTCCGGTCTATGAGGAGCCCGCCCAGCGCTATTGCCCGGCGGGAGTCTATGAGGTGGTGAGCGAGGACGGCAAGCCGCCGCGCTTCCAGATCAACCACCAGAATTGCGTTCACTGCAAAACCTGTGACATCAAGGACCCGTCGCAGAACATCAACTGGGTGGTGCCGCAAGGTGGCGAGGGGCCCAATTACCCCAATATGTGAGGTTTGCCGCGGCGCATCGCAGGGCTCTTGCGGTCATCGCAAAAACACCGCATTTTCGGGCGATTCCGTCTGGCGTTAATGGCGGCTTTGCGCCGCCGCTCTTGAAATGGACAGTGATGACCGGAATTTCCCTTCGCGCCATGATTGCCGGACTGGTTCTGGCATCTTTCCCCCATGCCATGGCCCTTGCCTACGAACAGACGGAGGCGTCATCTTCAGGCGCCTATCTCGCGGGGCGCACGGCCGCCAAGCTTCGCGACAATGACCTGGCGTCCGACTATCTCGGCAATGCGCTGAAGGCTGACCGCGGCAACCCCGTGCTGACGGAGAAAGTTTTTCTGCTTGATCTCTCGGAGGGGGACATCGCGGCGGCCGAGTCACTTGCGGGAGAAATCGTCCAATTCAACAGCCAGCAGCGCATGGCCCGCATCGTGCTTGGCCTCAAGGATTTCCGCAGCCGCCACTACGACGATGCCCGGAAGCATTTTCAGCAGGCGGCCTATACGCCGGTCGGTGAGCTTACGTCATGGCTGCTGATCGCATGGTCATATGCGGGCGAGGGCGATCTCAGCCAGGCTCTGAAGACGCTTGACCGGCTGGACTCGAATGAGAGCTTTGCCAATTTCAAAACCTTCCATACCGCGCTGATCGCCGATTATCTGGGCAACTCCATGCGTGCCGAGGCCGCTTACCGCAAGGCCTATGAGGAGGCTGGCATGTCGTTGCGCATCGTGCAGGCCTACGGCAATTTCCTTGAGCGCAACGGGCGCGCCGACGAGGCGAAGAAGGTTTACAGCGCCTTCCTGGAAAATGATGAAAATCCTCTCGTGCTTGAGGCTTTCGAAAACATTGCCAGCAAGGTTGTTCCGAAGCCCTTCATTGGCTCGCCGCCGGCGGGGGCCGCGGAAGCGCTGTTCTCTCTCGCCAGCGCGATGACCGATGACGAAAGCATCGACGTGGCTTTGCTCTATGCGAGGCTGGGCCTTTCGCTCAGCGGCGACCAGCCGGTGTTCGACACCTTGCTCGGCGACATCTACGAGGACATGAAGCGTTACGATAAGGCGATCGCTGCCTATGACAAGGTTCCGGCCGGTTCGCCGTTGCGCTCGAATGCGGATTTGGAAATCGCTGTCAGCCTGCAGCGGCTTGAGCGGAAGGATGAGGCCATCGCCAGGCTGAAAGACCTGATCGCGCGCGAGCCCAGGAACTATGACGCCATCGTTACGCTCGGCAACCTATACCGTGCCAATGAGGATTTCGCGAATGCCGCGAAGGTCTATGACGACGCCATCGCGCTGATTGCCACGCCGGTGCCTGGCCACTGGCGGGTGTTTTACTTCGATGGCATCGCGCATGAGCGGCTCAAGGAGTGGGATATTGCGGAGAAGCGGTTCCGCAGATCGCTTGAGCTTTCGCCCAACGAGTCGAGCGTTCTCAACTACCTTGGCTATTCGATGATCGAGAAAAAGATCAATCTGACCGAAGCCATGGAAATGGTGAAGAAGGCGGTGGCGCTCAAGCCGAACGATGGCTACATCATCGACAGCCTTGGATGGGCCTATTACCAGCTCGCCGATTACGAGCAGGCGGTCATCCATATTGAGCGGGCGGTGGAGTTGCTTCCGGCCGATCCGATCATCGCCGAGCATCTGGGTGACGCTTACTGGCGGGTGGGCCGCAAGCTCGAAGCCAAGTTCCAGTGGCAGCATGCGCGCGACAATGATCCCGAACCCGAAGACCTCAAGCGGATCGAGGACAAGATCATCAACGGCCTTCCCGACGAGCCCGCCGTGACGCCCGCGCAGAACGGCACGGAAAAAACCAACGGCTGACGCGTGCAGCCGTTTTCGCTCTTCGCTCCAGCCAAGATCAATTTGGCTCTGCATGTTCTGGGCCGCCGCGCCGACGGCTATCATGATCTCGATTCGATCGTTGCCTTTGCCGATGTCGGCGATGTGCTGACATTCGCTCCGGCTGAGCGTTTCGCCATCGAGGCGGCGGGGCCTTTTGCATCGGCCCTGCCTTCCGAACATGACAACATCATCGCCAAAGCGTGGTCGGCCGCATCTGAAATCGCGGCAAAGCGCGGCAAGCCGCTGCCGCCGGTATCCGTGCGGCTGCGGAAGAACCTGCCGGTCGCCTCCGGCATCGGCGGTGGATCCGCCAATGCCGCGGCGGCGCTGAAAGGCTTTCTTCGCTTTGCCGGCATCGACGCGGCGGAGCCCGATGTTGCCGCTGCCGGGCTCGCCATCGGAGCGGATGTTCCGGTGTGCCTCTTCGGCAAGCCGTGCCGCATGCGCGGTGTCGGTGAGCGGTTGACGCCGCTTGCCGGTTTTCGGCCGCTCCAGGCGATCCTCGTCAATCCGCTGGTCGCGGTCCCGACACCAGAGGTCTTCCGGGGCCTCGCTCTGGAAAGAGGTCAGGCATTCCGCGACGCGATCGGCAATGCGAATGATCCTGCAGCCTGGCGCAATGATCTGGCGGCTCCCGCCATCGCGCTGGCGCCCGTGATTGGTGAGGTTCTGCAACGGCTTGCCGCAACGCGCGGCATCATCCGGGCGTTCATGTCCGGCTCCGGCGCAACCTGCGTGGCGCTATACGAAGGGGCTGACCCTGCTCCCGATCTCGATCCCAGCTGGTGGGCCGCCCGGACTGTTCTGGGCTGAGCCTCAATAGGCCCGGGCGACGCAGAATTCCACCGCTTCCAGCAGCGCATCCTTCAGATCTGATTGGGGAAAAATCGCCAGCGCATCGCGCGCGATGTCGCCATAATGATTGGCCCGCTCCACGGTATCGGAAAGCGCGCCGTGGCGTTCCATCAGCTTGCGGGCATATTGGAAATCGTCGGGCGTCTGGTCACCGTCTTCCAGCGTGCGCTTCCAGAAGCTGCGTTCCTCCGGCGCGCCGCGCCGGTAGGACAGCACCACCGGCAGGGTGATCTTGCGTTCGCGGAAATCATCGCCGACGCCTTTGCCCAGCTTCTCGGTGGAGCCGGAATAATCCAGAGCATCATCAATAAGTTGGAAGGCAATGCCCAGGTTGCGGCCATATGACTCGAGGGCCGCCTGCTCGCTGTGCGGACGGTTGGCGACCACCGCGCCCACCTCCGCGGCGGCGGCGAACAGCGCGGCGGTTTTCGCAACGATAACCTGCATATAGGCGTCTTCGGTGGTGGAGGTGTCCTGCGACACGGAGAGTTGCAGCACCTCGCCCTCGGCGATCACGCAGGCGGCGTTGGAGAGAATGCGCAGCGCCTCGAGCGACCCCGTCTCGACCATCATTTTGAAAGCCTGGCCAAGGAGATAGTCGCCGACCAGCACGCTCGCCTGGTTGCCCCAGATGACCCGCGCCGCCTGCTTGCCGCGGCGCAGGTCGCTCTCGTCCACAACATCGTCATGGAGCAGGGTGGCGGTGTGCATGAATTCGACCGCGGTCGCGAGCTTCAGATGGTGCTCGGCCTCATAGCCGCACATCCGCGCGGCCGCCAGGGTGAGCATTGGGCGAATGCGCTTACCCCCTGAATTGATGAGATGATTCGCAATCTCCGGGATCAGTTCGACATGGCTCCTGGCATGCGAAAGGATGGCCTCGTTGACGCGGTCCATGTCGGCGGCGGTGAGGTTCAGCAAGGCTTCGATGCTGGCCCGTTTCTTGTTGCCCGATCCGTCCAGCGGAATCACCACGCCCATGGAGTTTTCCTTCAATGTTCTCTGTGCGTTAAAGCACAGCTCACCCATCAGGCCAACCGCTGCTTGCGGGCATGCGCCCTCTTGCCGCCGCGCCGCTCCCGCGCCAAGCTGAGACCATGCAAGAGCGTCCCTGCAGCGATGACGGCTTCCTTGCCGGACGGCTGAAAATTCTCCAGCCGCTTAAGGGCTTTAGGGCCGGGATCGACTCGGTCTTCCTGGCCGCCAGCGTGCCCGCCCAGGGCGGCGAGACGGTGATCGAGGCCGGCGCCGGGGCAGGGGTGGCGGCGCTTTGCCTCATGTGCCGCTGCCCGGGCGTGCGCCTCACCGGCCTTGAAATCGACCCGCAGGCCGCCGCACTGTTCGAAGAAAACGCCAGGCGGAACAATATGTTGGACAGGCTGACGGTCATCCGCGGCGACCTCCGGCAATTGCCCGCCGGCCCGGCGGTTTTCGACCACGCCATGGCCAACCCGCCCTTCCATGACGAAGGCAGGTCCACCCCGTCGCCCACGCCCAGCAAGGCCAAAGCCCATGCCTTCGGCCAGAATGACCTGCCGCTGTGGGTCAATGTCCTGCATGCCGCGCTCCGCCCCGGCGGCACCATCACCATTGTCAACCGCGCGGAATCGCTTGCGAATTTGCTCTCCGCGCTGGATCATCGCTTCGGCGCCATCAGCATTTCGCCATTGTTCCCGCGCGCCGGTTCCCCGGCCTCACGCATTATTGTCCAAGCGGTCAAAAACGCAAAAGCCCCCCTCCGGCTGCTGCCCGGACTGGTCCTGCACGGTGACAGAAACGATTTCACCCCCCAGGCCCAGGCAATTCTCCGTGAAGCCGCCCCCTTCCGGCTTGCCTGAGCTTGCGGTGGGCGCCTGAACTTCCTATCTTATCCGCAGCTTAACACTGGCTTGCGGGAATCGCGTGCATTGCGCGCCGGTTTCTGCCTATAGTGACGGTCAACGGGGGTCATTGGAGGATCCGATGGTTGTTCTGAAGGGTTTTGTGGTTGCGGCGGTAGCGTTTTTGGTGCTGTTTGCGATGCTGTTGATGATGCGCCGTGAGATGCAGGCCGTGAAAGCCCGGGTCAATGACGGCCGCCGCCGCCAGCCGGCCCTCCGCCGCCTCCGCCAGGACCCGCGGACCGGAGTCTACTACCCGGCCGAGGACTGAGCCCCCTGCGCCGGGCCGCCCGGCCAGGTCCCCGCCGATGACGCTGCACCCCACCCGCTCCTTCCAGGACCTGATCCTGACGCTCCATGAATATTGGGGCCGGCAGGGCTGCGTCATCCTGCAGCCCTATGACATGGAGGTGGGGGCCGGCACCTTCCACCCCGCCACCACGCTGCGCTCCGTGGGG
>NZ_JBJTER010000091.1:0-6305 GCF_046093005.1 Aestuariivirga sp.
GCCGAAGGCCGCCACCTCCTGGCGCTTCCCGCCTACGACCAGTGCATCAAGGCCTCGCACCTCTTCAACCTTCTGGACGCGCGCGGCGTGATCTCGGTCACCGAGCGCCAGGCCTATATCCTGAGGGTGCGGGAGCTTGCCAAGGGCTGCTGCGAGGCGTGGAGCCGGACGGATGGGGGAGGGGGGTAACTCCCATTACCGTGTTTCCGCTGATCTCCGGAAACTGAAAACCCCGCGCCGGAAGGCGCGGGGTTTCATTATCCGGCATTGATCTTGGGTTGCCGAGCCCACACGAAGGATCATTTACTTGCGACAAGCGATCACTTCTCGGTTTGCTACATTTGAATAAAACTATATTCTACTGCTGTTTTCAAGTCTAATTTTCTATGAGGCTGCGAAATGGACCTGATTTACGGCTTCGACATTGGAACCACATCGATTGGCTGGGCGGTCATCCGGCTGTCGAGGAATGATGCGCAAGGTCAACTGCTTGGCATGGGGACGCGAGTTTTCCCTGAAGCGCGCGACAGCGATGGCACGCCTTTGAACCAGCAGCGGCGTCTGGCGCGCATGATGCGGCGTCAATACCGGCGGCGGCGCGTCCGGCGGCGGCAGCTTAACGAATTGCTCTCGGGCGTTGGCTTGCTGCCACCTTTTGGCGGCAGCGAATGGGCTGCGATGTCGCGGGGACCAGACCCTTACGCGCTCAGGGCAGAAGGTTTGACTCGGCAACTCTCGCCGCACGAGCTTGGACGCGCGCTCTATCACCTCGCCAAGCGCCGCCACTTTCGCGGGCGGGACATCGAGGAGCTGGAAGACGGCAAGGAAGACGCAGTTGAAGAAAAGAAGGCGAAGTCCGCGCGCGAAACAACAATCGCTGCCCTGAAATCGACTGGCCAGACCCTTGGCGCATATCTTGCGGCGATACCAGCGGGGAGCCGCAAAAGAGGCGTGCATGCGCTGCGAGATCATGTCCGCGCCGAATTCGAAGCCTTGCTGCTTGCCCAGCGCCCTCATCATCCGGCGTTGCGGGATGGCGCTTTCACGGCGGCGCTGAGCGACGCGATTTTCGAGCAAAAGCCCGTGTTCTGGCGGAAGAACACCTTGGGGCAGTGCAAGCTGATGCCTGACTCGCCTTTGGCGTCCAAGGCATCCTGGGCCTCCTGCCAGAGGCGCATGCTCGAGCAGCTCAACAACCTGGCCATCGCTGGCGGAAATCAAAGGCCATTGGAGGCAGATGAGCGCGCCGCGATCTTGGCGGCGCTCCAAACCCAAGGGTCCATGACATGGGGCGGCGTGCGGAAGGTTCTTGAGCCGCTTTTCAAGGCGCGTGGCCAGAGCGCGCGCACAGTCCGCTTCAACCTGGAGGAAGGCGGGAATCCAAAACTACTCGGCAACCCGCTCGAAGCGAAACTCGCGGCGATTTTTGGACCCGACTGGGAAAAACATCCCCACAAACACGCCATTCGCGAAGCGGCCGATACAAGGCTTCGCGATGCCGACTATGGATCAATCGGCCAGCGCGTTGTTATTCTTCCGGAAGCCGAACGCAAAGCCCGGCGCGGCAAAGCTGCCGAGAGTTTCATTACGGATTTTGGCGTTGCGCCCGGACAGGCGCGCGAACTTGAAGCCATGAGCTTTCCGGTTGGATGGGACGCCTATTCCACTGATGCCATTGCCCGGCTCATGCCAGAGCTTGAGCGCGGCGTCCGGCTTGGATCGCTGCTGGCGGGATCGGAATGGAATACGTGGCGGCACGGCAACTTTCCCAATCGCAACAGGCCGACCGGCGAATTCCTCGATCGGTTGCCCAGCCCGCGCGACAGGGACGAAGCGAAACGCATGCGCGGCATTCGCAACCCAACGGTCAACCGCGTGCTGAATGAACTGCGCAAGGTGGTGAATAATCTGATTACGGTTCATGGCAAGCCAGACTTGATCCGCATAGAACTGGCCCGCGATATCGGCCTCTCGAAACGTGAACGCGAAGAGCAGTCGAAGGCCATGCGCAAGCAGGAGGCGCAGCGGAAGAAGGCATTGGATGATCTGCAAGCAAATGGCATTGATCAGCCAGGGCGCAAAGTTGTGATGAAATGGCTTCTTTGGAAAGAAAGCGGAGAGAGAGACCCGTATTCAGGTGATATGATCTCGTTCGACGCTTTGTTCCGGCAGAACGAGTATGAGATTGAGCATATCTGGCCCAGAAGCGTTTCGTTCGACAATAGCTTTTCCAACCTGACGTTATGCAGGCGGGACTTGAACCAACGTAAACGCAATTTGCTTCCGTTCGCCGCATTTGGTTCCGACCCCGATTTGTGGACCGCGATCACAGCCAGGATTGAGGAGATGAAGGCGGGTAAAGGGAAAGCCGGCATGAGCCTCCGAAAGGCGCGGCGCTTCATCGCTACGGCAATCCCGGATGATTTCGCCAGCCGCCAACTGAACGATACGGGTTATGCGGCGCGCGAAGCGCTGTCATCACTCAAGCGGCTATGGCCGGACGAAGGCCCTGAAGCGCCGGTGAGGGTGCAGGCGGTAACAGGCAAGGTAACGGCCTACTTGCGCAGATTGTGGGGTCTGAACAACATTCTTTCCGACGATGGAGAGAAGACCCGTGCGGATCACCGGCATCACGCCGTCGATGCGCTTGCCGTTGCCTGCACCCATCCGGGCATGAGCCAGCGGCTGTCGCGCTACTGGCAGATGGAGGAGTCGCCTCCGGGCGGCGCGCTTAACCCCAGGCTTGATGCGCCTTGGCCGTCAATCCGGCGTGAAGCGGAGGAGCACGTTGCGAAGATTGTGGTCTCGCACAGGGTGCGAAAGAAGCTGTCGGGGGCGCTCCATACTGGTTCTGTCTATGGCGATACAAATAGAGATATGAAAGTGGGTAGCGTCGACTATGGCGTTGTCGTTGAACGAGTACCAGTGACGGCGCTGTCGCTGGCAGACCTGCTTTCCGACAGTCTTGAGGAAAATCGATACAGAATTGCTGATGACGGTGTCCGCGCCGCCATTGAAGCGCACTTGTCGAAGAATGGCATCGACGTTGACCACCACAAAGCCCAGAGGAAGATAAAAGCCTCATCGGTAGAGCAGAAGATACTTGAGGAGGCTCTTGAAAAACCCATTCCCCTTGGTCGAAAGGGTACAGTGGTTCGTAAGGTCCGAGTTCTTACGAGGAAACAACGCCACTTGTTGATTCCGCTTCACAACGGCCTCGTGCCAAAGGATACAAATCATCACTTCGCCCTCTACAAAGGTGCAGACGGCAAGTGTTATGAGGTGCCTGTGTCCCTTTACGAAGCCGCATTGCGTGGTCGTCAGCGGCAGCCCGTCATCCCGCGAAGGCTCCAAGACAAGAGCGAGTTGATGTTCTCAATATCAAAAGGCGACATTATTACATTCGATGACGATAGAGCGAAATACTGGGTTGTCAGAACGCTCGCATCTAACGGTCAGATTGTTATTGTCCCACACACAGATGCGAGGCCAGACAATAGAGCAACGAAATACACCCCATATCTTGCCTCTCTTGTGGAAAAGGGCGTTCGAAAGGTCTCCGTTGATCCGATAGGCCGGGTTCGGCCAGCCCGCGACTAACTAACATCAATGCAACGGCGCACAATAGAGATTGGAACGCCCGGATCGCGTCTTTCAGTGTCGTATCGGCAGTTGGTGATCGAGCGCAGGGAATATCCGCGCGTTACGCTGCCGATCGACGACTTGGGCGTGGTTATTGTCGATGACCGGCAGGCTAGCTACACACAGGCGGTATTGGTGGAACTTATGAACGCGGGTGCAACGATTATCGTAACGGGGAGTGACCATCTGCCTATCGGTATGATGCTGCCGTTGCAAGGCCACCACCTACAGACTGAACGGCATATCGCCCAAGCAGGCGCCGCGCTTCCGCTGCGCAAGCGCATTTGGCAAGAGCTGGTGCGCGCGAAGATTTCTCAGCAAGCGCGGATACTCGCTCACTTCGAGGCGGACGATGGCAGGCTTTCTGAACTCGTCAAGATGGTCAAATCCGGCGATAGCGGCAACCACGAAGCCCAGGCAGCGCAGCGGTACTGGCCCTTGTTATTTGGAACTGGTTTCCGGCGCGACCGGGAGGCAGATGGCGTCAATGCGTTCCTGAACTACGGCTATGCCGTTATTCGCGCGGCAGTGGCGCGGGCGGTTGCTGCGGCTGGCTTGATCCCCTCGTTGGGCGTCTTCCACACACGGCGGTCAAATCCATTTTGTCTGGCTGACGATCTGTTGGAACCATTCCGCCCCTTTGTTGATTGGCGAGTGAGGATGATTCGGGATAGCGGCTGCTTGGCTGAAGGTTTGTCCAGCAAACAGAATAGGGCGGCCCTTCTCTCACTCTTCAATGAGGGCGTGATGATCGGTGCAAGGCAGTTGCCGTTGCTGGGCGCTATTGAAGCCAGCGCCGCCTCATTGTCGCGAAGCTTCGCCGAGAGCCGCGTCGATCTGCAATTGCCGCGCGGTCTGCCGCTTGGGCAGAGCAGCTATGGCGAAGAATCCGAACCGGGATGAATGTCAGATCCTTCCCACAAATTCCCTGGGGATGGAAATCCATGTGGGTCATCGCAATGTTCGATCTGCCGACCGACACACCCGCCGCGCGCAAGGCTTATGCAACATTTCGAAAGCGGCTTTTGGAAGACGGTTTCGGCATGATGCAGTATTCTGTCTATGCGCGTCATTGCGCCTCCATCGAGAACGCCGATGCGCATGTGCGGCGGATGGGTGCCCAGCTGCCGCCGGAAGGCGAGGTTCGGTTTCTGATCATCACCGACCGCCAATATGGCCGCATTCATGTTTTTACCGGGAAAAAACGAAGACCGGCCCCTCCCTCACCCGCTCAGCTCGAGTTTTTTTGATAGCTGTAGCGGGCGAAGGTGATTTATTTTCAAGGGCTTGAGAGAACTATAGTGTAGCAAACCGAGAGATGACCGCAAGCCGCAGCATCATTCCAACGGGAGTCCAGATTAGAGCGAGTGTAGCAAACCGAGAGATGACCGCAAGCCGCAGCATGCGCGGATCGGGGAACCTCGCCACCGAGAGTGTAGCAAACCGAGAGATGACCGCAAGCCGCAGCCGGACGACGACGCGTTCAACCCGATGCTGCAGTGTAGCAAACCGAGAGATGACCGCAAGCCGCAGCGCCCAAAGCCCGATGGGTCCTGCGAGGTCAAGTGTAGCAAACCGAGAGATGACCGCAAGCCGCAGCAATATGACGCGCCTTGGCATCAGCCAGAACAGTGTAGCAAACCGAGAGATGACCGCAAGCCGCAGCAGTTGTTGGCAGCCCGTAACGCTCAAGGCTAGTGTAGCAAACCGAGAGATGACCGCAAGCCGCAGCGAGAAACAGCATGTCAGGCGACCAAGCTACAGTGTAGCAAACCGAGAGATGACCGCAAGCCGCAGCGGCGCGGTGACACTTAATGTCAACACGCTTAGTGTAGCAAACCGAGAGATGACCGCAAGCCGCAGCATATCCGATCAAAGCTGGCAGTCGTTCGGCAGTGTAGCAAACCGAGAGATGACCGCAAGCCGCAGCCGCGCAACTGGCGCAGTCTTGGATTGGACCAGTGTAGCAAACCGAGAGATGACCGCAAGCCGCAGCCTCTCGACAATAGCAAATCTGGCGAATCCGAGTGTAGCAAACCGAGAGATGACCGCAAGCCGCAGCACACTCGTAATGCTAAAAAATATTGCAATAGTGTAGCAAACCGAGAGATGACCGCAAGCCGCAGCGAGAAATAGCAATGTCAGGCGACCAAGCTAAGTGTAGCAAACCGAGAGATGACCGCAAGCCGCAGCGCAACCTTCTGGTTAAACCAGAAGCCCTCGAGTGTAGCAAACCGAGAGATGACCGCAAGCCGCAGCCAACATGAAAGAGGATGAAACCGCATGACCAGTGTAGCAAACCGAGAGTTGACCGCAAGCCGCAGCGCCATAGGTGTCGCAGCCCCGGCTGTCATGAAGTGTAGCAAACCGAGAGATGACCGCAAGCCGCAGCATATTCTTAACTTGAATTCCGGTGACAGTTCACTTTTTGCTATGGGCTTTTGCCGCCCAGCGCGACAGTGGGTGCAGTCAAAAAGTGAACTGTCACCGGAATTACGGCCAGCTCCCCGCCGATGACGCTTCACCCCACCCGCTCCTTCCAGGACCTGATCCTGACGCTCCATGAATATTGGGGCCGGCAGGGCTGCGTCATCCTGCAGCCCTATGACATGGAGGTGGGGGCCGGCACCTTCCACCCCGCCACCACGCTGCGCTCCGTGGGG
>NZ_JBJTER010000092.1:0-40348 GCF_046093005.1 Aestuariivirga sp.
GCGCGTGGCCATCGCCCGCGCGCTGGCCAACCGTCCGCTCCTGCTGCTTGCCGACGAGCCCACTGGCAATCTCGATCCCGGCACGGCGGCGCGCGTCCATGACGAGCTGATGCGGCTCATCGCCGAAGAGGGGCTTGGCGCGCTGGTCGCCACCCACAATCTCGAACTGGCGCTCAACATGAGCCGTATCGCCAGGCTGGAGCGCGGGCGCATCATCGAGAGGCCGCGATGAAGGCCGTGTTCTCCGCCATGCAGCTTGGCCATGCGCCGCGCTATTTCCTCAGCAAGGGCCACATCGTGGACTACCCCGAAAGCCCGGAGCGGGCGCGGGCGCTGCTGGAAGGCGCGCGCCAGGCCGGGGCGCAGATCTGCGCCACGCGCCGTTTCGATGACGAGGTTCTGCATAGCGTTCACAATCAGCGTTACCTCGAATTTCTCAAGGAGGCGCATGGCGCGTGGTCTGAGATCGAGGGCGCCGCGCCGGAGCTGATGCCAAGCCTCAGGCCGCTCGCGCCCTCGCTCTATTCCTCGCCTCATATCATGGCGCGGGCTGGCCGCTTCCTCATGGATTTCTCCTGCGCCATCGGCCCCAGAACCTGGGAGTCGGCCCGCGCCTCGGCGATGACGGCGCTCACCGCCGCCGACTTGTGCCTGAAAGGCGAGAGCATCGTCTATGCGCTGTGCCGGCCGCCGGGGCATCATGCCTATGCCAACAAGGCGGGCGGCTTCTGCTATCTCAACAACACCGCGCTGGCGGCGCAGTTTCTGCGTGGCAAGCACCGCCGCGTGGCGGTGCTCGACATCGATGTGCATCATGGCAATGGCACCCAGGCGATCTTCTACAGCCGGCCGGACGTGCTCACGGTTTCCATCCATGCGACGCCGGAGCAGTTCTATCCATTTTACTGGGGTGGAGCCGATGAAACCGGTGAAGGCGAGGGCAGGGGGTTCAATCTCAACCTGCCGCTGCCCGTGGGGGCTGGCGATGCAGCCTGGATGAAGGCGCTGGAACAGGCTGTCGTGGCTGTTCAGGACTTCGCGCCGCAATCCCTGGTGATCGCGCTCGGCCTCGATGCGCATGAAGCAGACCCGTTGCAGGGTGGCAAGGTTACCCAGGCGGGGTTTGCCCGCATGGCCGAAGCCATCGCCGCGCTCAAGCTTCCCACCGTCATCGTCCAGGAAGGCGGCTACCTCACGGAGCATCTGCCGGACAATCTCGCCATGTTCCTTGCCGCCTATGAGGGCGCCCACACGCCGGTGTGGGGCGAGATGGCCGATCAGAGCGAGCTGGAATAGCCCATGGCCGGAAACAGCCATCCAGCGCCGCTCTTCGTGCATCTGCGCACCCACACGGCCTATTCGCTGTCCGAGGGTGCTCTGCAGATCACGGCGCTGGCCGCGCTTGCCAGGGCCGCCGGCATGCCGGCGGTGGCGATCACCGATACGGGCAATCTGTTCGGGGCACTGGAATTCTCTGACGCCATGGCGGAGAAAGGCATCCAGCCGATCATCGGCTGCACGCTGAAGGTCGATCTGGCGGCGCCGCGCGAAGGACCGCAGAAACCAGCGACTGGATTGCGCCGCCTGCCGGCGCTGGTACTGCTCGCCAAGGACGAGCAGGGCTATCGTAACCTCATGAAGCTGTCGAGCCGGGCCTATCTGGCGAGCCCGGACAATGCCGAAAACCACGTCAGCTGGGATTTTCTGAGCGGCCATGCCGATGGCCTGATCTGCCTCACCGGCGGGCCGGGCGGGCCGGTCAACGAGGCGCTGCTGGCGGGCCAGACAGCGCTGGCGGCGGAACAGCTTGCGAAGCTCAAGGACCTGTTCGGCGACCGGCTCTACATCGAACTGCAACGCCACGGAACGCCCGCCGAGCGTGACACCGAGGCCGGTCTGATCGAACTGGCCTACAGCATGGACGTTCCGCTGGTGGCCACCAACGAGCCCTATTTCGCGAGGCCCGAGGATTACGCCGCGCATGATGCGCTGATCTGCATCGCCGAAGGCGAGGTGCTGGCCACCGAGGAGCGGCGGCGGCTGACGCCCGAACATTTTTTCAAGAGCCAGGCGGAGATGGCGGCGTTATTCGCGGACCTGCCGGAAGCGGTCGAAAACACCATCGAGATCGCCATGCGCTGCGCCTACCGCGTGAAATCGCGGGCGCCCATCCTGCCGCGCTTCGCGGAGGGTGATGAGGCTGAGGAACTGCGCCGCGAGGCGAGAGAGGGATTGGCGCGCAGAATAGCAACCTGGGGGATGGTCGAGGGAACAACGAAGGAAGATTATGCCGCCCGGCTGGAGTTCGAACTGGACGTCATCACCAAGATGCAGTTTTCCGGCTATTTCCTGATCGTTTCAGATTTCATCAAATACGCCAAGGCAAGGGGCATACCTGTCGGGCCCGGTCGTGGGTCCGGCGCTGGTTCGCTTGTCGCTTACGTGCTGACGATCACAGACCTCGACCCGTTTCGCTTCAATCTTCTATTTGAGCGCTTCCTCAATCCAGAGCGCGTGTCGATGCCGGATTTCGATATTGATTTCTGTCAGGATCGGCGCGGTGAAGTCATAGATTATGTTCAGAAGCGCTACGGCGCTGACCGCGTTGCCCAGATCATCACCTTCGGCAAGCTGCAGGCGCGCATGGTTACCCGCGACGTGGGCCGGGTGCTGCAGATGCCCTATGGCCAGGTCGATCGTATTTCCAAGCTGATACCAAACAATCCGGCAAATCCCGTCACCCTCGCACAGGCGATTGACGGTGAGCCGCGCCTGCAGGAGGAGCGCGACAAGGACCCCGTCGTCCGAACCTTGTTCGACATCGCGCTGAAGCTGGAGGGTCTATACCGCAACGCATCGACGCATGCCGCTGGCGTGGTGATCGGCGACCGTCCTCTGGAAGAGCTGGTGCCGCTTTATCGCGATCCGCGCTCGGAAATTCCGGCGACCCAGTTCAACATGAAGTATGTCGAGAAGGCCGGCCTGGTGAAGTTCGATTTCCTCGGCCTCAAGACGTTGACGGTAATCGAGAAAGCGCAGGCGTTGATCAGGCTGCGGGAGCCCTCCTTCGACATCAACCTGATTTCGTATGACGATCCCAAAACCTACGAAATGCTGGGCCACGGTGATACGGTGGGTGTGTTCCAGCTTGAAAGTTCCGGCATGCGCGACGTCCTGCGCAAAATGCGCGCCGACCGGATCGAGGACATCATTGCCATTGTGGCGCTCTATCGCCCCGGCCCCATGGATAACATTCCACGCTTCATCGCCTGCAAGAAGGGCGATGAGCCGCCGGACTATCTTCACCCGCTGCTCGAGCCGATCCTGAAAGAGACCTATGGCATCATGGTCTATCAGGAGCAGGTGATGCAGATCGCCCAGGTGCTGTCCGGTTATTCGCTGGGAGAGGCGGATCTCCTGCGCCGGGCCATGGGCAAGAAAATCAAGGCCGAGATGGATGCGCAGAAGGAACGCTTCGTGTCGGGCGCCGTGGCGCGGAACGTCGATGCCGCCCAGGCTGATTTCATCTTCGAGCTTGTTCAAAAGTTCGCCGGATACGGCTTCAACAAGTCGCACGCCGCAGCCTATGCCGTGGTCTCCTACCAGACCGCCTATCTCAAGGCCAATTACCCGGTCGAGTTCATCGCCGCCTCGATGACGCTTGATCTTGGCAATACCGACAAGCTCATGCTTTTCCGCCGTGAGGCGCAGCGTCTTGGCGTCCGGGTGATCCCGCCTTCGATCAACGCCAGCGGTGTCGATTTCGCAGTGCAAGACGGGCAGATCCTCTATTCTCTTGCCGCGCTCCGCAACGTCGGGGCCGGCGCCATCGAGCATCTGGTGCGGGTGCGCGAGGATGGCGGGCCGTTCGGCTCACTCGGTGAGTTCGCGCGCCGCATTGATGGCCGGCTGGTCAACAAGCGCGCGCTCGAGAGCCTGGCCAAGGCCGGTGCGTTCGATTGCCTTAATGCCAACCGGGCCCAGGTGCTTGACTGCGTGGAGTCGATCCTCGCCATGGCGAGCCGCACCGCCAGCGCCGCCGAGGCCGGGCAGAATGATCTGTTTGGCGGCATGTCCAGGGCTGCCGACGACCTCGTGCTGCCGCGCCGTGACGCGTGGCTGCCCATGGACCGGCTCGCGCAGGAGTTCGAGGCCGTGGGCTTCTATCTCTCGGGCCATCCGCTCGATGACTATATGAAGCCCCTGCAGAAGCTCTCGGTTGATACCTGGCAGGGCTTCCAGGAAAAGGCGCTGACCAAGGGTGCGCGGGCTGCCAAGCTCGCGGGCACCGTCACCCACCGTCAGGAGCGCCGCTCGAAATCCGGCAACAAGTTCGCATTCGTCGGATTTTCCGATCCCACCGGCCAGTTCGAGTGCATCTGTTTCTCGGATACGCTCGCCGCCTGCCGCGATCTTCTGGAGCCTGGCAAGGCGGTGATCGCCCGCGTCGAGGCCGATGTCGAGGGCGACGAGGTGAAGCTCAGGCTTCAGGGAGTCGAGCTGCTCGACAAGGCGGCGGCCCAGATGGTGACCGGGCTTGAGATCTTCGTGCGTGACGCCCGCGCCGTCGATTCGATCGCCGCGCGCCTCAAGAATGGCGGCCGCGCGCCGGTGCGCCTCGTGATGCTCATGGAAAAGGGCAGGGAGGTCCACATTTCGCTTGGCAGCGCCTTCACGGTTACGCCGCAGATCCGCGGCGCCATCAAGGCGATCTCCGGGGTTATCGACGTGCAGGATCTGTAGCCCGAGTTGTCGGTTTTTCCGACTGCGTGCGTCAGCCGCGTTTGAGGTCAGGCGGCGTGGCTTCGTCTTTGAGGGCAACCAGCGCCTGATCGAGGCTCAGTGCTGTCTGGTTCTGCGAACCGAGGCGGCGAAGGTTGACGGCGCGCTCTTCCATCTCGCGCTTGCCGACGACGAGGATCACGGGAACCTTCTGTACGGAGTGCTCCCGGACCTTGTAGTTGATCTTCTCGTTGCGCAGATCAGCCTCCGCGCGCAGTCCTGCCCGGCGCAATTCATCACGCACTTCGAGCGCATAGCCATCGCTGTCGGAGGTGATGGTCGCCACCACCACCTGGGTGGGCGCCAGCCATAGCGGAAAATGACCGGCGAAATGCTCGATCAAAATGCCAAGAAAGCGTTCCATCGAGCCGCAGATCGCACGGTGGATCATCACCGGCACCTTCTTCTCGCCATCTGCCCCGATGTAGAAAGCGTTGAACCGCTCCGGCAGGTTGAAGTCGACCTGCGTGGTGCCGCATTGCCAGTCACGCCCGATCGCGTCGCGCAGCACATACTCGAACTTGGGGCCGTAAAAAGCGCCCTCGCCCGGGTTCACGGCAGTCTTGATCTTGCCGCCGGAATCCGCTGCGATCTGCTCCAGCACCTTCGACATGATCGCCTCGGCACGGTCCCAAGCCTGATCAGAGCCCACGCGCTTTTCCGGCCGCGTCGAGAGCTTGACGACGATCTGCTCGAAGCCGAAATCCTTGTAGGTGGAAAGAATGAGATCGTTGATCTTCAGGCATTCCTCCGCCATCTGATCCTCGGTGCAGAAGATGTGCGCGTCATCCTGCGTAAATCCGCGCACCCGCATCAGGCCATGCAAGGCGCCCGACGGCTCATAGCGGTGGACATTGCCGAACTCGGCAAGCCGCAGCGGCAACTCGCGGTAGGAGCGGAGCCCGTGCTTGAAAATCTGCACATGGCCGGGGCAGTTCATCGGCTTGATGGCGAAGACCTGGTCATCTTCGGTGGTATCGCCCGCCGAGGTGGCGGCGAACATCGCCTCCTTGTACCAGCCCCAGTGGCCCGACGTTTCCCACAGCGACTTATCAAGGAGCTGGGGCGCATTGACTTCCTGGTAGTCGAGCCTGGAGAGGCGGCGGCGCATATAGGCGATGAGCTGCTGGAACATCGTCCAGCCCTTGGCATGCCAGAACACGACGCCGGGACCCTCTTCCTGAAAATGGAACAGGTCCATTTCGCGCCCGAGCTTGCGATGGTCGCGCTTCTCGGCCTCCTCGAGCGCCGTCAGATAGGCTTGCAGGTCTTTCTCGCTGGCCCAGGCAGTGCCGTAGATGCGGGTGAGCATCGGGTTCTTGGAATCACCACGCCAATAGGCGCCAGCCACCTTCATGAGCTTGAAGGCGTTGCCGATCTTGCCCGTCGAGGTCATGTGCGGCCCCCGGCAAAGGTCCGTCCAGCCGCCCTGGTCGTAGAACTTGATTTCCTGGCCCTGTGGAATGGCATCCACCAACTCGACCTTGAACAGCTCTCCCTTGGCGCGGAAGAATTCCTTGGCTTCTTCGCGGGTCTTGGTCGTCTTGGTGAACGGCTTGTCGCGCTGGATGATCTCGCGCATCTTCTTTTCGATGGCCGCGAAATCCTCGGTGGTGAAGGGCTGGTTTCGGAAGAAATCATAATAGAAGCCGTTTTCGATCACCGGACCGATCGTCACCTGCGTGCCCGGAAACAACTCCTGTACGGCCTCCGCCAGCACATGGGCGCAATCATGGCGGATGAGTTCTAGCGCTTCCGGGTCCTCGCGCGTCACGATGCGCAGCGCGGCATCGCTGGTGATCGGGTCGGCAAGATCGACGAGCGTGCCGTTGACCATGGCGGCGACCGCTTTCTTCTCAAGCGACTTGGAAATGGACGCCGCCACCTCGCGGGCGGACACCCCGTGATCTGCCTGGCGCTGGGCGCCATCGGGGAAGGTCAAGGTAATCATCGGTCCTCCTGCTCACTCCCGTCCACTGTCACGGGTAAGCGAAATCAAGTGTTTCTTTTGTCTCTTCTCTCACCCATGCCACGGCTTGACCGAGTCATCCTCTTTTCGGCAACCAAAGAGGACCCCCGGATCAAGTCCGGGGGTGATGAGAATTTCGCGTTTAGGACGGGGTCTTCCCGGGGTCAAGCCGCTCCTCCGGCAGGCGCCAGACCGGGCCCTGATAGACCTCCGGGACGGGATCGAAGCCAGACTGGCCCCAGGGGTGACAGCGGCACACCCGGGCGAAGCCGAGCGCCACGCCGCGGCCCGCGCCATGCCTGCGGATCGCCTCAGCCGTATAGTCCGAACAGGTGGGCAGATAGCGGCAGCGCCGGCCGATCAGCGCTGAGAGCGTCAGTTGGTAAGCCCTGATCGTTGCCAGAAGAATGGTTTTCATATCGCGATGACCGGAATATAGCCGTGTCCATGCCAGACTCAAAACCCAACATCCTGTTCGTGATGGCCGACCAGATGGCCGCGCAGTTCCTGCCCTTTCACGGCAACACGCTGGTGAAGACCCCCAACCTCTCGCGGCTGGCCCGCGAGGGCGTGGTGTTTGAGAATGCCTATTCGACGAGCCCGCTGTGCGCGCCTGCCCGCGCCACCGTTATGAACGGCTTGCTACCCTCGCGCACCGGCGTCTACGATAATGCCGCCGAGTTTCCGTCATCCATTCCCACCTGGGCGCATTATCTGCGGCTCTCAGGCTATGCCACCTGCCTCTCCGGCAAGATGCACTTCGTGGGGCCCGACCAGCTTCACGGCTTCGAGGAGCGGCTCACCACCGACATCTATCCCGCCGATTTCGGCTGGACGCCGGACTGGCGGCTCCGCCAGGAACGCATCGACTGGTGGTATCACAACATGACGTCGGTGCTGCAGCCGGGCATCGCCGAGATCACCAACCAGCTCGAATTCGATGACGAGGTCGCCTTCCTGGCGATCCGCAAAATCTATGATTATGCCCGCTTCACGCCGGACCAGCCTTTCTGCCTGATGGCATCCTTCACCCACCCGCATGACCCCTACGCCGCGCGGCGCAAATTCTGGGACCTTTACCGCGACGCGGACATCCCGCTTCCCGCCGTGCCGCGGCTGGAGCGCGCCGCGCTCGATCCGCACAGCCAGCGGCTTTATGACGTCTCGGCGATGGACGACTACTCGGTGACCGAGACGGATCTCCGCGCCGCGCGGCATGGCTATTTCGCCAACATCTCTTATGTCGACGATCTTCTGGGCCAGATGATCGCCGCCCTCGAAGCGACGGGCGGGCTTGACGACACGGTGATCGTCTTCACCTCCGACCACGGCGATTTCCTGGGCGAACGGGGCTTGTGGTACAAAATGTCGTTCCTCGAGCCTTCCGCCCATGTGCCGTTCCTGATCTGGAACCCGAAGCGCTTTGCCGCACGGCGGGTGAAGGAACCGGTGACGCTCGCCGATATCTTGCCCACCCTCACCGCGATCGCCAATGACGGCGCGGCGACTCTGGCGCGGGCCGTTGACGGCCGTTCGCTCTATCCACTGCTGATCGGCGGCATGGAGGATGCGCAAGGCACGGCTTGGGGCGAATATCTGGCCGAAGGCGCGATCGCGCCCATGTACATGCTGCGCCGCGGACCCTGGAAGTTCATCCATTCGCCACCCGACCCTGACCAGCTGTTCAACCTCGATGATGATCCGGTGGAGCGCGACAACCTGGCGCCCGCGCACCCGCTGGCACGCCAGTTTTGCGCCGAAGTGCAAGCGAAGTTCGATATCCCGCGCATCAACCGTGAGGTTCTGGAAAGCCAGCAGGCGCGGCATATGCTGTTCGCGGCGCTCAAACGCGGCCACCATTTCCCGTGGGATTTCCAGCCGCTGCGCGATGCCTCCGCGCAATACACGCGCAACCACATGAGCGTCACCGATCGCGACCTGAAATCACGTTTTCCGCGGGCACCGGACATTGGGGACAAGCGGCTGCGCTAGCCGCGTATGCCCCGCCGGATTGCAGTGCGCCGCCCAAAAATCTGGTTCCATTGGCCGGGCGGATCGCGCTAATCTCTAACTTCGCGTGTTGTTTGAAGGGGGCGCCGTTGAGGGATCCCTATGAGGTTCTGGGTGTCGCGCGCAACGCGCCGCCCGAGGACATCCGCAAGGCCTACCGGCAGCTGGCCAAGAAGCTGCACCCCGATCTCAACCCGGGCGATGCCCGGGCAGAAGAGCGTTTCAAGGAGGCCGCCGGCGCCTATGATCTGTTGTCCGACCCGGAGAAGCGCCGCCGCTTCGACGCGGGCGAGATCGATGCCGGGGGCGCTGAACGCCCGCGCCAGAACTATTACCGCGACTATGCCGGAAACGCCGAGGCGCAGAGCCGCTACCGCAACGCGTCCGGTTTTTCCGACTTCGCGGCCGAGGATGATTTCCTGGCCGAGCTGCTGCGCCAGCATGAGCGCCAGGCGAGGCAGGCCCCGGGCGCCGACCGGCGCTATCAGCTGGCCGTCGATTTCCTTGACGCGGTCAACGGCGCCACGCGGCGGATCATGCTGCCGGACGGCGGCTTCCTCGATGTGACCATCCCGCCGGGCATCGCCGAAGGCCAGGTCCTGCGGCTCAAAGGCAAGGGTGCGCCATCGCGCGGCGAGGGTCCGCCGGGCGATGCGCTGGTGGAAATCGCCGTCAAGCCGCACAGGTTCTTCGTGCGCCAGGGCGATGACATTCTGGTCGAACTGCCGGTGACGCTGGCTGAGGCTGCGCTGGGCGGCAAGGTCAAGGCGCCCACCCCCACCGGCGCAGTGATGCTGAGCATCCCGAGGGGCTCCAACACCGGCACGGTGCTGCGCCTCAGGGGCAAGGGCGCCCCCCGGCCCGGCGGCGGCCATGGCGACGAGCTCGTCAAGCTCAAGGTCATGCTGCCGGAGACGCCCGACGCGGCGCTCGAAGCCTTCCTCGCCGGCTGGCAGCCGGGCGCGGACTATGATCCCCGCCGGGAGATGCAGTCATGATCATCAGCAAGACCGAGTTTCTTTACCGCGCCAGCCTGGACGGCGACACGCTGGAAGTGTGGCTCAGGGAACAGTGGCTCATCCCGCAAGGCCCCGCCGCCGCGCCGGAATTCTCCGAGGCCGACCTCGCCCGCGCCGCCCTGATCCGGGATTTGCAGAGCGATCTCGGCGTCAACGCCGAGGGCGTGGGCGTCATCCTGCATCTGGTGGATCAGATCCACAGCCTCAGAGAGGCGCTGGGCGGGAAAGTGCCGGCGGGAGAGCGCATGAAGGATTTGCCCCTGAGGCCCTCAAACGCGCCAGCGGGGAAGAGGTGAGGGGGGCTGGCGAATCAATAGCTTGAGTTAAGTTTCTGATTCACCTGGCGCGAGGAGGATTGCGCCATGCCATCTGCAGTGCCGTTGCGGACGGACTTTCACGAGGGGTATGCCGGAACACTCTTGAAGAAGCTGGGGATCTCGCATGTCAGAACCCGTCCGCGCCACGCCCGGGCAGAACGTTGAAACCATCGCAGCGGTTAAAAGAACTTCCCGCCAACGCTGAGTGCCCATCTCACTGACTTTCCTGTGAAAAACCCGCCGGGATATGGTTCGAGGACGAGGCCCGCGGCGGCCACAACAATGGCATCGTCCGCAAATCGAGCGGACACGGATCGATGCCCCGTCAACCGGCCGGACAGCCCTGCAGGAATGCCTGTTTATTTGGCGCCATATGTCCGGCACATGGAACCGGCGCGGCTATTGCCGAACCCTATGCCGAACTGAGGCCATGCAACTGCATCTCCATGAGAACTCCCGCTATGTTGCCAGGGGCGCCCACGCGGTTCTCCCTCTCGACCGGGCCGGATGGCTCGCAACCGCCAACCTCGACATGCCCGGCAACCACACGCCAATCTTCCTGGGCTACCGGGCACCCGGACTCAACCCGGTCGAAACCCTGCGGCATCGGGCTCTTACAAGTCAGAGCCGACAGCTTTGGGTGTGGGATGTCGTGTACCAACATCAATGTACAATCATGGCGTGTATATGGGTATTGCGACTCTGCTGCGCATCAAAGCCCGTAACATTTCTGCAACAGCGCCGCCGAAAAGTGGTGGATTTTCCGGCCCGTCTTGCCTATAGCACCGGCAATCCCGGTTCGCCGGGCACGAAGAGCCAATCGGCCGCAGCCAGGCCTTACCGGAGAACAATCATGTCCACCGCCCGCACCATCCGCCCGTTGCTCGCCGCCACCATGCTGCTGGGACTGTTGCCTGCCGCTGCCCATGCTCAGGAAGCCCCCGCCGCCGCCCCCGCCGCCAACGCAGAGCAGCCTGCCCAGCCGCGGGTCAACTGGGTCAGCAATTGCAACGCGCCGTCACGTCTGGTTCCGTTATCCTGCTCAATGGACCAGCGAGTGCTGCTGCGCGATACGGGGCAGCAACTTGGCCGCGCCGCCATTCAGACGTCTGGGCCCGAACCGCGCACTGCCGGGCTGTTGCTGCATTTGCCGCTTGGCCTGGCGATCGAGGCCGGCGTCAGTGTCGTGGTCGACGCCGACACGCCTGTCAAGCTCGCGGTACAGACCTGCGATGCCTCCGGCTGCTATGCGGCGAGCCAGCTCCAGGGCGAGCTGCTGACCGCCATGCAGCGCGGCCGCGAGCTCAAAGTGACATTCGAGGATTTGCAGCGCAAGCCGATCACCGTCAGCTTCACCCTGGAAGGTTTCACGGACGCCTATAACGGCATCAAGTGAAGTCCTTCAACAGGGCGTGCCATCCTTGCGGGTAAGACGATACTTGCCGTTCTCTTTCACGGCGGCCATGTCCGCTTCAGGGTAGCAGACGCGGTCGCCTTCGCAGCGGGTGCCGACCTCGAGTATCATGGCGGCAGTTGTGGAGCGGTTCACCAGCTTGTGGCCGTTGGCCGCGCCGGCCCTGAAGCCCGCGCACATGCCAGAGGACAGCCGATGCTCTCCGTCATCGTCGATCAGCGTCACTTCGCCAGAGATGACGAAGATGAATTCATCCTCGCGCTCATGCCAGTGGCGTTCCGAAGAGGCGGCGCCGGGGGCCAGTTCAGTGAGATTGACGCCAAACTGGTTGAGGCCGAAGATGTCGCCCAGCGCCCGTTTGGCGCGGCCTGCCATCGCGGCGGCATAGGGCGGCGGATAGCTGGTGCCGGTGCGGGCCGGAACGTCCTTGGCGTGAATGGCCGCGGGTTTGACGTCAGCCATGCGCGGCCTCCCCTTGACGGGCTTCGATCTGGTTCACGGCATCAATCACCGCATCGAAGGTGAGCAGGGTGGAGGCATGGCGGGCCTTGTAATCCCGCACCGGCAGCAGGGCCTCGAGATCAGCCCATTTGCCGGCGGGCGGCGGGCCGTCCTCCTTCAGCATCCGGTACATCCCGGCCCGCAATGTCCGGAGTTCCTCCGCCGTCGACCCGACGACATGCCGGGCCATGATCGAGGAGGACGCCTGGCCCAGGGCGCAGGCCTTCACCTCATGGCCGAAATCGGTCACCACGCCATCTTTCATGGCGAGGTCGACCGTCACCTTGGAGCCGCACAGGCGGGAATGGGCCACCGCGGTGGCGTCCGGGTGCGGCAAGCGTTGCAGCCGCGGAATGTCTGCCGCGAAGGCCAGGATTTGCCGGTTGTAGACGTCGTTAATCATTTCAGCACTCTAGCGCAAACACGCTGGCCCACAATGGACCCCGCCGCGGTTTGCCATGAACCCGCCAGCCATGATATGGGGGCCGCAACCTGCAGCATAAAGCGAAATCAGCACGATGGACGCAGTCATCAAGAAGATCCCCGCCAAACCCGTAAAGCGCCCGAGCCAAGAAGAGGCCGAGGCGGCGGTGCGCACGCTGCTCGCCTGGGCTGGCGACAACCCGGACCGCGAAGGCCTGCTGGACACCCCGAAGCGCGTGACAAAGGCGTTCCGGGAGTATTTCTCTGGCTATGAGGAAGATCCGGCGGAGGCGCTGTCCCGCACCTTCGATGACGTGGCTGGCTATGACGATATCGTGATGCTGCGCGATATCGATTTCATCTCGCATTGCGAGCATCACATCGCACCGTTCGTGGGCCGCGCTCATGTCGCCTATCTGCCGTCCAATTCGGTGGTGGGTATTTCGAAGCTGGCGCGGGTCGTCGAGATTTATGCCCGGCGGCTGCAAACCCAGGAAACCATGACGGCGCAGATCGCCACCGCCATTTCCGATGCTCTGAAGCCGCGCGGCGTGGCGGTGCTGGTTGAGGCGGTGCACACCTGCATGTCGTTCCGCGGCATTGGCAAGCGCAACATCGCCACCAACACCACCCAGTTCGCCGGCGAGTTCAAGTCGAACCCGGCGCTGCAGGCCCGCTTCATGGAGCTGGTGCGGACGCCGAACAGCGGCTTCTCGCTGTAATGGCCTCTGACCTGGAGGAGACGCTGGCCTTCCAGCCGCGCTTCGATGCCAATGGGCTGATCCCGGCCATCGTGACCGACGCCGGTGACGGTACGGTTCTGATGTTTGCCTTTATGAACGCCGAGGCGCTCAGGCTCAGCCAGAAGACGGGCTTGGCGCATTTCTGGAGCCGGTCGCGGCAATCCCTTTGGAAGAAGGGCGAAACCTCTGGCGAGACGCTGCGTATCGTCGAAATCCTGACCGATTGCGACCAGGATGTGCTGCAGGTGAAAGTTGCGCCGCAGGGGCGCGGGCTTGCCTGTCACACCGGGCGGCGCAGCTGCTTCTACCGCCGGGTGGACGGCGGCACGCTCAGCTTGTTCTAGATTCGCCTCCGGCGCGGCGCTATCGCATAGAAGGCGAAAAGGCCGCCCACAAAGCCGCCGATGTGCGCCTCCCAGGCGATGGCCGTTTCGGTCAGAAATGATTGGCCGGTCCAACCCACGCCGCCCGAGAACAGGGTGATCGCCAGCCAGACCAGCATGAACATAAGTGCGCGCGGGTGGCTGAGCAGGTCGCGTGGCGGCAGCGGCACGGCGCCGCCCGGCAAACGCCAGCCATACATAATGGGGATCGCCGCCGCGAGAAGCCCCGAGACCGCGCCTGAGGCGCCAATCACCAAGATATTCTCGCCCCAGTGCAGCAACAGGCTGGCCAGCCCGCCCGCCACCCCCGACGCGAGGCACAGCAGCAAGAACCGCGCGGTGCCCAGATAGCGCGCCGCCGGCGTTCCGAAAATCAGCAGCCACAGCGAATTGAATGTCAGATGCATCCAGTCGCCATGCAGGAACATGTAGGTGACGAGCGACCAGTATTCCGATCCCGGCAGCATTGGATAGCCCGGCAAGGTCCAGCGCGCCGGGATCAAGGCAAAGCCGTCAAACGCCCAGTCGATCCAGGCCTCGCCGCCCAGTTGCAGGATGATCTGGACGGCAACCAGCGCGCTGATGACCGCCTTTACCGCCGCCGGCACGTTGAAGATGGGCGGGGAGGCTCGGCCATCTTGGCCGTCCCCGGCTGGATGCCAGGCCGCGAAGCTGTTGTCATTCATCTGGCACGAAGGCTGCAACGCGTGGCCACGAAGGTCAATATGAAACAGCCGTGACCGGGCACAAGCAATGAGGTTAACGCTATGTGGCTGAATGAAGGGGCCTCGCGCGGCCAGGACAGGACAGCACTCGAACCGGGCAACCAGATGCTGCTCCGGCAATGGGAGGCGTTCCGGGCCGGGCGGACGGCGCCCCGGCGGGGCGATCTCGATCTGAGACATATGCGCCGCCTGTTGCCCGGTGTGTTCATTGCCGAAAAGGACGATTTCGACGGCTATATCTGGCGCCTGGCGGGCACCGGGATCTGCCATCTCTTCCGCCGTGAAATGACGGGCCGCGATTTCCTCGACGGTTGGATGAGCTTCGAGCGCGGGGTGATCACCCGGTTCCTCACCGGCGTCACCGAGGACCACCGGCAAGTGTCATTCCGGCTGCGCCTGCAAACTGACCGTGGCCAGACTCTTCATGTCGAGATGCTGGCGCTGCCGCTGACCGCCGCCGACGGGGTCGCCACCCATGTTCTGGGCGGCTTCAGCCCGCTCGAGGATTCGCAGATCAAGATTTACGGCGCGATCATCGCCATGGAGCTGGCCTCGGCCCGCTTCCTCTCCGGCCTTGAACTGATGCGAGACCCGGCCCGGGCGATCGAGGCGCGCCGCCAGTTCCGCATGATCGAAGGCGGCCTCAGCCCGCGCTGAGCGGCCGCCACCAACACGCTTCCCAACGGTGTGTCTTCAGGCCTAGAGTCGGGTTCTCATCAGCCCGAGGATTCACCGCCATGCCGCAGCTCGCCAGTCATATGTCAGCGTCCTCCCTGCCGCGGGACGGCGTCCTCGTCGGCCGGGTCTGGGATCCTTCCGTTGGCGGCCCGTGCGTTGTACGCCGGGACGGCGCCATGCTCGCCGACATCACCGCCGTGTTCCCCACCATGCGTGACCTCTGCGAGACGGCGGACCCGGCGTCCGCCGCCAAGGCCGCGCGTGGCCGGAGCCTCGGGAGCGTAGCCGAAATTCTCGCCAACACGCCGCCGGAAACGCGCGTTTCCACCAGGCCCTGGCTGCTGGCCCCCATTGATTTACAGGTGATCAAGGCGGCGGGCGTCACCTTCGCCACTTCGATGCTGGAGCGGGTGATCGAAGAGCGGGCCCGCGGAAACCCGGCCGCTGCGGCGGAAATCCGCGCCACTATCGGCGCCCTGATCGGCGATGATCTCTCGAAGCTGCGCGCCGGGTCGGCCGAAGCGATGAAGCTGAAACAGGTGCTGATGGAGAAAGGCGCCTGGTCTCAGTATCTTGAGGTTGGGATCGGCCCCGATGCCGAGATCTTTACCAAGTCGCAAGTCATGTCGGCGGTGGGCACCGGCATGGAGGCCGGCCTCCATCCCGTTTCGACCTGGAACAATCCGGAGCCCGAAGTGGTGCTGGTGGTGGCCGCCTCTGGCAGAATAGTGGGGGCGATGCTCGGCAATGACGTCAACCTGCGCGACGTCGAAGGGCGTTCGGCGCTGCTGTTGGGCAAGGCCAAGGACAACAACGCCTCATGCGCCCTGGGTCCGATGATCCGGCTGTTCGACGAAAGCTTCTCGCTTGATGACGTGAGGCGCATGCAGCTAAGTCTGCGGGTGGAGGGCGAGGACGGCTACGTGCTGAACGGCGCGTCCAACATGTCAAAGATCAGCCGCGACCCCGCTGACCTGGTGGGCCAGATGATCGGACCTCATCATCAGTATCCCGATGGCGCGGTGCTGTTCCTCGGCACGCTTTTCGCGCCGGTCGAGGACCGCGGCGAGCCGGGCAAGGGCTTCACCCACAAGCTGGGCGATGTGGTCACCGTCTCGGCGCCGGAACTCGGCACGCTTGCCAATCGCATGACCTCCTGTGACAGGGCGGCCCCCTGGACATTCGGCGCGAGCCACCTGCTGCGCAACCTTGCGGCGCGGGGGTTGCTCTGATGGCGGGCGACATGCCGGTTCTCTCCGGCCCGGTGGCCGAACTGGCGGCCAATGTCGCGGTTCCCTTCGAACAGGCGCGGGCCATGCCCAAGAGCGTCTACACCTCGCCGGAATTTCTGGAGGCCGAGCTTTCCAAGGTGTTTGCGCGTGAATGGTATTGCGTGGGCCGCGCCTCGGCGCTGAAGGAACCCGGCGACTATATCGCCTTCGAACTCGCGCGCCAGCCGCTGATGGCGATCCGCGGCCTGGACGGCGAAATCCGCTGCCAGTCCAATGTCTGCCTGCACCGGATGTCGACGCTGCTCGAAGGCCGCGGCAACCGGCGCATCATCACCTGCCCCTATCACGGCTGGAGCTACGAGGCCGACGGCCGCTTGCGGTCCGCGCCGGCGATGAAAGGCAATGACGGCTTCTGCAGAGAAAACTACCGTCTGCCGCAGCTGCGCACCGAAATCTGGCTGGGCTGGCTCATGGTGTCGCTGAACCCGGATGCGCAACCGGTGTCCGAACGCTTCGCTGCTGTCGAAGATATGATCAGGCCCTTCGGCATGGCGGACTATGCTGAATGGTTCAACGAAAGCTTCGTATGGAACACCAACTGGAAGGTACTCGCGGAGAATTTCATGGAGAGTTACCACTTGCCAGTCTGCCATGCGGGCACCATCGGCGGCCTCTCCAAGCTCGAGGAAATGATCTGCCCGCCGTCGCCGCCGCATTTCAACTGGCACAGCATTCTTAAGGACCCCGCCTTCCGCATCGCCTGCGCGCATCCGTCAAATACCCGTATGGAGGGCGATCTCCGGCGCACCACGCTGCTGCTGGCGCTTTACCCAAGCCTGCTCATCACCCTTACGCCCGGCTATTTCTGGTATCTCTCGCTGCGTCCCAAAGGCGTTGGCCAGGTGCATGTCACGTTCGGCGGCGGCATGAGCAATGATTTCCTGAACGATCCCGACGTGCCGGAGCTTTTCGCGACGCTGAAAGGCCTGCTCGACAAGGTGAATGTCGAAGACAAGGGCTGCACCGAGCGCGTCTATCGCGGCCTGTGCTCGGGGCTGGCGGCGCCGGGGCACCTGTCGCATCCTGAGCGGCCTAACTACGACTTTGCAACCTATCTGTTCCGGATGACAGGTCAACCGTGATCGCGGGAAGTTATCGGGCGCGAGTCCCGCACCCTTGCTGAACCATGTTTCCGCTTTCCCCGTACAGACTCTGATGACAAACACCATGATCGTAATCGGGGCAGGCGGTGGCATCGGCGCCGCGCTGTCCCGCCGTCTCGCGGCGGCCGGCAACCGCGTCCACGCCATCGGCCGCGATGCCGCGAAGCTTGAGGCGCTGGCGGGTGAAATCGGCGGCTCCTTCGCGGCGGCCGATGCGACCGACCGTGCCGCTCTCGAGGCCGCCGTGAAGGCCGCCGGGCCCGCCGTTGCCGGCCTCGCCTATTGCGCCGGTACCATCAACCTGAAGCCCGTCGCGCGCATCACCGACGAGGACGCGCTGCGCGACTTCGAGGTCAACGCGCTGGGTGCCATGCGCGCCGTGCAGGCCGCACTCCCCGCGCTGAAGGCGCAGACCGGCGGGGCCAGCGTCGTGCTGTTGTCGACCGTCGCGGTGGCGCAGGGCTTTTCATCCCATGTGTCGATCGGCATGGCCAAGGGCGCCGTCGAGGGCCTGATGCTGTCGCTCGCCGCGGAGCTCGCCCCCAAGATCCGGGTCAATTGCGTGGCCCCCTCGCTTACCAAGACGCCGCTCGCCCACGCCCTCACCTCGAGCGAGCAGATGGCTACCGCCATCGCCGGGCTGCACGCCCTGCAGCGGCTGGGCGAGGCCGATGACGTGGCCGCCGCCGCGGCCTTCCTGCTGTCACCCGACGCGTCCTGGATCACCGGCCAGGTGGTGGGTGTGGATGGCGGCCGCTCGATGCTCCGCACCAAGGGCTGATCATGGCGCGCATGCGCAAGAAGGAGGCGCTGCCATCGAAGCTCTGCGCCGCCTGCGGCCGGCCCTTCACATGGCGCAAGAAATGGCAGCGTGACTGGGACAATGTGAAGACCTGCTCTGACCGCTGCCGCGCCACGCTGAAGTCGAAATCGCGATGAGCACGCTCCGCATCGTGCTGGGCGACCAGCTGACGCGCGGGCTTTCGTCGCTGCTTGACTATGAAGCCGGCGACACCGTGCTGATGATGGAGGTGGCGGAAGAAGCCTCTTACGTGAAGCATCACAAGCAGAAGCTGACGCTGATCTTCTCGGCCATGCGCCATTTCGCGGCGGAGCTTGAAGCCGGCGGCATCAGCGTCGACTATGTGCGCCTTGATGACCCGGCAAACACCGGGTCCTTCACTACGGAACTGCGCCGCGCCGTGGTCCGCCACCGGCCTTCCCACATCGTCGCCACCGAGCCCGGCGAATGGCGGGTGCGCGAGATGATGAAAGGCTGGGACGCTGAGATCCGCGATGACGGCCGGTTCTTCGCGGCGCCGGCCTGGTTCGCGGCATGGGCCAGCGGCCGCAAGCAGCTGCGCATGGAGTTCTTCTACCGCGACATGCGCCGCGCCTCCGGGCTGCTGATGGACGGTGACGAGCCAGCGGGTGGCCAGTGGAATTTTGACCATGACAACAGAAAGGCGCTGCCGCGCGACGCAGCACCGCCCAAGCGCCTGCGCTTCGATCCCGATCCGGTCACCCGCGAGGTGATGGAGATGGTGGCCAGGCGCTTTGCCGGCCATTTCGGCGATCTCGAAACCTTCGGCTGGGCGGTGACGCGCAATGATGCGCTGGAGGCGCTCGACCACTTCATTTCCGCCTGCCTGCCGCAATTCGGCGATTACCAGGACGCGATGAAGCAGGGGAATGGGTTCCTTTATCACTCGGTCATCTCGCCTTATCTCAACATCGGGCTGCTGACCGCGCGGGAAGTTTGCGCCCGCGCCGAACAGGCCTGGCGGCAGGGAAGGGCGCCGCTCAACGCGGTGGAGGGTTTCATCCGCCAGATTCTGGGCTGGCGCGAATATGTCCGCGGCCTGTACTGGCTGAAAATGCCGGACTATGCCGAAACCAACGCGCTCGACGCCCGCCGCCCGCTCCCCGGTTTCTACTGGACCGGCGACACCGAAATGAATTGCCTCCGGCAGGCCATCGGTGAAACCCGCCGCCACGCCTATGCCCATCACATCCAGCGGCTGATGGTGACCGGCAATTTCGCGCTGCTTGCCGGGCTCGATCCGAAGGCGGTGGAGGAATGGTATCTCCTCGTCTATGCCGACGCCTTCGAATGGGTGGAGCTTCCCAACACCCATGGCATGGCGCTGTTCGCCGATGGCGGCGTCATGGCCTCGAAGCCCTATGCGGCCTCAGGCGCCTATATCGACCGCATGTCGGACTATTGCGCCGGCTGCGCCTATGACCCCGCCGCGAAGCTGGGGCCCAAGGCGTGCCCGTTCAACTATCTCTATTGGGATTTCCTGATGCGCAACGAGAAGCGGCTCGGCAAGAACCCGCGCATGGCCATGCCCTACCGCACGCTCGCCAGGATGGCCGACGACCGCAAGCGGGAGATCGCCGCGGCGGCGCGGCAGTTTCTGGACAGGCTCGCGCCTTCATAGCGGTGATTTGGTCCCCGCGCGGGTTTCCGGCCGTCATCGCGGTGAGCGCGCGAGGACATGCGTCCATGACTTGATCCACTCAGCGATGCCGCCGGCCATCTTCTCGGCGCCCGGCGTCACCTGAACAACGCCGAATGCCGCGCCCAGCACCAGAAGCGGGGTCGTGCCGGCCTTCGCCATGAATCACTGCGCGTGGCGCATGCCGGCAAGCTTTCTGACGCCGCCCGAGGCCGTCCACAGCCTGGTGTCCAAGATCTGCGCCACCTATCGCGGCAAGCGCCTGGCGGTGGAAGGGCGGTTGTAACGGCGCTGCTGGCGGGCGAAGTCTAGCCCAGAACCTCGACCGAAAGCGGCCGCGAATCTGCCCCCAGCCGGTAGACCACCGGCACGCCAGTATCGAGCTCGCGCTTCAGGATCTGCTCCGGCGTCAGGCCCTCGATGGCCATGATCAGTGAACGGATGGAATTGCCGTGCGCCGCCACCAGCACGCGCTTGCCCGACAAGACATCGGGCTGGATGTGCTTCATGTAATAGGGCAGCGCGCGGGCCAGAGTATCCTTGAGGCTTTCGCCGCCGGGCGGCGGCACGTCATAGGAGCGGCGCCAGATATGCACTTGTTCCTCGCCCCATTTCTTGCGCGCGTCGTCCTTGTTGAGGCCGGTCAGATCGCCGTAGTCGCGCTCGTTCAGCGCCTGGTCCTTGATTGTCGGAAGGTCCGGCTGGCCGAGCTCATCGAGCATGATCCGCAGCGTGTGCTGGGCGCGGGTGAGCGCGCTGGTATAGGCGATGTCGAAGTGGAAGCCCTTGGCCTTCAGCTTGCGGCCCGCCTCATGCGCCTCGCGGATCCCTTGTTCGGTGAGGCCGGGGTCCTTCCAGCCGGTAAACAGGTTCTTGAGATTCCATTCGCTCTGCCCGTGGCGGACGAGCACCAGAAGCCGTTCCATCGCTCACTCCAATCCCAGCACGTCATTCATGTTGTAAAGGCCGGGCTTCTTGTCAGACGCCCACAGCGCCGCCTTCACCGCGCCGCGCGCGAACATCTCGCGGCTCGCCGCCTTGTGCGTCAGTTCGATGCGCTCGGTCTCGCCGGCGAAAATCACCGTGTGTTCGCCCACCACCGATCCGCCGCGCAGCGTGGCAAAACCGATGTCGCCCGCGCGCCGGGCACCGGTGTGGCCGTCACGGCTGCGCACCGAACGGGTCTTGAGGTCGATGCCGCGACCCTCGGCGGCTGCCTGGCCCAGCAAGAGCGCGGTGCCCGACGGCGCGTCGATCTTGTGCTTGTGGTGCATTTCGAGGACTTCGATGTCGTAATCCTCGCCGAGTGCTGCCGCCACCTTGCGGACCAGCGAGGCGAGCAGGTTGACGCCGAGGCTCATGTTGCCGGACTTGACGATGCGGGCGTGGCGCGCCGCGGCCTTGATCCTGGCCTCTCCCGCCTCGTCGATGCCGGTGGTGCCGATCACATGCACGATGCGCGCCTGGGCGGCGAGCTCCACCAATGACAATGTGGCCGCCGGAACGGTGAAGTCGATGAGGCCGTCGGCCTGGGTGAGGAGCGCATGGGGATCGTCGGAAATCGGGATGTCGAGACGCCCGATGCCCGCCAGTTCGCCCATATCGGCGCCGATCTGGGGGGAGCCTTTGGGCTCCAGCCCGCCGACCAGTTCAGCCCCTTGCGTTTCGCTGACGATGCGGGTCAGCACCCGGCCCATGCGGCCGGACGCTCCTGCGATGGCGAGTTTCATGCCCGAGGCCTCCCTGTGATGGGACGCCGTCTTAGCAACGCGAAGGGATTGTGGAAAGCGGTCAAACGCCCTCCACCAGCACGATCTCGGCGATGCCGGCGGCGGCCCGCTTGGCCTTGGCTTCCTGGTATTCAGGCGAATTGTAGCAATCGCGCGCCGCCTGAAGGCTGGGGAACTCGATCACCACATTGCGCGGACGGCCCTGGCCTTCCATCTGCTCATAGGCACCGCCACGCGCCAGGATGTTGGCCCCATATTTCTGGAACGCCGCGCGGGTGGCGGTGGCATAGTGCTGGTATTGATCCGGATCGGTGACGGTGACATGGGCGATCCAGTATCCCTTGGGCATGATGACGGCTCCTTGCTAAAGGCCGGAACTATAGCGGCGCCGGCCGCCGCGTCCAGACTGGACGGCGCGGCCCGGGTCACCTAGTCAGGGGCATGTCCCGCGAACAGTCAGAAGGGCTCAAGGCCCGGCTCAAGGTTCTCTACGACGGCGATACGCCGGCCGCCCACAGGTTCCGCTACGCGCTCCTCGTCTTCGACCTGGTGACCATCGCCTTCGTCATCGTCTCGTCGTTTCTGGCGACGCCCGGAACCGAGATCGCCGATGCGGTGATCGGCGTCGTTCTGATGGCCGATTTCCTGGCCCGGCTCTGGATCGCCCGCAGCCGCTTCAGGATGGTGTTCAGCCTCTACGGCCTCATCGACATCGTGGTGATTGCCTCCATGCTGGCGCCCATCGTCGGCGAGGGGCTGGCCTTCCTGCGGGTGGCGCGGGTGCTGCGGCTGTTGCGCTCCTACACCATGGTGAAGCGCCTGCGCCAGGATTTCCCGTGGTTCCGCCGCCATGAGCAGGTGATCATGTCGGCGATGAACCTGGGCGTGTTCATCTTCGTGATGACGGCGCTGGTCTATGAGACCCAGCATTTCACCAATCCGAAGATCGGAAACTACGCGGACGCGCTCTATTACACGGTGACGGCGCTGACCACCACGGGCTTCGGCGACATCGTGCTCGAGGGCACGGGCGGGCGGATGATCGCCGTGGTCATCATGATCTTCGGCGTCTCGCTGTTCCTGCGGCTGATTCAGGTGATGCTGCGGCCCGACAAGGTCGATTTCCGGTGCCCGGACTGTGGCCTCTCCCGCCACGACCGGGACGCGGTCCATTGCAAGGCCTGCGGGCGGTTGCTGAACATCCCCGACGAAGGGGCGGTCTAGGCCATGGCCACGGTTTGGCCGTTGTTTGGTGGCCAATGGCAGGCCCCCCGGCTTCAAGATTGCCAGCGTCGAGCCGTGGTGGCAGAGGTGTACCGGTCATAGTGGGTGGAACAAACAAGCTTTGCGGCGTGTTGCGAGAATAGGCGCATACAGCGCTCTGGCGATTGTTGCCATTATGCTGCTTCTGGCGGCGGGTCTTTACATGCGGCTCGCCCAGGGCCCGGTGCCGCTCGATTTCATGCGTGCCGCAGTCGAGAGCCGAATCAACCAGAGCTTGCCCAACCTGATCGTGAAGACGGGCGGCGTGGTTGCCGAACGCTCCGAGGCGACCGGGATTCCGCAGCTGCGCCTGCGCGATGTGGAAATCCGCGACAAGCAGGGCAATCTCGTGGCCAAGGCCCCGCGCGCGGCGATCGGGGTGCGCGAGGATGCGCTGTTCCGCGGCAGCCTGGCGCCGTCAGCGATCGAACTGATCGGGCCCCGCATTCTGGTCAAGCGCGGTATCGACGGCAGTCTTGAACTTGGTTTCGGAGAAGCCGCGCCGGAAAATGAGGCGGTGACGATCGACGTGACCGCCCCGCCAGCGGGCGAAGCGGGCGCGCCGAAGCCCGGCGTCGGCGCTACCATCATCGAAGCGTTGAGCGGCGCTCCCGGCGAGGCGCCAGGCTCGATCAGCTCCATCGAAACCATTCGCATCGCCGATGCCCGAATCCGGTTCTACGACGTGGCGAATGATGCCCTCTGGGATGTGCCGTCGGCGGAACTGGTTTTCCAGCGCATGCCCTATGGCTTCGCGGTGGCCGCAACCGCCGCCATATCGAACGGCGACGAGGAGGGCTTGTGGACGGCCGAACTTTCGGCCAGTTACCGGCGTGATACCCGCAGTTTCGCCGTCAGCGCCCGTATCAGCGATCTGGTGCCGGCCAATATCTCGGATGAGATCTTTGCGCTCTCGCAGCTGGCGCGCGTCAATGTTCCGCTGGCGGGCCAGGTGGACATGGAGATCACCGATACCGGGCTCATCACCAAGGCCACGGCCGAATTCACAGCCTTCGCCGGCGAGGTTGACCTGCCGGATTATCTGGCGGAACCGCTGATCATCGACGAAGGTTCGCTGCGCGCCGACTATGACCCGGTCACCGGCAGCATCATCATCACCGATTCAAGCCTGCTCGTGGGCAGCTCGCGCGCCCAGGTAAGGGGCAGTATTCTTCCGGAGCGCAACGCCGAAGGCAAGCTCACCGCCCTCAGGACGACGCTGGAGGCCCGCAATGTAGCGATCGACACGCAAGGATCAGTCAACAAGCCTGTAACGGTGGACCGCGTCGACTTCATCGGCAATGCCGCCATCGAGGAGGCGCGCCTCGACATCGACGACTTGCTGGTGATGTCGGGAGGCGCCGGCATCAGGTTGCGCGGGTCGATCACCGGCGGGTCTGAATCGGCGGGCATTCTCTTGTCGGGACGGGTGAAAGACCTTTCAGCCTCGCTCCTGAAGCAGCTATGGCCGCCGATCATCACGCCGCGGGCGCGCAAATGGGTGAACGATAATGTGCGGGCCGGAACCATCAGCGAGGGCGATTTCGTCATCAAACTGCCGGTCGATGCAATGGCGGAGGCAAAGCGCAAACGCCGCCTGCCGCCTGGCTCGATCGACATGTCGTTCAAGATGAAGGATGTGTCGAGCGGCTATTTCAGGGACCTGCCGCCGCTCAACGGCGCGTCCGGGGAGGCGCGGCTCAAGGACAGCGATTTTCTGCTGAACTTCAAGGGCGGCGAGGTCAAGCTGCCGTCCGGCGGTACCGGCCGTGTGCTGTCGGGAAGCTTCGAGAGCAAGGATATTCTCGCCGTCGAAAGTTACGCCATGATTGCGCTCGACCTGGAGGCCGGCTTGCAGCCGCTCATCGAGTATCTGGACCTTCCGGCACTCAACCTCATCCGCCACACAGGCCTCGATACCGGACGGGTGGAGGGCAAGGCCAGCGCCAAGGTCTCGCTGTCTTTCCCGATGATTAAGAACGTGCCGAAAGAACGGATCGTACTGTCCGCGCAGGCCAAGCTCTCCGACGTCGGGCTCGCCGATGCGCTGCCCGGCATCAATCTGTCTGGCGGGCAGTTCGATTTCTCTGTCGAGAAAGGCATTCTCAGTGCGAAGGGCCAGGCCCAGGTTGCCGGCATTCCCGCAGAGATCGGCTGGCGGCGGGGGCCAGGGCCCGAATTTGTGCAGTCGGCGACGATCTCGACCAAGCTCGACGGCGAGCAGCGGCAGAAGCTGGGCATCGATCTTGGCACTTTGGCGCGCGGCCCGGTAGGCGTCACGGCGACGATCGACGACCTCCGCGATCCGCAGGGCAAGATGGCGGTTGCCGCCGACCTGAGCGAGGTGGAGCTGCGCTTGCAGTCCATTGGCTGGCGGCGGCCGGCGGCGGCGGAGACCAGCGCCTCGTTCGTCTATCTTGGCAAGGCCGAGGGAGGGCCGCGCATCGAGGACCTCGAAATCAAGGGCGAAGGCCTGTCGATCAAAGGCAAGCTGGCGCTGGGGCCGAAGCGCCAGGGCCTGCGCTCCGCCAATTTCAGCGAAATCAGGCTCTCCGGCGAAAACCGCTTCGCCGCCACCGTCGCCGTCGAGGACGGCGGCATGAATGTCTCCGTGAAGGGCGCCAGTTTCGACGCAAGGCCGCTGATCCGCGGCCTGTTCGGTTCGCGCAACCGCGAAGAGGCCGCGCAGGCCGAGCAGCAGGCGTCCGCCAGGGAAAAGCCGGTGCGCCTCAGCCTCGATATCGGGCGCGTCTACGCCAACCGTGGCGAGATCATCACCGGTGTCAACGGCACGCTCTCGGCGCGCGCCGGCAAGATCGAAAAAGCGGAGGTGTCCGGCGCATTCCTCAGCGGGCAGCCCATCGTTTTCCGGGTCACGCCAACCGGCGAGGGACGCGAAATGCGCATCAGCGGGCGGGACGGTGGCGCAGCGATCCGCGCCGCCAACCTCTATTCCAAGGTGGCGGGCGGGCAGATCGAGTTCTTCGCCCTGCTCGCCGCCGATGGAACCTCGGTGAAGAACGGCAAGCTTGTGCTGCGCGATTTCGAGGTCCGCGACGAGGCAGCGCTGGCCGAACTCGATTCCCGCGGCAAGCCCAAGCGCGGCAGCGGCCCGCGCCGCGAGGCCTTGTCGTTCAAGAAGCTCACTCTGCCGTTCACCTCAGACAGCCGCTTCATCTGCATCGGCGAAAGCCTGGTGCGCGGGCCGGAACTGGGCGCCAGCGCGGCGGGCCTCATCCGCAAGTCCGACGGCGCCATCGACATCGCCGGCACCATCATTCCCGCCTATGCGCTGAATGCCGCGGTTGGCGACATCCCGCTGCTGGGCGACATCCTGACCGGCGGGCGCGGCCAGGGCATCATCGGCGTCACCTTCGCGCTGGGCGGAACCGTCGATAAGCCATCGTTCCAGATGAACCCGATGTCGGCGGTGGCGCCCGGCTTCCTGCGCATGTTCTTCGAATACAGCAGCCGCTGCGAGCCATTGAAGCAAGCTCCAGCCAAGGGAAACGGTGGTTGAGCCGTCAGGCCGGCTTCACCAGTACGTGTTTCTTCTTGCCCATGGACAGCTTGATGGCACCATCGGCCAGCAGCGCCCGGGTCAGCACCAGTTTCTCGTCCGAGACCGGCTGGTCGTTGACCTTGATGGCCCCGCCCTGGACGGCGCGGCGGGCCTCGCCGTTGGACGAAGCCAAGTTGGCCGCCACGCACGCAGCGAGCAGGCCGGTACCGGCGTCAAGGTCCAGGCTGACGGTGGGAAGGCCCGCCGCACTCTGGCCTTCCTCGAAGGTGCGGCGCGCCGTTTCGGCGGCGGCGTCTGCCGCAGCGCGGCCGTGCAGCAGGGCGGTGGCCTCGGTGGCGAGGAGCTTCTTGGCCTCGTTGATCTCGGCCCCGCCGAGCGCGCCCAGACGCGCGATCTCATCGAGCGGCAACTCAGTGTAGAGCTTGAGGAAGCGGCCCACATCGGCGTCCTCGCAGTTCCGCCAGTATTGCCAATAATCATAGGGTGAAAGGAGGTCGGCGTTGAGCCACACCGCCCCCGCCGCCGTCTTGCCCATTTTGGCGCCCGAGGAGGTGGTGAGCAGCGGCGTGGTCAGCGCGTAGAGCTGGCGCTGGTCGCAGCGGCGGCCGAGCTCGATGCCGTTGACGATATTGCCCCACTGGTCGGAGCCGCCCATCTGCAAGACGCAGCCATGGCGGCGCGACAGCTCGAGGAAGTCATAGGCCTGCAGGATCATGTAATTGAATTCGAGGAAGGTGAGCGGCTGCTCGCGCTCCAGCCGCAGCTTGACGGAATCGAAGCTCAGCATGCGGTTGATGGTGAAGTGCACGCCATAGTCGCGCAGGAAGTCAACGTAGTTGAGGTGGTCGAGCCAGTCGGCGTTGTTCACCATCACCGCGTCCGACGGGCCGTCGCCGAAGCGCAGGAACTTCGCGAAGGCCTGGCGGATGCCGGCCAGGTTGGTGGCGATCTGCTCGACCGTGAGGAGTTTCCGCGACTCGTCCTTGAAGGAGGGGTCGCCGATCTTGGTGGTGCCGCCACCCATCAGCGCGATCGGCTGGTGGCCGGTCTTCTGCATCCAGCGCAGCATCATGATCTGGACGAGCGAACCGGCGTGGAGCGAGGTGGCGGTGGCGTCGAAGCCGATATAGCCGGTGATGGCGCCCGCCTTGGCGGCGGCGTCGAGCCCCTCCGGATCCGAGATCTGGTGGATGAAACCCCGGGTTGACAGTATGTTCAGAAAATCGGACGTGAACTGGCTCATGGCTCTGCGGCTTTCGCAAATGGCTGCGGGCTCTTAGCATGGAGGCCCGCCCTGTCAAAACCGCTCACCGCGCTGGGACTGATGTCAGGCACCTCGCTCGATGGCATCGATGTGGCGATGATCGTCAGCGATGGTGAGGTGGTGATGCGGCGGGGGCCCTCCGCGACCTATGCCTATACGCTGGCGCAGCAAGCCCTGTTGCGGCAGGCGCTCGACGGGGCGCGCGGCCTGACGGCGCGCGATGAGCGGCCGGGCATTCTCGCTGAAGCCGAGCAGGCACTCACCGGCTGGCATGCGGAAGCGGTTGAGAAATTTGCCGAGGAAAATGGAATAAGCCTAAGCAGCATCGATATAATCGGCTTTCATGGCCAGACGGTTCTGCACCGGCCGGAGCAGCGGCTGACGGTGCAGCTGGGACTGGGCGAGGGGCTGGCGCAGCGGCTGGGGCGGCCTGTCATTTATGACCTCCGGGCCGCCGACGTGGCGGCTGGCGGGCAGGGTGCGCCGCTGGTTCCGGTCTATCACCGGGCGCTTGCGGCCCCGCTGGCGGAGCGGCCGGCCGCCTTCCTCAACATCGGCGGTGTTGCCAACATGACCTGGATTGGTGCCGACGGCGGCCTCATTGCCTTCGATACGGGGCCTGGAAATGCGCTGATCAATGACTGGTGCCAGCGGTTTGCCGGCGAGGCTCTGGACCGCGACGGAAGGCTGGCGGCCAGCGGCGTTGCCAATGAACGGGTGCTGGCGCGGCTGCTGTCCCACCATTACTTCACGCTGCCGCCGCCCAAATCGCTGGACCGCAATTCATTCGACAGCTCTGCCGTGGAAGGTCTTTCTCCCGCTGATGGCGCCGCCACGCTCACCTGCTTTACGGCTGCTGCGGTCGCTGCCAGCACCCGGCTGCTGCCTGCGCTGCCGAAGCTCTATGTCGTGTGTGGCGGCGGACGGCTCAATCCAGTCCTCATGCATGAGCTGAGAGAGCTTCTGAAAGCGCCTGTCATCGCTGCAGAAAATCTTGGACTGGACGGCGATTCGATGGAGGCCGAGGCCTGGGCCTATCTGGCGATCCGCAGCCTCAAGCACCTGCCGATCAGCTTTCCGGGCACCACCGGCGTGCCTGCACCCCTGTCAGGCGGCCGTCTTGCGGAACCTTAAGGCGCGCAGAACCCGCCCGTCGATGATCAGCAGGGCCAGCGCGATGATGGCGGCGCCCGCGATCTCGCGCGGCTCCAGCCTTTCATCCAGCAGCGTCACGCCGAGGGCGATGGCGGAAACCGGGATCAGCATGGTGACCAGCAGCACATTGGCTGGGCCGGCGTTCGCCACGATGCGGAAGAATACGATGTAGGCCAGCGCCGTGGAGATCAGCGCCAGCCCCAGCAGCGCCGCCCAGCTGAGCGCGGATGCGGCGAGGAGTTCCGACGGATGGCTGAAACCGGTGGCGAGGCCGGTCATGATCACGGCGGAACACAGCAATTGGCCGGTGGCCATGCTGAGCGGAGGGATCGCCATCAGCTTCAGCTTGGCCCACAGGCTGGCGAGGCCGTAGCTGGCCGCCGCGCCGAGGCAGAGCAGGATGCCGATGCTCTGGGCGCCTTCGCCCAGCAGCGTGCCGCCCTTGAGGATCGCCACACCGCCGATCCCCACGAGGATGCCCAAAAGCTTGCGAGGGGCCAGAGGCTCCAGCCTTGCGGCGGCGAGAAAGACAACGCCGAACAGCGGCGCGGTGGCGTTGATGACCGAGGCCAGCCCGCTGGCGATCATGGTCTGGCCGGTGACGATCAGGGTGAAGGGAATGATGTTGTTGACCACCGACATCACGGCGATAGCACCCCATGTGGCGCCGCTGCGGGGCAGCGGACCCAGGATGAGAAGATGCAGCGGAAGCAGGACAGCGGCGGCGATCGTCACCCGCGCCATCACAATCACCAGCGGCGGCAGGTCCTTCACCGCAACGCCAACGAACAGATAGGACCCGCCCCAGAGCAGCGACAGCAACACCAGGAGGCCCCAGTCATGAAGTCGGATATGAGACGGCGGTGACGGCATGGACGGCTCCCGGTTAGCGGCTGTCTAACCGTCCGTCCGCCTTACGGCCACCCGAAAGCTGACGGGGCATGAGGCTTTTGCCTGGGGTGACCTGGCAATGCTGCAAGACGGCTCCGGCAGCGCCGTTACAACTGCCCTTCCGCCGCCAGGCGCTTGTCGAGATAGGTGGCGCAGATCTTGGACAACTCGTCGATCTTGTCCTGAAAGAAGTGGTTGGCGCCGCCGATGACCTTGTGTTCAACCGCGATGCCTTTCTGGGTCTTGAGCTTGGAGACCAGGCTGTGGACGGCCTCGGGCGGCGTCACCGTGTCCTTCTCGCCGTTCACGAACAGCCCAGAGGCCGGGCAGGGGGCGAGGAAGGAGAAATCATAATGCTTGGCCAGCGGTGCCACCGAGATGAAGCCGGAAATCTCCGGCCGCCGCATCAGCAGCTGCATGGAAATCCAGGCCCCGAAGGAGACCCCGCCGATCCAGCAGATTTTGGCCTCGCGGTTGAAGGATTGCAGCCAGTCCAGCGCCGAGGCGGCGTCAGAAAGCTCACCGGCGCCGTTCTCGAACACGCCCTGGCTCCGCCCGACGCCGCGGAAATTGAACCGCAGCACCGAGAATCCACGGGTCTGGAACATCTGGTAGAGCGCATGAACGATCGGGTTGTTCATGGTTCCACCGAAGCTGGGGTGCGGATGCAGCAGGATGGCGATCGGCGACCCCGCCGCCTTGGAATGGTGGTAACGGGCCTCGATGCGGCCCGCGGGGCCGCCGAAAATCACTTCCGGCATAAAGCTTTAATCCTCATCGGCGCAACCGCGATGGAGTTATCCGGCAAAACCTGATGCCGAATAATTGACTCCTGTACTCGGGTTTTCTATATCCCTGTTTAGAATTGTTCGAAACTGGCAGGCTCGCCTGCCCCTGAGCCACGCCTTTAGCACGGGAGCGGGGTTCAAAATCAAGGATTTCGTTGTGCCGGAGCCGGACGGAACGCCATGAAGATGAGCACCAAGGGCCGCTATGCGGTGATGGCGATGATCGATATTGCCACGCATTCGGGCGGCGACCCCGTTTCGCTGGCCGAAGTCGCGGAGCGGCAGGAAATCAGCCAGGAATATCTGGAGCAGCTGTTCGGCAAGCTGCGCAAGGCGAAGCTGGTGGACAGCGCCCGCGGCCCCGGCGGCGGCTACCGTCTGGCGCGTCCGATGCATGCGATTCCGGTTGCGGAAATCATTGCGGCAGTTGACGAAGAGTTGCAGTTCACGCGCTGTGACGGTGATGCCGTCGAGGGCTGCGTCAAAGGCGAGCGCTGCAACGCCCATGACCTATGGTCAAGCCTGGGGCGGCAGATGATGTATTTCCTGTCATCGATTTCACTCGAAGACGTGGTGGAGAAGCGCAACCTGGCGTTGGCCGCCACCATCAAGCAGGCCAAGGACCGCCATCCGGAGGGGACCGCGGCGTGAGAGTCTATCTCGACCATAACGCCACCGCGCCGCTGCGGCCTGAAGCCAGGGCGGCGATGATGGCCGCCATGGCGGTGACCGGCAATGCCTCCTCGGTGCATGGCGAAGGCCGCGCCGCCCGCCAGCTGGCGGAGGAGGCGCGCGAGCAGGTGGCCCGCGCGGTGGGCGTAATCCCGCCCAGGGTGGTGTTCACGTCGGGCGGCAGCGAGGCCAACAACCTTGCGCTCAAGGGCGCTCCGGTGGGGCGGCTGATCGTCTCGGCGGTCGAACACCCGTCGGTGCTGGAGGCCGCCCGCGCCTCGGGAAAGCCCGTGGACCTGCTGCCGGTGGACGGCCAGGGCGTTGCCGATCTCGCGGTGCTGGAACGGCTCCTCGCCGCGGGCCCGCGCGCCCTGGTGAGCCTGATGCGGGCCAACAATGAAACCGGCGTCATCCAGCCGCTGGCCGGCGCCGTGCGCCTGGCCCAGGCCCATGGCGCGCTGGTGCACAGCGATGCGGTGCAGGGGCTGGGCAAGATACCGGTCAATTTCGGCCTGCTTGGCGTCGACCTGATGACGCTGTCCGCCCACAAGCTTGGCGGCCCCGTCGGGGCTGGCGCGCTCATCGTGCGCGACGGTGTGGCGCTCGCCCCGCTGGTGCATGGCGGTGGCCAGGAACTGCGCCGCCGGGCGGGCACAGAAAATCTCATGGCGCTGGCGGGCTTCGGCGCGGTGGCGCAGGCCAGACTGCCGGATGCCGCAGCTTTGCGCGGCCAGCTTGAGGCGGGCCTCGATGGCGCCATGATCCTCGGTGGCGCGGCGCCGCGGCTGCCCAACACCCTTTGCTTCGCGCATCCCGGCATGAATGCCGAAACCCTGCTGATGGCCTTCGACCTTGAAGGCATCGCCGTTTCCTCCGGTTCGGCCTGCTCGTCCGGCAAGGTGGCCAAATCGCATGTGCTGGCGGCCATGGGTGTCGCACCGGAGATCTCAACAGCCGCGATCCGCGTATCGCTTGGCTGGGACACCACCGAAGACCACATCACCCGTTTCATCGCCGCATGGCGCAACATCTTACGGCGCCACAAGGCAAGGGCCGCCGCCTGAGGGAACCATGGCTGACATCGAAACCATCGAACTCGTCAAGGACATCGACGTCGACAAGTACAAATACGGCTTCACCACCGACATCGAAGCCGAATTTGCGCCGAAGGGCCTGAGCGAGGATACCGTCCGCTTCATCTCGGCGAAGAAGAACGAGCCCGCCTGGATGCTGGAGGCGCGGCTCGAGGCCTATCGCCGCTGGCTCACCATGGAGGAGCCCACATGGGCCAAGGTGAGCTACCCCAAGATCGACTTCCAGGACATTTACTATTACGCCGCGCCCAAGGGCGCCGCCGCGCCGAAGAGCCTCGACGAGGTGGACCCGAAGCTGCTCGAAACCTATGCCAAGCTCGGCATTCCGCTGAAGGAGCAGGAAATCCTCGCCGGCGTCAGGAAGCAGGGCGAGAAGAGCGAACTCGACGAGGCGGGCGGCGAATATGCCTCCGGCAAGGTGGCGGTCGATGCGGTGTTCGATTCCGTGTCGGTGGTCACCACCTTCAAGGCCGAGCTCGCCAAGGCGGGCGTCATCTTCTGCGCGATCTCGGAGGCTCTGCGCGAGTACCCGGAGCTGGTGAAGAAATACCTGTTCTCGGTGGTGCCGCAGGCCGATAATTACTATGCGGCGCTCAACGCCGCGGTGTTCTCCGACGGCTCCTTCGTCTATGTGCCGCCGGGCGTGCGCTGCCCGATGGAGCTTTCCACCTATTTCCGCATGAACGCCAAGAACACCGGCCAGTTCGAGCGCACGCTGATCATCGCCGACAAGGGCTCCTATGTGTCCTATCTCGAGGGCTGCACCGCGCCGATGCGCGAGGAAAGCCAGCTGCATGCGGCGGTTGTGGAGCTGATCGCGCTCGACGACGCGGAGATCAAATACTCCACCGTGCAGAACTGGTATCCGGGCGACGCGGAAGGCAAGGGCGGGGTCTACAACTTCGTGACCAAGCGCGGCGATTGCCGGGGCGCCAGGTCAAAGATTTCCTGGACCCAGGTCGAGACCGGCTCGGCCATCACCTGGAAATATCCAAGCTGCATCCTGCGCGGCGAGGAGTCGCGCGGCGAGTTCTATTCGATCGCCATTTCCAACGGCCGCCAGCAGGTCGATTCCGGCACCAAGATGATCCACCTGGGCCGCAACACCTCAAGCCGCATCATCTCCAAGGGCATCGCGGCCGGCCGTTCGGACAACACCTACCGCGGCCTCGTCTCGGCCCACCGCAAGGCCACCAATGCGCGCAACTTCACACAGTGCGATTCGCTGCTGATCGGCGACAAATGCGGCGCCCACACGGTGCCCTACATCGAATCCAAAACCTCGACCGCGCAGTTCGAGCACGAGGCGACGACGTCAAAGATTTCCGATGACCAGATGTTCTACTGCATGTCGCGCGGCCTTTCCGAGGAGGAGGCGGTGGCCCTCATCGTCAACGGCTTCGTGCGCGACGTGATCCAGCAGCTGCCGATGGAATTCATGGCCGAAACGCAGAAGCTGATCGGCATTTCGCTGGAAGGAAGCGTGGGATGACGCCCGTTCCGCAGTCCTCAAGACAAGGTGAGACAAAACCGTGAACCTCCTCGATATCCAGAACCTGCACGTCAAGCTCGAAGACGAAGACCGCGAAATTCTCCGTGGGCTGACGCTCTCCGTGAAGCCTGGCGAGGTGCATGCCATCATGGGCCCAAATGGGTCGGGCAAGTCGACGCTGTCCTATGTTCTCTCCGGCCGCGAGGGCTATGAAGTGACGGAAGGTTCCGTCACCTACAAGGGCGAGGACCTGCTGGCGATGCCGCCCGAGGAGCGCGCGGCGAAGGGCGTGTTCCTCGCCTTCCAGTATCCGATCGAGATTCCGGGTGTGGCCACCATGCAGTTCCTGAAAGTGGCGCTCAACGCCCAGCGCAAGGCGCGCGGCGAGAAGGAGCTCTCGACCCCCGATTTCATGCGCCTCGTGAAGGACAAGGCGGCGAAGCTCAACGTCAGCCAGGACATGCTGAAACGCCCGGTGAACGTGGGCTTTTCCGGCGGCGAGAAGAAACGCGCCGAAATCCTGCAGATGGCCGTGCTGGAGCCCTCCCTGTGCATTCTTGACGAGACCGACTCGGGGCTCGACATCGATGCCCTGCGGGTGGTGGCGGACGGCGTCAACGCGCTGCGCTCGCCAGACCGGGCGATGATCGTGATCACGCATTATCAGCGGCTGCTGGAATACATCGTGCCCGATTATGTGCATGTGCTGTCGGCGGGGCGCATCGTGAAGTCGGGCGACAAGGGGCTGGCGCTCGAACTTGAGGAAAAGGGTTACGCCGGCTTCACCAGGGACGCGGCATGAGCCAGGCCATCGCCAGGACGGAGGCCGAGCGCGCGCTGGGACTGTCCCTGCCGCACCGGCGCATGGAAGAGTGGCGCTGGACCGACCTGCGCCAGCTGATCGACCAGCCCTATCCGCCGCGCCAGAAGGTGGAGGCGTCCGCCGCGGAGGTGACGCGGCTCCTGGCGCAATCGCCTTTCGCCGCGGTTCCCGCCGCGCGCATGGTGTTCGTCAATGGCCACTATGACGCCGGGCATTCGAAGCTCGCCAATGGCTGGGTCGAGTCGAAGGCCGAAGCCAACGATCCGCTGCTGCAGATGAACCTCGCTTTCGCCACCGATGGCGCCAGGCTGAGGATTGAAGGCAATGAAGGCCGGCCGCTGGAGCTTGTCTTCATCGCCACCGGGGCGATGCCGCGCACCGTTGCCACGCATAATGTGATCGAGGTGGCGGATGATTCCTCCGCCACCATCATCGAAACCCATCTGGGCGAGGGCAGCTACCTCGGCTGCAGCGTCAGCGAAATCCGCATTGGCCACAATGCCAGGCTGGACCGGGTGAAGGCCGAAATCGAGGCGCCGGGCGCCACCCATCTGGCCCACGCCCATGTGACGCTCGCCCGCAACGCGACACTCCGGGACTTCACGCTGACGGCGGGCGCGCGCCTCAACCGCCAGAACGGGGACTATCGCCTCAACGGCGAATATGCCGATGCGCGCGTCTCCGGCGCCTATCTGCTGGCCGGCCGCCAGCATGCCGACACGCGCCTCGTGGTCGATCACCAGCTTGCCAATTGCGTAAGCCGGGAACTTTTCAAATGCGTGATGGACGGCCAGGCGCGCGGCATCTTTCAGGGCAAGGTGATCGTCAGGCCCGGCGCCCAGAAGACCGACGGCAAGCAATCAAGCCATGCGCTGCTGCTCTCGCCAACGGCGGAATTCGACGCCAAGCCGGAACTCGAGATCTACGCCGATGACGTGGTGTGCGGCCATGGCGCGACGGCTGGCGAACTGAACCACGATCACATGTTCTATCTCATGTCGCGCGGCATTCCGGAGGCCGAGGCCAAGGCCCTGCTGATTGCGGCCTTCGTGGGCGAGGCCTTCGAGGCCATTCACGATGAAGGCATCCGCGCCGCGCTCGCCGCCCATGCCGAGGCGTGGCTGCTGCGCCAGGGGAGGGCAGGCTGATGGCCTATGACGTCGCCGCCATCCGGCGCGCGTTTCCGATCCTGTCGCGCGAGGTTTACGGCAAGCCGCTGGTCTATCTCGACAACGCCGCTTCGGCGCAGAAGCCGCAGCCGGTGCTGGATGCGATGACCAGGGCCTATACGCAGGATTATGCCAACGTCCACCGCGGGCTGCATTATCTCTCCAATGCCTCGACCCAGGCCTTCGAGGATGCGCGCGAAAGCGTGCGCCGCTTCCTCAACGCCGCGTCCAGCGAGGAAATCATCTTCACCCGCAATGCCACCGAGGCCATCAACCTGGTGGCGCAGAGCTATGGCGGCATGGTGCTGGGCGAGGGCGATGAGGTGGTGCTGTCGATCCTGGAGCATCACTCCAACATCGTGCCGTGGCATTTCCACCGCGAGCGGCGGGGCGTGGTGCTGAAATGGGCGCCCGTCGATGAGGACGGCAATTTCCTGATTGCGGAATTCGAGAAGCTGCTCACCCCGCGCACCAGGATCGTCGCCATTACCCAGATGTCGAACGCGCTCGGCACCGTCGTGCCGGTGGCCGAGGTGATCCGGCTGGCGCATCAACGCGGCATTCCGGTGCTGGTCGACGGCTCGCAGGCGGCCGTCCACATGGCGGTGGATGTGCGGGCGCTGGACGCCGATTTCTATGTCTTCACCGGCCACAAGACCTATGGGCCCACCGGCATTGGCGTGCTCTACGGCAAGAAGGCGCTGCTTGACCGCATGCCGCCCTACCAGGGCGGCGGCGAGATGATTTCGGAAGTGACCACCGACACCGTCACCTATAACGAGCCGCCGCACCGCTTCGAGGCGGGAACGCCGGCCATCGTCCAGGCCATCGGGCTTGGCGCGGCGCTGGATTACATGCGCGGCGTCGGGCTTCACAACATCGCCGCGCATGAGGCAACGCTCCGCGACTATGCCACGGAGCGGCTTTCGGCGATCAATTCGCTGCGGATCTTCGGCCGGGCGCGTGACAAGGGCGCCATCGTGTCCTTCACCATGGAAGGGGCGCATGCCCATGACGTGGCAACCGTGATCGACCGCGCCGGCGTGGCGGTGCGGGCCGGCACCCACTGCACCCAGCCCCTGTTGCAGCGCTTCGGCGTCACCGCCACGTGCCGGGCCTCTTTCGCCATGTACAACACGCTTGAAGAGGTGGATGCGCTGGCCGAAGCGCTGATCTCCGCCCGGAGGATATTCGGATGACCGAGGCTATGACCGAAACCCCGGCCGAGGCCGGAACAGCGCCCAACCCGTCCGCCATCCCGGCCGATGAGCTGGCGCGGCTGACCGATGACATCGTTGCCGCGCTCAAGACCGTCTATGACCCGGAAATCCCGGTCGACATTTATGAGCTCGGCCTCGTCTACAAGGTCGATATCGATGACGAGCGCAATGTGGCGATCGAGATGACGCTCACCGCCCCCGGCTGCCCGGTGGCGGGCGACATGCCGGGCTGGGTGGAGAACGCGGTCTCGGCCGTGCCGGGTGTGAAGAGCGCCAAGGCCACCATCGTCTTCGATCCGCCGTGGGACCACAGCCGCATGTCGGATGAGGCCCGCGTCGCCCTCAATATGTGGTAAGGAGGATTGCGATGACATCCGCCCCATCACGCCCGCGCCCGCAGATCATGACGCTTACCGACGCCGCCGCCGCGCGGGTGCGCGAGATCATGGCCAATGCCGAGAAGCCCGTGGTGGGCCTGCGCATCGGCGTCAAGAATGGCGGCTGCGCTGGTATGGAATACACGCTTGAGTGGGCCGAGGACCAGAAGCCCTTCGACGAGGTCGTCGAGGACAAGGGCGTCAAGGTGCTGATCGACGCCAAGGCGATGATGTTCCTGCTCGGCACGGAAATGGATTTCCAGAGCTCGACGCTGAAGTCCGGGTTCGTCTTCAACAACCCAAACCAGGTCTCGGCCTGTGGCTGCGGCGAGAGCGTGCAGTTGAAGGCGGCCGGCAGCTAATCGACTCCTTGCGGAACACTGGGCGCGCGCCGTATGAAGAATGACGGGAACGCGGCGTGATCAAACTGGTGAGGACCTCCCATGCGCAGATCTTTCCTTGGCGTGGCCTTTGTGTTTCTTCTCGCGGTTGGTGGGATGTCGCCGGTTCAGGCGGCGGATGTCTCGAACGGGCTCATCTCCGGCGAGGCTGACTTCAAAATGTATTGCGCCAGCTGCCATGGCGAGACCGGCAAGGGCGACGGGCCCAAGTCCTTCGGCCTCAGCAGCAAGCCGCCGGACCTGACCACCCTCGCCGCCCGCTATGGCGAATTCCCGCGCGCCCGCCTTGCCGAACTGGTCGACGGGCGCGCGCCCATTGCCGGCCACGGCAGCCGCGAGATGCCGGTGTGGGGCATTTGGTTCAAGGAAGAGGCCGCCGATGACCTCGGCGGGGCCGAGGGCGATGACGGCAGCGTGGCCCGCCGGGTGGAAAACCTGCTCGACTACATCGCCACCCTGCAGGGCCTCAACTGATCAGAAACGCGGCAGCAGCGCGGTCATCATGGCCGCCAGCTGCTCGAGTTCGTGCGATCCCCGCCAGAGCATGGCGGCATGAAGGGCGGCGATGGGCGCGAACACCAGCGCCATCATCATGAACATGATGAGGCCTGCGCCGCTGTCGTCGCGGTGGCGGGGTTTCCGGGCGATGCGTTTGTTGGTCATGGGGTTCACCTTGGGGCGGCCAGCCGTTTCCGGCGGCGTGGGGTGAACCCTGGTGAAGTCAGGTTCCCGCGCGCGCCGGTAACGGCCTGGCCGGTCGACTGGGACTGTCGCTGGGCATGGGGTTGGGTTTCCTGGTTTCCGCGGGCCCGGCCGCAAGGCCTGATCCTCACCGCCGGATGAACCCCGGCGCCGTCACAGTCAAGCCAAAAAACTTGCCGTTCACCGCTCCGGCGGCTGTGCTATGGTTGGTCATCCGGTAAATGGGGAGGTGACGATGGCGGCGCGGAATGTGTTCACGGAGATGTGGCGGACGATCATGCTGCGCGGGCTGGCAAGCCTGGTGTTCGGCATTCTGGCATTCATCTATCCGGGCATGACCCTGGCGGTGGTGGTGACGATCTTCGGCATCTATGCGCTGGTCGATGGCCTGCTCGGCCTGTGGGGCGCCTTCAGCGGCGGCAGCGAAGGCCGCTCGATGGGCGGCATGGTGACCGCGCTCGCCGGCATCGCGGCCGGCCTGTTCTGCCTGATCTGGCGCGACCAGGCGGCGGTCTATGTCGTGCTGCTGATCGGCCTCTGGTATGTGGCGGCGGGGCTTCTGCAACTCGCCGGCGCCATGGTGCTGCGCAACGACATCGACAACGCCGGGATGCTGGCGCTGGGTGGCGCCATCGGCGCGGCGCTGGGCCTGCTCATCATGTTCTATCCCAAGGACGCGACGACGGCGATCCTGTGGATCATCGCGGCCACCGCGGTGGTGGTGGGCCTTATCCTGCTGTTCTTCGGCTGGAAGCTGCGGGGCGTGGGCAAGCGCCTCGCCGGCGCCTGACCCCGCCCCGGGCGGCACCGGCCCACGCCGATGAACAGCGTTGTCGCTTCGGTTCATGTGGCATCGCTGCTGTGCGTCGCGGCCTTCGCCGTGCTGGTTTCCCTGCATCTGGCGGGGCTGCATGCGATGGGCAGCATCATCCGCGGCAAGCAGGAGCCCGGCGCGCTGCGCAAGCTCAATTACCTGGGCGAGATCCTGTTCGTGCTGGGGGTCATGCTGCTGCTGTTCGTGCTGCACCTCGCCACCAATGTCGGCTGGGCAATCTTCATGCACATGGCGGGCATTCTGGACAGATATGACGAGCGGATCTTCTATTCCTTCGAAAACTATACCTCGCTCGGCCTGACGCGCGTCGATGTCGATAACCAGTGGCGGATGCTGGCGCCGATGATCTCGTTTTGCGGCATCTTCTGCCTCGCCTGGTCGACGGCGGTGCTGGTCAATCTTTTCGGCCATCTCTATGCAATGACGGATGATGGCTGAACACATGGGAGACACGCGCATGAAACGTTTTGCTCGCTGCCTCGCCGCGGCGCTGATGCTGATTGTCTGGCAGGGGCAGGCGCGGGCCAATGACGCGATCGCCGAGGTGGCGGTCGGCGGCCTGGTGCTGAAGGAAAGCGAGGACATCTCACTCGACAAGGAAGAGCTCTATCTGTCAATGGATGAGGTGCGGGTCGATTACCTGTTCACCAACACCAGCGGCGAGGACATCGAGGCGCTGGTGGCGTTTCCGCTGCCCGACCAGGACCTGAGCGACTTTGACGCGAATGTGCAGGATTTCCGCACCGCACTCGATTTCCGCACCACGGTGGATGGCCAGGCCCTGGACTATGACATCACGGTGCAGGCCATTCTCGGCGGCATGGATGTGACCGCCGCGCTGGAAGAGATCGGTTTCGATCCCTACACCACGCCGCAGAACTGGGACGCCTATGATGCGGCGCTGCAGGCGTTGACGCCGGCGCAGCTGGACGGCGCGGTGGCGCGCGGCCTGTTCGAACGGGACACCTCAAACCCCGCATCGACAGCCTATTTCCCGCGCTGGAAAATCCGCACCATCGTCACCCGTACACAGACCTTCCCGGCCGGCCAGACGATTGCCGTGAGCCACCGCTACAAGCCCGTCCTGGGCGGCAGCGTGGGCGGCGCGCTGAACGCCGAATACCGCAA
>NZ_JBJTER010000093.1:0-2416 GCF_046093005.1 Aestuariivirga sp.
GCTCACCCTGCTGCCCAATACCAGCGAAAGCATTCTGGCCGATATCGCGGCGGCGCTCAGGGCCGACTGGCTCGCCGAACGGCGCTTGGGGTTCGACATGACGCTGTCCTGGCTCACCTCGCGTCTGATGCGCGCCGGCATCTACAAGGCCGCCATCACGGTTCCCGCCGCCGATGTGATCGCCCTGCCCAGCGAGGCGATCTCGGTCGGGACGGTCACGCTGACGGTCGCCGGACGGAACTTCTGAGCGCATGCCGGACCTTCTGCCATGGCATGCCACGCCGTTCGAGAAGGCGTTTTCGCGCGCCGCCGATCCGGCGGTGCGGCTCGACACGCCGGTCACCATCTCGCGCGGCATCAAATACATCGGAACGCCGCCGTCCTGGCTGCCGTTCCTGATCCACGAATATGGCCTGGGCGAGCTGTCGCCCTATGTGCCGAACCTCTACAAGCTGATCGATGACGGCATCCGGTGGCAGCGGGTCAGAGGGACACCGGCGGCGATCTCGAGGGGGCTCGGCTGGCTTGGCTATACCGGGGCGATAGAGGAAGCTGAAATACGCCGGACCCGCTGGCACCTGTTCCAGCTGCAGCTGGGCCGGGTCCGCGACAATGAGGAGCCGGACCTCGACCGGATCGAGGGAGTGACGCAGCTTTCAGTCCCCTTGCGCTCGCAGTTCTGGCGCGGCTTCCGGACCCATGACGTGCGGGCCATGGAATATGCGTGGAAGCGGCATTCCAGCGCCATGTACGCAACCCACTCCGGGGCGCGCATCCGGCCGGGCGGGGCCAAGTGGAGCTTCGGGCGGGTCCATGAGCTCGACCACACCCTGACGCAGGCGCCGCTCACCGCGCTGGGCGTCTGGGTGGCCAGCGTGCCGCCTCCCACTGTTTCGACGTGGTCGGCGACGCCATGGCCCGCCGCGCCGTGGTCGGATGTGGGCATCCAGATCCGCCGCGATGCGATCATCGGCAATCTCGCGGCGATGAGCGCCTGGATCACCTTCCTGACCGCCGCTGGCGCGGTGATCGGGCATCGCCGGGCAAGGGTCTGGCGGCGCGTGACGAGCGGCGGCGCCGCATCGCCCTATGAGGTAAGCGCCTCGAAGCTTGATCCGCTGTCCCCGGGCGCTGCCGGAGCCTCGGCGCTTTATGTCGAGGCCCAGACGGATTTCGGCGACGGCTACGGGCAGACCGCCGCCAGATGGCAGGTCCGGCTTGGAGCCACGCTGGCCGATCCGGCGCGGCCCGGGCTGCTGTGGGCCGAACCCTCGGAGCTGACCGGCGGCACCGTCGCGGCCGAAAGAACCGGGACCATTCAGTTCGGGCGCACGGTGCGCGAGCGCTGCCGCGCCGTGCTGCGCGTCGTCTAGGAGAGACCATGCCCGCACCCTTCCATCACTCGTCCGGTCTCGCGGGCGTTTACGACCGGACGCCGGACAAGCCCAATGTGGCGCGCGTCCTGTTCCGCGAGGAAAAGCTGACGCAGGCCGCCGAGCACATGGAGGCGCAGAGCATCGCGGAGGCCCGCAACCGCCGGGTCGGCGATCTCGTCGCCAAGGACGGCGACCGGGTGACCGGCGCGGAAATCCTCGTCGATCCGCTGACCGGCACCGTGGTGCTGGGTTCTGGCACCATCTATGTGCAGGGCGATGTCCGCTCGGTCGTGGCGGCCACCCTGAACAGCGTTCCGATGACCGGAACCGTTTCAGTCGGCGTGCGCCTGACCCGCGCCGTGGTGACCGAGGTCCAGGACCCCGATCTCCTGGGCCTCCATCCCGGCTCCGAGGCCGAGGGCGAGCCGGGCGCCGGCCGCGAGACCGAAACCATCGCCTGGGGCCGCTCGGGCGACGGCCAGACCGGCAACCTGTTCTCCGTCTATCTCATCAGGGACGGCGCGGTCGTCGACCAGACCCCGCCGCCGCAGCTTTCCGGCGTGACGGCGGCGCTCGCAACCTATGACCGCGACGCCCATGGCAGCTATATCGTCGAGGGCTGCCGGGTGACGGCGCTGGGCAAGACCGGGACGAAGCAGCGCTTCTCCATCGAAGAGGGCGTCGCCAATATCTACGGCTTCAAGCGCAGCCGGGACGCCGCGATCATTCACGAGGAGGCCGAGGCATGGGACACCGAGACCATCGCCGCCGAGCCTTCGACCTTCGCGGATGGCGGCACCGGCACCGCCGTCATCACCGTGCTCTATCCGCCCATTGCCGCGCTGACCTCGGCCATCGTCACGAAAGAGGTGACCCGGACCATCATCAAGGGCACGACCAACAGCGCCGACGCGCTGCCCGATCCTTCCGTGACCGCGATCATCGAGGTCAAACAGGGCGGCATCACCTATGCGGCCGGGACCAGCTACAATCTGGTGAATGACACCGTGTCATGGGCCCCGGCCGGCGCCGAGCCCGCC
>NZ_JBJTER010000094.1:0-30307 GCF_046093005.1 Aestuariivirga sp.
CCCTCCACCTCTCTCGTCCTCGGCCGCACCACCTGCGCTCCCGAGGTCGAACGCGCCCAGTGCGCAGAAGGACGCCTGCACCCGCGAGCCGGCCTGCCCCGCCACCGAGCGGATGGGGGCGCCGGTAATCACGATGTCGCCTGCCTGCAGGGCGCCACCGAGGCCGTTCAGTTCGGGAAGCTTGTTGGCGAGCCAGGCGAGCGGCGCCGCCGGGTGGCCCATCACATCGCCGCTCATGGCTTGCTGCCGGTTGCCATCCACCTCCATGGCGATCTCGATCCGGTCGAGCGCCAGGGATTTGGGGTCGAGGGGAATACCGCCGAGGACCACCCAGCCCGCCCCCGCATTATCGGCGAGCGAATCATTGGCCTTGGCCCGCATGGCGCCAACCCGGCTGTCGATCACCTCGATCGCCGCCCAGACGCGGCTGGTGGCGGCGATGGCCTGTTCCAGCGTGACGCCCGGCCCCGACAGGGGCCTCGCCAGTTCGAAGGCCAGTTCGGGCTCGGCGCGGGTGTTGCTCAGGTGGCTCACACGCACCGGCTGGCTGGCGGGTGCGAACATATTGTCGAGCAGAATGCCAAAGTCAGGCCCGGTCATGCCATACATCTTCTGCATGGCCTCGGAGGTGAAGCCGATCTTGTGGCCGCGCGGCTTGCCGCCATCGGCGATCAACCGGTCGACCAGCTTGCGGCGGATGCGGTAGGCGTCCTCGAAGCTGTAGTCGATGGTCTCGCTCGGCGGGTCGATCCCCTGACCGGCGTGGATGGCGCGATGCAGGCGGGCGGCCAGCGCGTCATGCTCCGCATCGGAAAGCTTGAGAACAGAGGCCATCAGGCAATCTCCACCCAGTTGAGGTAACGCGGGTCCGCGCCGCGCACGGCCTTGCGGAATGCATCCCGGACCGCGGTTCCGGCCGGCCCGGGACAGCCAACATCGCGATCGTCGACCGATGCCACCAAGTTCACTTCCGAGGCCGTACCGCAGACGAATATCTCATCGGCGATGTAAAGATCGGAGCGCGAGAGTTCGGTCGAGCGCACCTCGTAGCCAAGGTCGCGGGCAATGGCGCGCACCGAGTCATGGGTGATCCCCTCCAGGCCGCCGGCGGAAAGCGGCGGCGTGTGAATGACGCCGTTACGGACCACGAAGATGTTCTCCGCCGTGCATTCCGCCACGAAGCCCTGCGGGTTCAGCATCACGCAGTCGTCGTAGCCGGCCTTGCGCGCCTCGGCCTTGGCCAGCGAGGAGTTGACATAATTGCCCACCGTCTTGGCTTCGGGCGGCATGATATTGTGGTCATGCCGCCGCCAGCTGGAAACCTTGAGCTTCAGGCCGCGCGCATCGGTGGCGGCACCCCTGACCGAGGCCCAGCCCCAGGCCATGATGGCGATGTCGACCTTGCAGGGGCCGGTGTCGAGGCCCATCTCGCCATAGCCGTAATAGGCAAGCGGGCGCACATAGCAACTCTCGAGACCCGTCGATCGCACCGTCTCCTTGCAGGCCGCGACGATCTCCGGAACCGAGAACGGCATCGGCATGCCGAGAATGTGGCCGGACCGGTAGAGCCGCTCGATGTGGGGCGTGAGCCGGAACAGGCCCGGCCCGCGCGCCGTCTCATAGGCGCGAATGCCCTCGAAGATGCCGGTGCCATAGTGAAGCGTGTGGGTTCCCACATGGACCGTCGCCTTGTCCCAGTCGACCAGCCTGCCATTCATCCAGATTTTGGCTGTCGGCGTGATCGGCATACGAAAGGCCCCAATGTTCGGTCGCAAGGAGGATATCGAATAGATTTCATGTTATTCGACATGTCAATAGATTTTCGACATTGACACATCGGCAGTGCAGATGATTAGGTTTTGGCAGTCATTTCAATGCATTGTCTCCAGGCGCGCGGTGAAGAAGATGAGGAGGAGGAGAGCATCATGCCAACCTATGTCGTGACAGCACCGGAAGGGCGCCTGTCAGCCAGCCAGAAACAGAAGCTGGCAGCCCGGATCACCGATATTCACTGCACCACGACCGGCGCCCCCGCCTATTTCGCGCAGGTGATTTTCACCGAGGTGACGGAGGGCAACTATTTTCTGGGTGGCAAGCCGCTCAAGCAAGACAACATTTTCGTGCATGGGGAGATCAGGGCGGGGCGGGACGCCATGACGAAGGAAAAGCTGATCCTTGACATCATGGCCGCCACCGCCGCGATCGCGGAAACCGAAGATAGCCACGTCCAGGTTTACATCGTCGATGTTCCCGCCCGCCAGATTGCCGAGTGGGGACAGATCCTGCCAAACCCGGGCGAGGAACAGGCCTGGGATGCCCGCATCCCAGACCATGTGAGGCGGCGCATGACGGCGCTTCTCAGGCTTGAGTGATGGGCGGCGAGGTCAAACTCCGAAGTTCAGGATGCAGTGGTAGCGGACCAGACGCGTAGCGCTCGAAGCGGAGCGTGATTCATCCTTGCTCGTCATACTCCACGCGCGAGGATGTCAAGGCTTAGCGGGAACCACTTCGGCACCGGCCCCGCGCGCGGCAACTGAGGTGCGTCATGAACAGCCCCTTCAAAGAAGGCGAGCAGGCCAGTTCGATGATCGAAAAGGGCGCCCTGAAGGAGGTTAAAGCCAACCGCAAGCCAGGCGATCCCGCGTGGCGCAAGACCGAGGACGGCCGCGGCCAGAGGCTGATCGTCACCGACAAGGGCGTTGCCGCCATCGGCATCGAACCGGAGCTCAAGGCCGCACGCGCCGGGCAAGACGCATCGCCTCAAGCGCTGATGCCGCGCGCGCGGGACTCAGTTGGAGGGGCAGCCGTTTTCGAGTGGTTTGCCGGCAAAGCGGTCGTCAACCCATGGCATATAGAGGGGTTGCGCAGTGGAAGGCGTCGTGAAGTGGTTCTGCTCCCCTGCCAGCTGTACGCGCGTTACATTGGCCCCCATGCCGCACATCTGCTTCTGGTAGATTGCGCCCATCACCGGGGGCATTACCGTGTCCCTCGTACCATAATAGATGATGACAGGGGCGACTGGCGGTTCCCGCTTCACGCTGCCCTCAATCATTGCGTTGACCCACGCAGCAGCATTGTCGGGCTGGAGCTTGATGAACGACTTGTAGGTTTCGCCATAGTTGAAATTGATCGTATCGGAGCCCGCATGCATACACTTCTTGGTGTAGATTTCGTCGAGGACGGCGGCGCCATCGTCGGTGAATATGTCGGTGAGCTTTAGCTCGGGAAAGGCGCCGGTCATTGCCCACATGAACATGCTGTAATGCGCGAAGTTGAAGACGTTGTCGGAGAATTGCTTTCCCAGCTGCTGCAGCAGCTGCTCTGCTGTGGCTCCGTTCTCAACACCGGCCGAAATCAACGCGTTGCTGTCGTCGGGGGCGAGCGCCACGAAGCCGACGAAGCTGACGCCGTCATAGGCGGTGCCGGTGGCGTTAATATAGTCTTTCTGGCTGGCCGCAGCCAGCACTGCGCCGCCGCCCTGCGACCAGCCATAGATGATCGCCTTCTTGCCGGCGCCCGCCAGGCCCATGCTGCCAGCGGCACGCACGGCGTTGATGGCGTCGCGGCCGTTCGAGTTGCCGATTGCATATTGATGCTTTCCGCCGCCACCTAGCCCCTGGTAATCACTGGCAACCACGACATAGCCGTTTTCGATGAAGTGCGTCACAGCGGGCACTCCGAAGTCTGTCCAGGAGGTACCGCCTACCATAAAGTATTGATTGAGTTCCTGAGCCGGTTCGAGCGCCTGCGACGGGCCACAGTTCTGCGCCGTTCCGGTGGTGCCATGAGCCCAGGACACGATCGGCCGGCCGCCCGCCGGAACTGCGCCCTTAGGCGCGATCACGATACCTGTCGAGATTGTCTTCCGGTCGCGCAGGTCGGAGGAGACATAGGCGATGCGCCAAGCTTCTGCGCCCGGGATTCCGGTTGCAACCGGCTCTTTCGCCAAGACCGCTCCGACCGGCTGGTCGGGAGTAATGGTTGCCGCATTCATGTAAAAGGGGGCCACGGCAACCTCGGCGGCGTTGGCTGAGCAGACGGTGGCAAACAGGGCAAAGGACGAAGCGACGAGGCGAAGCTTGCGCATGATTGGTCTTCTTTTCGGCTGGCTTGCGGATGATAGCGGAGCTTCTTCATATCACCGCTATTGATCACTGCAACTCCAAGATGATTGGACAATCGAAACTCAACTTAAGATACTAAAGTCAATGTCTCGGGGTTGCAGTTATTTGCTTTACATGACTGTAAAGGGATCTGGTTAACATCGCCGCCATGATCATCGACGACTTTTCCAGACCTTTCCCCGATACAACCATCGGAACCCGTTGGGCGCTGCTGTCCGATGGCGTTATGGGAGGCCTATCCTCGGGAAGCATCACGCCGGTGACAGTTGCCGGGCGTCCCGCCATGCGGATGCAGGGGAGTGTGAGTCTCGAAAACAATGGTGGCTTTCTTCAGGTCGCCCTCGATCTGGCTCCCGGCGGCGGCGCGTTCGACGCTTCCGCGTGGGCCGGAGTCGCAATTGATGTCTCCGGCAATTCCGAACAATATGGACTTCACATCAGAACAACTGATCTTGCGCGGCCTTGGGAATCCTACCGCCAGAGCTTTATGGCGAAGCCGGAGTGGCAGGAACTTCGACTGCCGTTTGACGGCTTCTTGCCGCATCGCACGGTAACTCCGCTCAATATCCGCCGTCTTCGCCGTCTCGGCATCGTGGCTATCGGCCGGGCCTTCGATGCTGACCTGCGCGTAAGCGGTCTGCGCCTTTACTGATTCTGCGGGACAGTGCAGGCGAGGGACGATGACCGGTGCAGGCAAGCAATGTCTCCACTGGCATGTCTGAGATGATCATGGGGCATTCTCTGGATGCATCAACTTGGACACTCCTTCACACTGTGGCCCGTGGGAGGTGGCACGCCAGGGGATTGACGCGCCAGTCGCCAGCGTGCCGCCTGGCGGCAGCCTGAAGATCGCATGCATGGGTGAGAGCCCACGGCGGCGCGCGAGTTGATTCCGCCGGAGCGCCCCTCATGCCCGCCGCAGAGCGGACCGCAGCTGACTGGTCTTGCGCTCATCGCCGGCGGGATACAGCCTCCAGTTCCCGCAATATCGCATGGGCCGTGCCGAGGGCGCGGTCGGCGGCGGCGGCTTGCGTCGCCGGGAGGCCGAACAGGATCATCACGCCATCACCCCGCCGAGATGGAACGAATCCGCCAAACAGTCTCGCCGCGCCGCGCTCCATGGCTCCGCGCACTTGGAGACTCAATCACCGTGAAGGAGAAACTCAGTCCCGGCGATGGGCGTTCGATGCGGCACCGGTGCTATTGCATGCCGCGACGTTTCAAGCATGGCGAGGCCGGCCGCTGATGTGGGACAAGCCGCGCTGGCCGGTCACGGCTCGGGACGTGAAGTCCACGGAGTGATTTGCGAATCGCGTTCTTCGCCCGCCAGCCGAACGATCCTCCAAATGCCTGATTTCATTTGAAAGAACACTTTGTTCTGTAAAGCGAACAGATTTTGCTTGATTGTCTATCAATCCCGTATAGTATTCGGTGATCAAGCTCAGACACGGAGGTTCACCCCATGCTTGTCCCCACCCGCCGCTCTCTCATCCTCGCCGCCGCCGCACTTTCCTTCGGTCTTTCCGCCGCCGCCGCCCAGGCCGACAAGGTGCTGCTCAACGTCAGCTACGACCCGACCCGCGAATTCTACAAGGAGTTCAACGAGGCCTTCGCGGCCGACTGGAAGGCGAAGACCGGCGAAACCATCACCATCAACCAGTCGCATGGTGGCTCGGGCAAGCAGGCCCGCGCGGTGATCGACGGGCTCGACGCAGATGTGGTGACGCTCGCGCTGGCCGGCGACATCGACCAGATCGCCAAGAACACCGACAAGCTGCCCAAGGACTGGGCCACCAAGCTCCCGCACAATGCCGCGCCCTACACCTCGACCATCGTGTTCATTGTCCGGAAGGGCAACCCCAAGGCCATCAAGGACTGGGGCGACCTGGTGAAGGATGGCGTGCAGGTCATCACCCCCAACCCCAAGACCTCCGGCGGCGCGCGCTGGAACTATCTCGCCGCCTGGGCCTATGCCACGAAGGCGCTCGGCGGTGACGAGGCCAAGGTCAAGACCTGGATCGGCGATCTGTACCGCAACGTGCCAGTGCTTGACACGGGCGCGCGCGGCTCCACCACCACCTTCACCCAGCGCGGCATCGGCGATGTGTTCATCAGCTGGGAAAACGAGGCCTTCCTCGTCCAGAAGGAATTTGGCGCCGACAATTTCGAGATCGTGGTGCCCTCGCTGTCGATCCTCGCCGAGCCTCCCGTGGCGGTGGTCGAGGGCAACGCCAAGGCCAAGGGCAATCTCGAGGCCGCCCAGGCCTATCTCCAGTTCCTCTATTCGCCGGCGGGCCAGAAGCTCGCCGCCAGGCACTTCTTCCGCCCGGTCGATCCGTCGGCCGCTGACCCGGCCGACATCGCCCGCTTCCCGACGCTCGAACTGGTTTCCATCGACAAGGACTTCGGCGGCTGGGCCAAGGCACAGAAGACCCACTTCGCCGATGGCGGCGTGTTCGACCAGATCTACAAGCCCACCAACTGATGCCTGCCACACTCCTCCCCAGGCTTCGGAGCCCAAGCGTCATCCCAGGTTTCGGGCTGGCGCTTGGGCGGGTGGCCTTCACAGCAATCCCGCGCGGACCGCTGCGCTGTCGAACCTAAAGACCATGGGTGGACCGGAAGGCGGGTTCATCTATACAATCCAAACAAAAGCCTCGAACTCCAGGAGCAAATAATGACACCGATTACCAGACGAATGACGCTGGCCACCCTGCTGGGGGCCATGGCATTGCCCTTGTCGCGGGCCAAGGCTGCGGCGCTCGATGAGCTTCGCCTCGACTGGGCCACCTATAACCCGGTCAGTATTGTGCTGAAGGAACAGGGCCTGATCGAGAAGGAGTTTGCCGCCGACAATATCCCTGTCGTCTGGGTTCAGTCGCTGGGATCGAACAAGGCTCTGGAATTCCTTGCGGCAGGTTCAATCCAGTTCGGATCAACAGCAGGCGCGGCAGCGCTGATCAACCGCATCAACGGCAATCCGGTGCGCTCCATCTATGTGTTTTCACGGCCCGAGTGGACCGCGCTGGTGACGCTCAAGGACAGCCCGATCAACACGGTTGCCGATCTCAAGGGCAAGAAGATCGCTGTCACCCGCGGCACCGACCCTCATGTGTTCCTGGTGCGCGCTCTGGCCGATGCGGGACTGAGCGAGGACGATGTCACCTTGGTGCTGCTGCAGCATGCCGATGGGCGGCTTGCGTTGACGCGCGGCGATGTCGACGCATGGGCCGGGCTTGACCCGATGATGGCATCCGCCGAGCTACAAGATGGTGCGCGCCTGTTCTTCCGCAAGCCCGAGGCCAACACCTGGGGCATCCTCAACGTGAGCGAAGAGTTCGCAACGGCACACCCTGATATCGTGACACGCGTGATCAAGGTTTACGAGCAGGGCCGCAAGTGGGCTCTCGAAAACCCCGGCGCGCTGGCTGAGCTTCTTGCCAAGACCGCCAAGATTCCGATCGAGGTGGCCCGCAAGCAGCTGGGCGAGCGCACCGATCTTACGCATAACAAGATCGGCGATGACCAGCGCGCATCGATCCTGGCCGCGGGCAAGGCTCTGCAATCGGCGGGCGTGATCAAGGCTGATGTCGATGTCCAGTCAGCAGTGGACAAGCTCATCGATCCCAGTTTTACTAGCGGACTCTGATAAGACCCGCTTGACGATAATTGGGGGCTCCTTGACCGCTTCTGAACTAAGCGGCGCGGGCAGCTGGGCTAGCGCCAGCCCGCGCCGCGCCACCACCTCCTGGAACAAGGCCTGGCTGGGGCTGGCACTGCCGGTCACGCTCGCTGTGCTCTGGGAGGTGGGCGTGGCGCTGGGCATCGTTGGCAGCCGTCTCATGCCGCCGCCGTCGCGTATCGCGGCAACGATCTACGACCTGGCGCGCAACGGCGGCCTTTTCGTGCATATCGGCGCCACCCTTTGGCGCGTGGCCTTCGGCTTCGTGCTGGGCACCCTGGCGGGGACGCTGATGGGAGCGCTCGCGGGCTACTCCGCCGTTGTCCGCCGCATCGTCGATCCCACGCTCCAGGGCCTGCGCGCCGTGCCGTCGATCGCCTGGGTGCCGCTGTTCATTCTCTGGCTCGGTATCTTCGAGGAGTCGAAGGTGACGCTGATCGCGGTCGGCGTGTTCTTCCCCGTCTATCTCGGCGTGATGGGCGCATTCGCCGCTGTCGACCGGAAGATCGTGGAAGTGGGCCGCATCTTCCGGCTCAAGGGCTTCACCCTGGTGCGGCGCATCTTGCTGCCCGCGATCCTTCCTGCCTATGTCATCGCGCTCCGCTCGGGGCTAGGCCTCGGCTGGATGTTCGTCGTGGCCGCGGAATTCATGGGGGCTTCGGAGGGGCTGGGCTATCTCCTCGTCGACGGACAGCAGCTGGGCAAGCCCGATCAGATCATCGCCGCCATCCTCACCTTCGCGGTGCTCGGGAAGCTCACCGACTACCTGCTGGTCACGGGCTTCAAGCCCTTCCTGCGCTGGCAGGATTCATTTGCATCATCGCAGTGACGCCAGCCCCATGATCAGCTTTAACGGCATTGGCAAGCGTTACGCCAACCAGACCCAGGCGCTGGAAGGCATCAATCTCCGCGTCGGCGATGGCGAGATCCTCGCCATTCTTGGCGGCTCGGGCTGCGGCAAGTCCACGCTGCTCAGGCTTGCCTCAGGCCTCGACCAGCCGACAGAGGGCACGGTGATGCTCGACGGCGCGACGATCCGTGAGCCGCATCCGGCGATCGGCATGGTGTTCCAGGAGCCGCGCCTGCTTCCCTGGCTCAGAATTTCGGACAATGTAGGTTTCGGCCTGGCGGAGCTGGACGAGGCAACACGCCGCGAGCGTGTGAAGCGCGTGCTCGACCGTATCGGGCTCGGCGGCTATGGCGAAGCCTGGCCGCGCGAGCTCTCCGGCGGGCAGGCCCAGCGTGTGGCGATTGCCCGGGCGCTGGTGCCGCAGCCAAAGGTGCTCCTGCTTGACGAGCCTTTCTCCGCGCTCGATCCCTTCACCCGCGCCAGCCTGCAGCAGGCCTTGCTCAGCCTGTGGGCGGCGCAGAAGCCCACGCTTGTGGTTGTCACCCACGATATCGAGGAAGCGGTCGTGCTGGCGGACCGCATCGCGGTCATGCGCCCCTCGCCCGGCCGCATCTTCGCCGAGATCGAAGTCAGCCTGCCCCGCCCGCGCGAGCGGCTCTCGGATGATTTTGTGGCTCTTGAGCGGCATATCCTGGGAGCGCTGGACGGCTCCCTTGGCGACACCGGACAGAAGAAAGCCTACGGTGTGGATGAGGCCGCAGCCGCGGCCGCTCATTGGTGGTAAGGAACAGCAATCATGACCATGGACTCAGAAACGCTGCGCAGGATGCAGGCCCCTCTGAAAGATCAATACCGCGCCGACCCGGAGGCTGCCGTCATCACCCTCCGGGCCCGGGGCGAACTCGATTCAGCGGCGATCGCCTGCAAGGTCGAGACCGGACGGGCGCTCGCCGTCGCCGGGCTTCATCCGGCGACCGGCGGCTCGGGGCTGGAATTGTGTTCAGGCGATATGCTTCTGGAAGCCCTGGTGGCCTGCGCCGGCGTCACCCTGAAGGCGGTTGCAACCGCCCTCGACATCGGCCTGGAGAGCGGCGCGGTGACAGCCGAGGGCGATCTCGACTTCCGCGGAACGCTGGGCGTGGATAAGGCCGCGCCTGTTGGTTTTCGCGATATCAGGCTAACCTTCGACATCAAGAGCGATGCCCCGCAAGACAAGATCGATGCGCTTTTCAAACTTACCGAGCGCTACTGTGTTGTGTTGCAGACGCTAACGAAGCCGCCCGCCATCACAACCTCAATCAGGCGGTCTTGACGAAGGCGTTGCCCGGCCTGTCTTACGAAATATGGCGCCTGACAACAGGAGCGCCGCTGGAGCGGTCAGGCCGAACTGGAGCAGCGCATCGACATGGACGTCATGCATGATCAGCTGGCGCTGGGTAATAAGATCAGGATCCTCACAGTGGTCGACATCTTCTCGAAGTACTCGCCCGTCATCGATCCACGGCTCAGCCACCGCGCGGAGGACGTGGTCAGGACTCTGGAAGGACTGTGTGGGCAGGTTGGCTATCCGAAGACCATTCGGGTCGACCAGGGCAGCGAATTTGTATCCCGCGATCTCGATCTCTTGGCCTACGCGAATGGCGTCACCCTCGACTTCTCGCGGCCCGGTAAGCCGGCAGACAATGCGTTCATCGAAGCTTTCAACAGCAAGTTCCGCAGCGAATGTCTGAATGCATGTTGGTTCATGAGCCTTGACGACGCCTGTGCGAAAATGGAGAATTGGCGTAGATACTACAACGAGGAAAGACCCCACAGCGGGATCGGGCAAAACACCCCGATTCAGCTGCACAACTTCGGTGGTGCATCCAGCCCGTTACCGGTGAGAGCGGCTAAAAACTCTAGCCTCAGGTGATCCAGAGAATGGGGGCAGAGCAGTTGTATGCCCGGTTGGGCGGGTTTAGCAACAGGCTGCTCATGAACGGAGCCGCGGGGGCAGCGAGGCAAGGCTGCTGGCGATCAGCCGGTGAACGGCAGCCGCCGGAGCCAGGGCCGGCAATGCCATGAGGATGACGGCGGCCGCCATATGCGAAAGCTCCTCGGCTTCGCCGCCAGCCTGCGCTTCCTTCATGGAAAGCTGTCCGGCCATCCAGGGCGGCAGGGTCTGCGCATGTTCGTAAGACAGATATGCCGCAAACAGGTATTCGTTCCAGCAAAGCGCAAAGAGAAAAAGCCCGGTGACCGCCATCGGCCGCAGCAGCATGGGCAGAAGCACCGAAAAGAAGATTGCGCCGTGCGACGCTCCGTCGATGAGCGCTGCCTCCTCCTGCTCGGTCGGGCGCTGTCCAAACACCGGCATCAGAAGCCACACGGCCACCGGCAGATTGATCGCCGCATACACGCCCACGAGCAGACTTCGGGAGTCGAGGAGTCCGCTTTGCTGCGCCAGAACGTACATGGGAAGCGCCAGCACGACCGGCGGAACGACGCGCGCCGACAGGATCAGCATCAGCAGGGCCCGGCCACCGGGCAACCGGCCGAGGCGCCGCCGGGCAGGAATGCGGGTGATGCCGTAGAGGGCGAGACCCGCAACCAGAAGGCTTGTCATCGATGCAGCGCAGCCAATCACGATGGAATTGACGAAACTCAGCAGCAGGTTTTCAGCTGGATCGGCGAGAATGAACTTCCATGCGGCGAGCGACGGCATGAAATCCAGAAATGGAACATAGCTCGGCGGGCGGGAAAGTTCGGATACCGGTTTGATGGAGGCAAGGACCAGCCAATAGAGCGGAAAGGCACAGACCAATGCCCAGGCGCCGAGCGCGATGTAGGTCAGCAGACGGCCGATGCGCAAGCGCTGGCGATCATACGGCACGGCAAACAACTCCGCTCAGGAACCCGTCATGCAAGATAGACTATTGCGTGCGGACAAGCCCTGAAAAACCGGCGATCGCCAGCAGGCTCAGCGCCCAGCCGACCAGCGCCTGGAAGTAGTAATAGGCCATGACGGCCGCACCCCAGGGCTTGTCCGGATCAGGTCGCCAGTATGATTTCTGGCCGATCTCCAGCACCGGAAACAGCGTGTCGAGCGAGTACATCGAAGCATTGAAGGCGGGGTAGCTTGAAGCCTCGGGCTGGGCGAGGAAGCAGGCCATCTGCGATTGCCCGGGCGAAGCACGCCCCATGGCCGGACCGCCAACCAGCATGCGCTCCTCGCCCCGCGCCACGCCGCACATGGTCCACTCGGTGGAGCGGAGCACAACCGGGCTGTTGGGTTTGAGCGCGGCCTGCGCGTTGGCGAAAGCGAAGATGGCGGCGCCCAGGACCCAGAACACAAACAGCCAGGCGAAAGCGAGCAGCGGACGCCGCCCGTAACCGACCGTCACCCAGAGTAGGCCATCCATGGCCTTGAGCGCCATGCGCCACAGCGGGTGCGATGCGCGGGCGCGGCGCGCGGCGCGCTGCAGGCGCTCCTTCTCGACCAGAACGGCGCGGGCATCTTCGTCATGACCCATTTCGCGCAGCACGAAAGCGAGCCGCTCATAGGGCTGCGGCCAGAAATCCTCCGACCAGCGTTTGGGCGATTGCCGGGCCAGCCATTGCAGCCGCCTCGCTGAATCGACCGGCCCGCCGATCAGCGCATTGTAGAGGCAGCGGTTGAGCAACAGGTTCCCCGGCGCCGGCCAGGAGTCCTCGTCGTCGTGGAGCGTGTCGATGGAGGCGCCGGTAAGGTCAAGGGTTCCGTCGATCCTGGCGTTCCGGCGCAGGAAGAAGCCGCCGCGGATCTCGGTGCGGTTGAGCAGCAGCGCGCCACCTTGCGGGTTCGAGAGATGCGAGCCGGTAACATCGAAATCGCCATCGACCTGCGCGGCGGTGATGCGGGTCTCGCCGGCGATCGTGGCGCCGCGCATTTCGACGGCCCTGACCTGGATGCCTTCGGCGGCCAGCGCCGCACTTCCGGCACAGGCGATCGTCGCACCATCGAGGCTGAGATGGCCATCGAGCCGGCTGCCGGAAAGCCGCACTTCACCGCCGACATCGGCCCCCTTCAGCGAAACGCCGCCGCGCGCCTCCAGACGCTCCGCCTCGAGGCCCGGAAGCGACGACCCGTCGAGGAACAGATTGTCGATCACCGCGTAGCGCAGCACCGGCACCGCCGTGAACCGGCAATCGGTGAGGCCGATATCGCGCGGGATGCGGGCGCCTTCCAGGTCGAGCACGCCCGAGATCCAGCCGCCGGACACGCGCACGCCTTTTTCATGCGGACGGTGGCGCTCATCGCCGCCCAGAATGAGAAAACGCAGGAAGGCGGCGCGCACTTCGCGCGATGGATCGTCCGTATCCGGGCGCAAGCCGTCGCCCAGACGGTCGAACTCGCCCACCGCCAGATCGGCGATGATGCGCTCCTCGGACGGGGTCAGCGGCCGGAAGGCCTCGAGCGTCGGACGCATGGTGTCAGCCGGCCGGCTGTCCATGGGCGCGTCAGGCCGGCCCGAGCGGAATGCCGAAGGCGTTCCACAGGATCAGCAACAGCGTCCACAGCACCAGCAGCACCATGGTGTATGGCAGCATCAGCGCCACGATGGTGCCGATCCCGGCATCCTTCACGTATTTCTGGGCGAAGCCCACCATCACCGCCAGGTAGACGTTGAGCGGGGTGATGACGTTCATCGGGCTGTCGCCCACCCGGTAAGCGGCCAGCACCAGGTTGGGATCGCCGCCCAGCCGCATGAACAGCGGGATGAACACCGGCGCCAGGATCGCCCATTTGGCCAGCGCGCCGGTGAGGATGATGTCGATGATCGCCACCACGATCACGAACAGGATGATGTAGCCGGTGGCGCCGATCGGCACGTTCTTGAGGAAGTCGGCCAAGTTGACCGCCATCACCGTCGCGAGATTCGTCCAGTTGAAGAAGGCGATGAAATTGGCGATCACGAACAACAGGAAGATCATGCCCGCCAGATTGCTCCAGGTCTTGACGATCAGCCCGATGGCGGCGGTGGCATTCTGGATGGTGCCGGCGCCGCGGCCATAGGCATAGCCGATGACCAGGAACAACAGGCTGATCAGCACGATGAGCGCGCTCATGAACGGCGAACCGGCCATGATGCCGCCGGTCATCTGATTGCGCAGGATGCCCCAGGGAATGGGCGGCGCTGTCAGCAGCAGCAGGATGACCACAAAAGCGAGGAAGGCCCGGCCGGCATATTTGAGGCCGCGCTGCTCGCTCTCGGAAAGCGCCTGCGCGGCTTCGACCGGCACCTCGCCGCCATAAGGCCCGAGCCGCGGCTCCACAAAGCGTTCGGTGATCACCGTGCAGATGATCGCCATGAGAATGGACGACACGATCATGAAATAGAGATTGCCAACCAGCGTGATCTGCAGGTTCGGATTGACGGTCCGGATGGCGTCGTTGGTGACTTCGGTCAGCAGCGCGTCGGTGGGCGTCACGAACAGGTTGACGAGGAATACCGCGGCCACGCCGGAGAAGCCCGCCGCGAGGCCCGCCAGCGGATGGCGGCCCATGCTGTGGAAAGCAGCGGCCGCCAGGGGCACGAGCACCAGATAGCCGGCATCGGCGGCGATCGACGACAAAACGCCGACCATGACGATCATGAAGGTGAAGATCGACCGGGGCGCCGCCGCGACGAGCTTGCGCACCAGCGTGGCGATGAGGCCCGATTCCTCGGCGATGCCGACGCCGATCATGGCGACCAGAATGACGCCGACGCCGGTGAAGCCCAGAAAATTGGCGACCGGGCTGGTGAGCATGAAGCGGATGCCGTCCGGCGACAGGAGGCTCCGGACCGAGGTGGTCTGCTGCACGATGTCGCCCAGCTGCTCATCGAAAGCCTCGTAGGTGACGGTGGTTCCGAGCGCGCCGAACAATGCCGAAAACGCGATCACGATGCCGATCAGGATGAAGAAGATGATGGCCGGATGCGGCACCATGTTGCCGACCCGCTCGACGGTCGCCAGGAAACCGGTAGCCTGCCTGGCGTTGCTCTTGGCTTCAGCAGCTGTCTTGCTCATGCGCGTCTCTCATGTATGCGGTTTGAATGCGGCGCCCATCAGAACCGCCAGACGAGCGGCACGAAGAACACCGCCACGATGAAGAACCAGATCATCAGCGGCAGGCCGAGCTTCCAGTAATCGCCGAAGGCATAGCCGCCGGGCTGCATCACCATGAGGTTGGTGGGCGTGGCGATCGGCGTCAGGAACGCCGCCGCGGCGGCGATCGCCGTCGACATCAGCACCGGGTCGGGCGAGACGCCCAGAACCTTGGCCGCGGCGATGCCGATGGGAATGACGATCAGCGCGGTCGCGGTGTTGGAGATGAGCTGGCCCAGCACGGCGGTGAGCAGGAACAGGCCCGCCAGCAGCGCATAGGGGCCGAGGTCGCCGACCGCCGACACGAGATACTCGGCCAAAAGCTGCGCGGCGCCGGTCCGGTCCATGGCGGTTGACAGCGGCATCATGGCGGCGACCATGATCACGGTGGTCCAGTTGATGGCCCGGTAGGCCTGCTCGACGTTCATGATGGCGCTCAGCACCACCGCGCCGGCGGCAAGCATGCCGGCGACGGCGGGCGGAACAATGCCGGTGGCCAGCATCGCCACCATGGCCAGCAGGATGACGACCGCCGGCTTGGCTCCCGGCCCCATCGGCACCGCCTGGCGGCGCACGAGTTCCGGCGCGTTCACCACCAGCACGTCGGGGTCGGCGAGACGTTCGTCCAGCGCCCGCCATGTGCCCTGTAGGAGTAGCGTATCGCCAGCCTGGAGTTCCGCGTCCGGCCCCTCGACTTCGACGCCGCCGCGCGAGATCGCCAGAATGATGAGATCGCCGCTCTCCGTCACCATGCCCGCGAAGGCCTTGGTGCCGATCAGCCCCGAGCGCGGCGGGATCACCACCTCGGCAAGGCCGGAGCTGCGGTTGAAAAGGGTTTCAGCGCCTTCCGCTGCATCCCCTTCCTCGCGCAGCGCCAGATGGGCGCTGGCGGCGAAGCGGGCCGCGGCGTCGGCATCGCCCTTGAGGATCAGATAGTCGCCCTCGGCCATCGCCTCACGGCGCAGCGGCATGCCGGTCTTGCCGTCGAGCATGGTGACGAATTCAAGACCGTGCTCAGCCTTCAGGCCGGCGACCGCGTCACGCCCCTTGCCGGCCAGTGGCGAGGCAGCCCTGACGCGCAGCCGGAACACGCCGCTCGACAACCCGTATTGCTCGATCAGCGTCTGGGCGTGGCGGCTGAAATCGGCCGGCATCGAGGCGCCGTTGCGGAACGGCAGCAGCTTTTCGCCGAACAGCACGATGATCGCCATGGTGCCGATCAGCAGCGGCACGCCGACCAGGGCAAATTCGAAGAAGCCAAAGCCGCCGTAGCCCACGTCCTGCGAGGCTTCCGACACCAGCACATTGACCGGCGAGCCGGTGAGCGCCAGCATCGAACCGGCATGGGCGGCGAAGACGAGCGGCATCAGCAATTGTGAGGAGTGGCGCTTCAGCCGCACCGCCATGACCACCACGACGGGCAGCAAGGCGGCGATGGCGCCATTGAGGCTGATGATGGCGGTGAGCAGCGCTCCGAGGGCCATGGTCAGCACCAGAAGCCGCGCGCGGCTGTCTTCGCCCGCTTTTTCGATCAGCAATTGACCGGCCCAGGCGGTGACGCCGGTCTTTTCGAGCGCCGCCGAAACAACAAACAATGTGGCGATGAACATGACTGCCGGATCGCCATATCCGGCGAGCGCATCGCCGAGCGGCAGGATGCCAGTCGCCCACAGCGACAGGCCAACCGCCATGGCCACCACGACGACGGGCAGCTTGTTGCTCACGAACAGCACCACCGCCACGGCGATGATGAGGAAAATCATTGTGGTCTCACTCACGCGCGGTTCTCCTGACGCATGTCAGCCTCGCCGCGAGCATTCGGAGACGTTGGTCCAACCCAGATAGAAACCCGCAAATTCGCTTCCCCCGAAACCCGGCGTTGACGTGGTTCTGACGGCTCCTGGCAGGAACCTCCGCAATCTGCCCGGCGAACACCGGGCAGCCATCTGACCTAGTGATTGACCGGGCCTACTATTGCTGCCAAACGCCAAAAGTAAAGCGTGATCTTTGTGGTGCAGCCGCAATCTGATGACTTCACCGCTGCCTCCTGCAACTACACGGCTTTATTGCATAACTCCCGCGTGAAGCGTGCAGTTGCCGGTGGCCGGCGACCGGCGCATATGCGGAAGGTGAGACGGCAGGCTGGCAGCTCGGATCGGAAACCAACTTGAACGATACAACTTTCATCTTCGGACTTGTTGCGGCGGTCGTTGGACTGTTCATCTGGGGCCGCTTGCCGGTGATGCTGGTGGCGCTGATGGTGCCGCTGGCCCTGTTTTTTGCGGGAATCTTGCCGCTCGACCAGATTTTTTCTGGCTTCGGCGATCCTATCATCATCTTCATTGTTAGCCTCTTCGTGGTCGCCGCCGGCCTCGAGGCGGCCGGCGTGACGGCCTGGGTCGGCCTCTGGCTGGCGCGCCTGGTGGGGGCGAGCCCGGTCAAGCTGTCGGTGTTCGCGGTGATCATCGTGGCGCTGCTCAGCCCGCTGATCAGCCAGAGCGGCGCTGTCGCGGCCCTGGTGCCGGTGGTGATGCTGATGGCGCTCCGCATGAAGGAGTCGCCCTCGAAATTCCTGATGCCGCTGGCGTTTTCTTCCGCCGCCGGGTCGATGCTGGCGTTGACCGGCACATCGAAGAACGTGCTGGTGTCCAGCGCTGCGGCGAATGCCGGCTATGGCGCATTTGGGTTTTTCGAATTCGCCTGGGCCGGAATCCCGCTGCTTCTCGGAACGCTGCTGATCGTGGCGGCGCTCGGACGCCGCCTGCTGCCGGATCGCAGATCCCCCAACCTGCCGGAAGACTTTGGCCAGCATGCGCACACGCTCACAGAGCAATATGCCGTGGGAAGCACCTCTCAGTTGTATGGCGTGCTGGCGGCGTCGCCGCTGCTGGGAAAGACCCGCGAAACGCTCGACCAGGCCTCCGGCGTGAGTCTGATCGCGATCTCCGGGCTGGCGCCGGATGAAACGTCATCCAAGACCTTCGCGGTTGGCGACGTTCTTGTTTTGCGCGGCGATCCGGAAGCCTTGCGCCAATATGCCGAGGTGAACCGCCTTGGCGCGGTGGCTGAGACGGAAGGCAGCATCGCCGATATCCTGTTCAACAGGCAGTCGGGCCTTGCCGAGGTGGTGGTGAAGCCGCGCTCGAAACTGATCGGCACGGTGATGTCACCCGGCACCGTCACCGAGAGCGGCCAGCTGGTGGTGGTGGCGATCCAGCGCAATGGCGAGGACATCGGCGGCGCCCACACCGGCGACGGCGATACCGCGCCGGGCGTTACCCTTCAGGCCGGCGATCACCTGCTGCTCCAGGGCACCTGGCGGGCGCTGGAGCGCATCGCTGCCGACCCCGACGTGATGATGGTCGACTCGCCCGATGCGGTGCGCCGCCAGGCGGTGCCGCTCGGCCCCGGCTCCACGACGATGCTGGCGATCCTGGCGGCAATGGTGCTGGTGCTCGCCACCGGCATCCTGCCAGCACCCGTCGGCGTGCTGCTTGCCGCGATGGCGGTGATCGCCGCCGGCATCATTACCGTGCCGCAGGCCTACCGGGCCATCGACTGGAATACCGTCATTCTGGTCGCCTCGATGATCCCGCTCTCCACCGCCATGTATCGCTCCGGCGCGGCCACCCAGCTCGCCGATCTGCTGGTCGCCGCCGTCGGCGGCTCGAGCCCCACCATGCTGGTGGCGGGCCTGTTCGTGCTGACCGCGCTCCTCGGCCAGGTCATTTCCAACACCGCCACGACGATGATCATGATACCGATTGCAATCACCGCGGCGGGCGAACTCGGCGTCTCGGCCAAGCCGGTGCTGATGTCGCTCAATGTCGGCGCGTCGGCGGCCTTCCTGACGCCGGTGGCCACGGCCACCAACCTGATCGTCATGGGGCCGGGCGGCTACCGTTTCAGCGACTACTGGAAGCTTGGCAGCGTGATGATGCTGCTATACTTCGCCGTCGCTGTATTCTGGGTACCGCTGGTGTGGCGGTTCTGATATCCATCCATTCGTCAACAACGGAGTGATACGCATGTCTTCTCCCGCCGATCTTCTGGATGCCAAGTCCGCCGAAGCCCATCTTCTGCGCTTTCTCGCCATCGACGGCGTCACCGGTGAAGAGAAGGCCATCGCCGAGGCGGTGATCGACGAACTGGTCAAGGTGGGCGTGCCAAAGAGCGCCATCCGCATTGACGACGCCAACACGCGCATTCCCGTGCCGACCCAGACCGGCAACCTGATCGTCGATCTGCCGGGAACGGCGGAAGGCCCGCATCTCCTGTTCTCCACCCATCTCGACACCGTGCCGATGTGCCGCGGCGCCAAGCCCAGGGTGGAGGGCCGCCGCGTCGTCTCCGATGGCACGACCGCGCTCGGCGGCGACAACCGCACCGGCTGCGGCGTGCTGGTGAGCCTCGCCGAAACGCTGATCAAGCACAAGCTGCCACATCCGAAAATCACGCTGCTGTTCACCGTGCGCGAAGAGAGCGGCTTGCACGGCGCGCGCGAGCTCAACCCGAAGGATTTGGGCGGCGCCACCATGTGCATCAATGTCGACAGCCAGAAGCCGGCCGATCTGATCACCGGCGCGGTCGGCCAGGAGAACTGGGAAGTCGAAATCAAGGGCCGCGCCTCGCATGCGGGCCTCGCGCCGGACCAGGGCATCTCGGCCACGCTGGTGGGCGCGCTGGGGCTCGCTAACGCCAGGCGCGACGGCTGGTTCGGCAAGATCGAGAAGCCCAATGGCAAGGGCACGTCGAATGTCGGCATCTTTGGCGGCAAGAACGGCAAGGCGGCGGGCGATGCCACCAACGTCGTGACCGACTATGCCTGGATGCGCGGCGAGGCGCGGAGCCCTGAACTGACTTTCGCCGCCGAAATCGCCGAAGCCTATGCCCGCGCTTTCGAGGAGGCGAAGCAGGCGGTGAAAGCAACCGATGGCGCGGTGGCCGAGGTGAAGTTCACCCATGTCAAGGCCTATCCGCCGTTCCATCTTGCCGATGACGCGCCCGTCGTGACGCGCGCGGTGAAGGCGCTGGAAACGCTGGGCCTCAAGCCGAACCTGGTATTCTCGCCGGGCGGGCTTGATGCCAACTGGCTCGACAAGCACGGCATCCCCACCGTCACCATCGGCGCCGGCCAGCGCGAGGTTCACACCGTCAAGGAATATGTCGAACTCGACGAATATGTGACGGGCTGCAAGATCGCGGTCGCGGCGGCGACGCTGAAGGATTGACCTTCCGCAGCACTCTCAGAAATAGAAACGCATGCCGGTCAGGACGCCATAGGCGTCCTGATAATCCGTACCAAGATCATCCTGGTAGGTGAACTTGCGGATGCCGCCATAGAGATCGAGCGAGGCGGCATCGAGGCTCTGCACGCCGTAGATGCCGTAATTCACCGTCCGGGCGCCGTCAGAGAGAAAATCATAGCCGCTGTAATAGTCGACGGAGAGCGCCGTATCGCCAATCTCGAAGACATCCTTGCGCCAGCCGGCCCGGCCCCAGACATAGCTTGCGCCATCGATCTGCTGGCCGAGCGAGACGGCAAGATTGAGCCCGGTCGGCCCGTGCACCACGGTTCCCGAGCCCGCCACCCGCCGCGTATCCTCGCCGCCGGGATTGTCCAGCCACTGGTAGCTGGCAGCCGCCCTGATCGCGAAATCGCCGATCTCGCCGGTCCAGCGCGCGGCCACGTCATAATAATGCCTGTCGTCCTCCTGGACGAGAATGTTCTTCCCGTAGGAGGTTGACAGCATCACGCCGCCAAAGACCGGCGTGTCATAGCGGGCGCGAAACCGCCGGGCGCCGTCGAAACTGTTGTTCACCGCGCCAACGGTGACGCTGGTCAGCTCGCCGCCGCTGCCGCGGAAGCGGAACGAGCCGAAGCCGTCACTGGAATCGGTCGCGCCGGCAACGAAGGTGAAGGAATCGTCCAGTCCCGCCGTGCCGTCCGAGGCTGAGCTGCCCTGTCCGAGCGACAGCGTGCCGTAACGGCCATCTCCGGCCACTTCGAACCAGCGCAGCCAGACCGGATCCCAGTTGATCCACTCCGGCGTGTAGTCCTGCGAGACCATGGCGCTGTTACGAAAGCCCAGCGCCGTCTCGAAGCGGGCCCGGAGCAGGATGCCATCAGCCGGCTGGGTGAGCACAAAGCCGACGCGGGAGTTCCAGTTGCCGTTATCGACGATGCCGCTGGTGAATTCCTCGCCATCGTTGAAGCCCTGGTAGGTTGGGTTGAACTGACCGTAAAACCGCATCTCGCCGCCAGAGAAGAGCTTGAAGGTCAGCGGCGGGTCGAAGACGTCCGATTCGATCGGCAGTTCCTCCACGAGCCCATCGTAATCGAAATCGCCCTTCTGTTGTTCCTGGGCGATCGCCGCTGTCGCCCACAGCGCCAGAAAGCACGACAGGCCATACCCCGTGGTTGACGTCTTCATGTTTCCTCCCAGCGCCGCCATGGCCGGTATCGATCATCACCGAAGTCTTGTCACCGATTCCACTTCCATACAATGAGCCAGCGGCAGCAAGTCCGGCCGTTTCGCGCGCTATCAGGCAGCGGCGGTTCGCACACGAAATTTGTGATTGCCCCCGCGCATGATATGCAACTTTTTGTACCGGTCAGGCGTCTTTGCCCCGCCGCCGGAGAACGAGAGAATGAACTTGCAAGCACTCTGGCCCCGCCGTAAGCCGATTGCGAAAGAATACTCTGTGAGGTGACGTTATGATCCTGTCTTGCAGAGGCCGCGGCGCACTCTCGGCAGTTGCGCTTGCTGTGGTGCTCGGCGCCTGCGAGCAGCAAGCCGAAGCGCCGCCTCCTGAGCCCCGCCAGGTGCGCAGCGTGGTGATCGAGCAGCGCGATGCGGCCGGCGCCATAACCCTCACGGGCCGGATCGAAGCCGAGGACGAGGTGCCGCTGGCGTTCCGCATCTCCGGACGGCTGCTCGAAAACAATGGCGTCCTGGGCGCCCGGGTGGCGAGCGGCGACCTTGTTGCCCGCCTCGAACCGCAGAACGAAGAAAACCAGCTGATCGCCGATTCCGCGGCGCTGTCCGCCGCCGAGGCGCAGTACAACCAGGCGCGCGGCCATTATGAGCGCCAGCGCACGCTGTTCGAGCAGGGCTGGGCGACGCGCGCCAATTTCGAACTCGCCGAGAAGGGCATGAAGACGGCGGCCTCGCAGGTCGAGGCGGCGCGCGCCCGGCTCAACGCCGCCGAAGACCTGCTGGGCTTCACCGAACTCCGCGCCGACCAGGACGGCGTCATCACCGACGTGGGCCCCGCCGCCGGCGAGGTGGTGCAGGCCGGGCAGATGATCGTCCGTGTAGCCCGGCAGGACGGCCGCGACGCGGTGTTCGACGTGCCGGCCCAGGTCATCCGTTCGGCGCCAGCTGACCCGGAGATTACGGTGGCGCTGGCCGATGATCCTTCGGTGACCGTGAAAGGCCATGTTCGCGAAGTTTCGCCGCAGGCCGACCCCGTGACGCGCACCTTCAAGGTCAAGGTGACGCTCGAAAATCCACCCGAGGCGATGCGGCTTGGCTCCACGGTGAACGGCAGCATGCAGACCACGGAAGAGCCGGTCATCGAAATTCCGGCAAGCGCGCTGACGCGCAGTAACCAGCAGCCCGCCGTGTGGGTGGTGGACCCCGCGGCGCTTACCGTGTCGCTGCGCCCGGTCGAGATCAAGCGCCATGGCGAGGACTTCATCGCCGTATCAGGCGGGCTTGAAAAGGGCGACATCGTGGTCACCGCCGGCGTCCAGGCGCTCGTTCCCGGACAAAAGGTCAGGCTGCCCGGAAGCCAGCCATGAGCGGTTTCAATCTTTCCGAATGGGCGCTGAAGCACCGCTCGATCACCATCTACCTGATGATCATCGCGGTGTTCGCAGGCCTCGCCTCCTATTACCGCCTTGGGCGCAGCGAAGACCCGAGCTTCATCATCAAGACCATGGTGGTGCAGGCGGCCTGGCCCGGCGCCACCGTGGAAGAAACCATGAAGCAGGTGACCGAGCGCCTGGAACGGACGCTACAGGAAACCCCGCACCTCGACTTCCTGCGCAGCTTCACCAGGGCCGGCGTTTCGACGATCTTCGTCACCCTCGACGGCAAGACCAACGCCCAGCAAGTGGCCGACACCTGGTATCATGTGCGGAAAAGCGTGGACGACATGCGCCACACCTTGCCGGCGGGCGTGGTGGGCCCGGGCTTCAATGACGATTTCGGCGATACGTTCGGCATTATCTATGGCGTCACCGCCGACGGCTTCAGCCACCGCGAGCTGCGCGACCATGTGGAAGCCCTGCGCTCGAAGCTGTTGGGGGTTCCCGATGTCTCCAAGATCGAACTGCTCGGCGTGCAGGACGAACAGATCTTCGTCGAGTTCTCGATGCCGGAACTGGCCCAGCTGGGCATCGACCGGACGGCGCTGCTGGCGGCCCTCCAGGCCCAGACCGCGGTGCGGCCGGCTGGCCGCATCGAGACCGGCGACGAAACCATCTCGCTCAGGGTTTCAGGCTCATTCGAGAGCGAGCAGGACATCCGCGAGGTGAATTTCGCGGTCGGCGGCCGCGTGCTGCGCCTGGCCGACATTGCCACCGTGCGGCGCGGCTATGCCGACCCGCCGCAGCCCATGTTCCGCGTCAACGGCACGCCGGCCATCGGGCTTGCCATCGCCATGCGCGAAGGCGGCGACATTCTGGCGCTGGGCAAGAACGTGACCGCGGCCGTCGATGCCGCCAAGGCGGAACTGCCGCTGGGCATCGAGCCCATTCTGGTGGCCGACCAGGCGGTGACGGTTGAAACCGCGATCTCCGAATTCATGTCGTCGCTCTGGCAGGCGGTGGGCATCATCCTGGCGGTTAGCTTCATCAGCCTTGGCGTCAGGCCGGGCCTGGTGATCGCCATGGCGATCCCGCTCACCCTGGCGATCGTCTTCGTCGTGATGGATCTCATGGGAATCGACATGCAGCGCATTTCGCTGGGCGCGCTCATCATCGCGCTGGCGCTGCTGGTCGACGACGCGATGACCACGACGGATGCCATGCTCAACCGGCTGGGACAAGGCGACGACAAGGTGGCGGCCGCAACCTTCGCCTACCGCACCTATGCCTATGCCATGCTGGCCGGCACCTTCGTGACCATGGCGGGCTTCGTGCCGGTGGGCTTTGCCGCGAGCTCGGCCGGCGAATACACCTTCTCGCTGTTCGCGGTGGTCAGCATCGCGCTTGTCGTGTCATGGTTCGTGGCGGTGGTGTTCGCGCCCTTGCTCGGCATCGCCATCCTGAAGCCGCCCAAGGCCAGCAGCGGCGGCCCCGGCATCGTCTATCGCAGCTATCGCGCCCTCCTGTCGCAGGCCATCAGGTTCAAATACCTGACGATTGCCGTCACCATCGGGATGTTCGTGGCCGCGCTCTTGGCGATGCCGCTGATCCCGCGGCAGTTCTTTCCCTCCTCGGACCGGCCGGAACTGCTCGTCGATATCAGCTTGCCGCAGAACGCCTCGATCTACGCCAGCGAGGCGGCGGCCGCGCGTTTCGACGCCCTGCTCAGGGAGGATCCGGACGTCGCGCGGTGGAGCACCAATGTGGGCCGCGGCGCCATCCGCTTCTACCTGCCGCTGAACGTGCAGTTGCCCAACAACTTCTTCACCCAGGCGGTGGTGGTGGCCAGGGACGTGGCGGCGCGCGAGCGGCTGCAGGTGAAGCTGGAGGCGGCGCTGGCCGAGAACTTCCCCAATGCGGTGAGCCGTGTCTATCCGCTGGAGCTTGGCCCGCCGGTCGGCTGGCCCGTGCAATACCGCGTCAGCGGCCCCAATATTTCGGAGGTGCGCGAGATCGCGCTGAAGCTGGCGGCGGTGATGTCCGCCAACCAGGACACCAAGAATGTCAACTTTGACTGGATCGGCCCAGCCCGCCAGCTGCGCATCCAGATCAACCAGGACGAGGCGCGCAGGCTGGGCCTGAGTTCGCAGTCGCTGGCGCAGATCCTGCAGACGGTCGTATCCGGCGTTCCGGTGACGCAGATCAGGGACGATATCTATCTCATCAATGTTGTGGCGCGCGGCATCGACGACCAGCGGGTGTCGATCGACGGGCTGCGCACGCTGCAGGTTCCGCTGCCCAGCGGACGCACCGTGCCGCTCTCCCAGTTCGCCCGCTTCGACTATGAGCAGGAATATCCGCTGATCTGGCGGCGTGACCGGGTGCCGAACCTCACCGTGCAATCCGATATCCGGCCCGGCATCCTGCCAGAACAGGTGGTGAGCGCGCTGGAGAAGCCAATCGCCGCGCTCTCCGCGGCGCTGCCCGCGGGCTATGCCATCACCGTGGGCGGCACGGTGGAGGAAAGCGCCAAGTCGCAGGCCTCGGTGCTGGCGGTGGTGCCGGTGATGATCTTCATCATGCTCACCGTCCTGATGTTCCAGCTTCAGGGGTTCCAGCGGCTGTTCATCGTGCTGAGCGTGGGTCCGCTGGGGCTGATCGGCGTGGTGGGCGCGCTGCTGCTCTCGGGCCGGCCCCTCGGCTTCGTCGCCATTCTCGGCATCCTGGCGCTGCTTGGCATGATCACCAAGAACGCGGTGATCCTGCTTGGCCAGATCGACGCCGAGCGCGCCCAGGGCAAGGACGTGGTGCAGGCGGCGATCGACGCCAGCGCCGCCCGCTTCCGGCCGATCATCCTAACCGCCATCTCCACCGTGCTCGGCATGATCCCCATCGCCTGGACGGTGTTCTGGGGGCCGATGGCCTTCGCCATCATGGGCGGGCTGCTGGTGGCCACCATCCTCACCCTCATCTTCCTGCCGACGCTCTACGTCGCATGGTTCGGATGGCGCGAAGGTGCGAAGGGCCGCGCGCCGGACGGAGAACCAGCACAGGCGGCGGAGTAGCAGCGCCAATGGCGGCGCCCCCGGCTCAGCTCGGCTTTGCGTTGGGGCCGTTCGTGCTGCGCTGGGCGGGCTACATGCTGTTCTGGGTGGTGCTGGCCGGCACCGGCACGAAGGACCTGGCGGCGGGTGCGGCCGCCGCCGCCTGCGCCAGCTGGGTGAGCCTCAAGCTTCTGGGGCCGGGAGCGCTTTCCTTCAGGCTTGCAAAGATACCGCGCCTGTTCGCGCAATTTCTGTGGCAGAGCGCGTTGGCGGGAACCACGGTGGCGCTGATGGCGCTGACGCCCTCCCTGCCGCTCAAGCCCGGCACCATCCGCTACCGCACGGCGTTCCGGCAAGGCACGCGGCGCCAGGCCTTCACCACCTTCGCCAGCCTGCTGCCCGGCACGCTGCCACTGGGCGATGACGGCGCCGACGCCATCGCCGTTCACTGCCTTGATACGACCCAGCCGGTCGCGGCACAGCTTGGCGCCGAGGAGGAGAAGCTCCGCGCCGCCTTCGCGCGCGAGGCGGCCTCATGAGCGCCCTGTATTTCGGAACCGCGGCCTTCATCCTGGTGATGATCGCGCTTGGGCTGTTGCGCATCCTGCGCGGATCGGGTTCGGCGGACCGGCTGATGGCGGCGCAGATCATCGGGTCTGGCGGTGTCGCGGTGCTGCTGCTGCTGTCGGCGGCGATGCAACTGCCGGCGATCGCCGATGTGGCGCTGATGCTCGCCATCCTGGCGGTGTTCGCATCGGTGGGCTTCGTGAACTGGGGCAGCGGCCATGATGGTTGATGGTTTCACCACGGTGATGATCATCGCGGGCGCCTTGCTGTTCATGGCCGGAACCGTGGGGCTGATCCGCTTCCCGGACCGGCTGAGCCGGCTTCATGCGCTGACCAAGGTGGACAATCTGGGGCTTGGGCTGATCGTCGCGGGGCTGGTTCCGCAGGGTGGCGCGTGGCTGGCGCTGAAGCTGGTTGCGGCCTGGCTGCTGGTGCAGCTGTCCGCCGCGATCGTCACCCAGATCATCGGGCGCGCCGTGCGCGACAGCGATCCGCCGTGACGGAACTCATCTTCAATATCCTGCTCGTCGCCCTGGTGCTGGCGGCCGGCGCCTGGAGCATCCTGGTGCGCGAGACGATGACCGCGGTCATCATGTTCATCGCCTATGGCCTGCTGCTGTCACTGGCCTGGGTCAGGCTCGGCGCCATCGACGTGGCGCTGACCGAGGCCGCGATCGGCAGCGGCGTCACCGGCATGTTGCTGATCGCCGCGGCGGGCAAGTTCGCCGCCGATCCCGAAGCCTGCCGCATGCCGGCGCTCTCCAGCCGGCTGGCGGCCGCCGTGCTTTCCGTGGGCGTGGCCACGGCACTCGGCGCGCTTGTGTTGCTGTTGCCCGCGGAACCGGTTTCCCTTGCGGGCCAAGCGATGCAGGCCCTGCCGGAGACCGGGCTCGGCAACCCGGTGGCGGGTGTGCTGTTCGTGTTCCGCGCCTTCGATACGTTGTTGGAGAAGGTAGTTCTGCTGCTCGCCCTGCTGGGTGTGTGGTCGCTGGCGCGGGATGAGGATTGGGGCGGCGCTCCCGCTCTCAAGCCTCTGGCGCAGCCGGGCGGCGTACTGCCGCTGCTGGCCCGCACCCTACCGCCGGCCGGCATCACCTACGGCATCTACATGACATGGGCGGGCGCTGATGTTCCGGGCGGCGCCTTTCAGGGCGGAACAGTTCTGGCGGCCATGTGGATCTTGCTCGTGCTGGCGGGCCTGACGCGCTTTCCGGCGGTGAGTTCCATGTGGCTGCGCGCCGCCGTCGCAACCGGGCCCGTGGTGTTTCTGGTCATCGGCCTTGCCGGCTTCCTCAATCCCGGCCTGTTCCTCGCCTATCCCGAGGGCTTCGCCAAGCCGCTGATCGTGGTGATGGAACTGGCCCTCACCCTGTCGATCGCGGTGATCCTCAGCCTTCTCGTCGCCGGGCCGCCGGCAAGGCCCGGCGCGCCATGAGCATTGCCGACATCAGCTGGGTGGCGGGCTCCATGCTGACCGGGCTTGGCGTCTACGGCCTGCTGGCGAGCCCGCATCCGCTGCGCAAGCTTCTGGCGCTCAATCTTTTGGGCTCGGGCATTTTCCTGTTGTTCGGCGTCATCGCCCGGCGTGGCGCGGCGGCGGGGCTTGGCGGCGATCCGGTGCCGCAGGCGCTGATCATCACGGCGATCGTCGTTGCCTTTTCGGCCACCGCCATCGCCATCGCGCTGCTGCTGCGCCTTCAGGCGGAAGCCGGCAGCGCGGCGCTCGACGAACAAGAGCCGCGCCAGGAGGATGAGGAGCCGTGATGCCGCTCCAGGCCATCGCCACGGCCGGGGCCACGCCGGGCGGTTATCTTCTGGTGCTCGCCATCGTGCTGCCGGCGGTGGCCATCGTGGCGCTGTTCATGCTGGGCGGGCGCTGGGGCCCGCGCGCCACGGCACTCGCGCTCACGGCGCAGATCATCATCGCGCTCCGCGTGCTCGGCCTCGTTTGGGCAACCGGCCAGCCGCTGGCCTATGTGGTGGGCGGCTTCGCGCCGCCGCTCGGCATCGCGCTCCGGGCCGATGGCATCTCCGCCGTCATGATGCTGACCGCGGCTATCATCGCAGCGGCCGCGGCGCTTTATGCCTGGCGCGACTATGGTCCGCGGCCCGATGGCGTGGAGCGGCGGAGTTCGCTGGTGTTCCTGGCCTCGCTGCTGGCTATCGGCGCGGCGCTCAACCTGCTGTTCACAAGTTCCGACCTGTTCAATCTCTATGTCGGGCTGGAACTCGTCACCTTCGCGGCGATTCCCATCGTCAGCCTCAAGGGCAGCGCCGAGACGCTGCGGGCCGCGCTGCGCTATCTGCTGTTCGCGGTATTCGGCTCGATGCTCTATCTTCTGGGTATCGTGCTGATCTACGGCGCTTATGGCACGCTCGACATCGCCATGCTGGCGGCCAGCGTCCAGCCGGATGGGATTACGCTGCTCGCCGCGGGGCTGGCCACGGCGGGGCTTCTCGCCAAGACGGCGCTGTTTCCGTTCCATCTCTGGCTGCCGCCCGCCCATGCCGGAGCGCCGGCGGCGGGAAGCGCGGTGCTCTCGGCACTGGTTGTGAAGGGCAGCCTGTTCCTGCTGATGCGGCTGTGGTTCGACGCGCTGCCCGCCATCCGTGAGCCCGCCGCCATGCAGCTGCTCGCCGCGCTCGGCGCAGCGGCGGTGATTTTGGGCTCGATCGCGGCGCTGCGCCAGCAGCGGCTCAAGCTGCTGGTGGCTTATTCGACGGTGGCGCAGATTGGCTACATGTTCTTCGTCTTCACGCTGGCGCCAGCCGCGCCGGGTGAGGCTGGGCTCGCCACGACCGCCTGGACGGGCGGCTGGATGCAGATCGTGGCGCATGCCTTCGCCAAGGCGGCGATGTTCATGGCCGCCGGCCTGGTGGTGGAGGCGCTGGGCCATGACCGGATCTCCCGTCTCGCGGGCCTCGGTAAAGGCCTGCCGCTTGTCACACTGTGTTTTGCGGTGAGCGGACTGTCGTTGATGGGCATCCCGCCGAGCGGCGGCTTCAGCGCCAAATGGTTGCTCCTCATGGCGGCGCTCGGCCAGGGCCACTGGCTGTGGGCCACGGTGATCGTGGCGGGCGGGGTGCTGGCCGGCGCCTATGTCTTCCGCGTGCTCGGCCAGATGATGGCGGATGCGCCGCCAGGCGTCACTGTCAAACCCGTGAGCCACACGCAGCAGATGGTGGCGCTCGGCCTCGCGCTGGTGGCTGTCGTACTTGGCCTCCTGCCGCTGGAGCCCGCGCCGATCCTTGAAATCGGGAGGGCGCCATGAGTCTGCTGCTGATGCTCACGCTCGGTGGGCCGCTCGTCCTGCTGCTGATGCTGGCGGTGAAGCCATTGCAGGCGCTCGTTGTCAGGCTGCTGGCGCTGGCCCCGCTGCCCGGCCTGCTGCTGGCGCTGGCGAGCCGCGGCGAGGTAGCCTGGGCCTTGCGCCTTCCCGGCGGCTGGCGCTTCGGGCTCGATGAGGCGGGCGCCATGCTGCTCGGCGCTTCGGCGCTGCTCTGGTGCGCGGCCGGGGCCTGCGCCAGCATCTGGCTGAAGGACAAGCCGCGAGCCGCGCCCTTCGCCATGTGGTGGCTGCTGACGCTGATCGGCAGCCTTGGCGTGTTCGCCGCCGCCGACCTTGCAAGTTTCTATCTGCTGTATGCCGCCGCGAGTCTTCCCGCTTATGGGCTGCTCGTCTGGAATGGCGGCGCCGCGGAGCGCCGCGCCGGCAGGCTGACGCTTGCCGCCGCGCTGCTTGGCGAGGCGCTGCTGCTGGCGGCTTTCGTGCTGCTGGCGGTGGCGGCTCCAGGCCACAGCCTGCTGATCGCCGATGGCGTCGCGGCACTCGCCGCCTCGCCGTTCCGGGATGTGGTGATCGCCCTTCTGATCCTCGGTTTCGGGCTGAAGATCGGCCTTGTGCCGCTGCACGCCTGGATGCCGCTCAGCTATGCGGCGGGCCCGCTGTTGGCGGCGGCGGCGCTGAGCGGGGCCACCTCCAAGGCCGGCGTCATCGGGCTGATCCGGTTTCTCCCCTTCGAAGGTGCGATGCAAGGCTGGGGCACGGCGCTGCTGGTCGCGGGACTGTTCGCGGGCTTCTATGGCATCGGCGCTGGCCTGTGGCAGCGGAA
>NZ_JBJTER010000095.1:0-17093 GCF_046093005.1 Aestuariivirga sp.
CCCGCACTGCCGGCGGGCGCGTCTCCGGTTCCCCCGGCCCGCCCCGATTTTACCCCCCCCCCGCCCCACGCCCGCGCCGCAGCCGCCTGGGCGGCGCGGCGCGCCGCGGCGATGAAATCGTCGCCTTCCGAAGTCTGGGCCGGCCCGCCGGCGGCATCGCCGGTCTCTCCAGGCGGGACGGGCAACGCCGCTGCGGTTTCCGCTGGCAGGGATTCCGCGGCTTCTTCAAGCGCCGCTATCCTGTCGACGATGCCCGTCAACGTCTCTTGCATGGCGTTCCAGGTATCCCGCGACTGGCGTTCGGCCGCCTCGGTGCTCCCACGCAGGGCCCGCAGCCCCTCTTCGAGCGCGGCAAGCTCCGGCGAGGGCCCGGCTTCCGCCTGCCGGGCGGCGCCGCGCATGTCATCCAGCGCCTCATAGAGCTGGCGGATCGACCGTTCCATGGTTTCGAGATGACCGAGGCCTGCCTCGGTCTTGGCCACCCGCCCGTCCACCGCATCCAGTTTCTGCTCCAACGCGGCGAGGACGCTGTGATCGTCCTTGAACAGTATGGCTTCATCCAGCCGCTGGTTGATGCCGGCAATCCGCCGCTCCAGCTCGGCGACCGGGCGCAGGTCAGGCCCCTGGGCGACGCGCGCCGAAACCTGTTCGAGCGCCACGCGCAAGGCCTGCAGATCGCGCTCGGCGGGCGCCGTGGCGCTGATCTCGTCATAGCGGCGGGCAAGGTTCGCGATGCCGGCGCGCAGCGACTCGATGTCCGCCACCACGGTGGGCGGCGGACCAGCGGTCTGCGCGGCCTCTTGAAAGGCAGCCAGCAGACGGGTTTCCAGATCGCGCAATTCGCCCCGCGCGGCGGTGACCGCGGCGGACTGCGCCTGGCTCGCCATTTGCTGGGCGGCAGCCCTGACGCTCTCGACTCGTTCGCTCAGCAGCCCCTCGAAATGCTGAATGCGGGCCAGCATGTCGCCCAAACGCTTGTCGAGGCCGGCAGGGCCCGGCGCCGCCTGCAAGATATCCTCGCTGCTGGGCGCAAGGCTGCCGCGTTCGGCGATAACGGCCAGCCGCTCCTGCATCGATTTGAGAGAATCGCGGGTGCGTTTTTCGCTGATTTCGATGTGCTCGATGACATTGCGGATGGCGCTTTCCAGCGCCTTCTGGCCCTGCGTGTCCTGCGGCCGCTCATGGGCCGCAGGCCGGGCCAGCCCGGAAATCTGCTGGCTCAGCAGCGACAGCCGCGCATTGACGGCACTTAGCGCCTCAACCGTCTTGCGCTCATTGTCGGCAATCCGGCTGGCAAGGCCGGCGAGCGCCGGCGCCGTCTCCACGGACTGGCGTTCTGGCTGTTGGGGCTCGCGGGCCGCCAGTTCGGCGAGCTGCTGGGCGATGCGCTGCAGGCTGAGGGTGCCCTCGCTGTGCCGTTCGGCCATGGCGGAGTTGCGGCGGGGCGCCGGCGGTTCGGCGGTGGCCAGTTCCCGGGTTCGGGTCGAAGCGGTCACGGAGCGTTCCTGTGCGATGGAAGTCGGAGCCTGCGATACGCCAATACTCTCGCTCTGGTCGAGAATCACAGTGTTTAACCACTCTCCCAGTGTAATGCCAGCACGGCGTGCCGCGCGTTTGGCCGCCGCGCGGGTTTCGGGCTCTATGCCCTTGACGCTCCAGGGAATGCCCGGCTTCATCGACTCATCTTCCGGTGGCCCGCAACCGGGGCCAAAGTCATGGCCGGAGGACCCGGTCATGACGCGAACTACACCGGAACAGCGTTAAGGATTCTGGTAAAGATTCCGTTAAGCAATTGTTTCTTTGAACGAATCCGGCATCTCTGCGGGTGACGCGGAAGGCAACCAACGATTAGCAAAGCGTCGTTTTCGACCAAGACATAAAACTTGACGCAGAGTATAGAAGACTGGCTGACTGGCTATTGAAATTGAGAATGTGACAATCGGCGATACGCCGTTCGGAGAAAGATCGATGATGACGATGACTGAACTGAAAGAGCGCTCGAACCGTGACCGCACCTATTCGATCACCGAGCTCTGCCGGGAATTTGACGTAACCCCCCGCACCTTGCGCTTTTACGAGCAGAAGGGTCTGCTGCACCCGGCCCGCCGCGGCTGGACCAGGCTGTTCAGCTACCGCGACCGGGCCCGCCTGCAACTGATCCTGCGCGGCAAGAAGGTGGGCTTTGCCCTTGAAGAGATCAAGGAGATGCTCGACCTCTACAATCTGCGTGACGGCCAGCTGACGCAGCTCCGGATCGCCTCCACCAAGATGCGCGAACGCCTCGAAGCGCTGCGCAAGCAGCGGCTGGAACTCGAAGACGCCATCGCCGATCTCGAGCGCACCGTGGTGGTGGTCGATGGCATGCTGCGCGAACGCGAAGCGGCGGCGCCGAAAGCCGCGAACGGCTGATTGCCGCCGTTATCTTCTTGCGAAGACAGGGCATCCGGGCGACAACCCGGATGCCTTTGCCTTTAACAGGATCGCCACGCCGCCAATGCCGCTCGCCTATATCCTGAACCCGCTCGACCGGCGCGCCAACGACCGCACCGATGCCGCGTGGATCGCCGCGCAGCGGCGGCGTCGAGACGCACGGTTGATCGGCATTGCCGGAGACTCCGTGCTGATGGACAATGGTGCGCTGGCGACAACCAATGACGACGGCAGCGCGCCGGCGGTTTTCCTCGGCCTCGGCCAGGACGGGCGGCCGTGGTTCGCGCGCCGCATCGCGGAGGCTGAAGGCCTGAGAGACCTGCGCAGCCTCGCCATGGAAGAGGCGTTGCCGGCCGAGGAACTGGGCATTCTGGCCCAGGCGCGATCCATCATCGCCTGGCATGAGCGGCGGAGCTTCTGCTCGAACTGCGCCGCCCGGCTCGAGACCGCCGATGCCGGCTACCGCCGCCATTGCCCGCAATGCGGCATGGACCATTTTCCGCGCACCGACCCCGTGGTGATCATGGTGGCGCGGCACGCCCGCGGCATTCTGCTGGGCCGCCAGAAAGCCTGGAAGCCGGGCATGTATTCCGCCCTCGCCGGCTTCGTCGAGCCGGGCGAGACCATCGAGGACGCGGCGCGCCGCGAAGTCTATGAGGAGGCCGGCATCAGGGTCGGCGCGGTGCGCTATGTTTCAAGCCAGCCCTGGCCTTTCGTGTCCAATCTGATGATCGGGCTCATCGGCGAGGCGCTGACCGACAAGATCACCGTCGACGCCGCCGAGCTCGAGGATGCGCGCTGGTTCAGCCGCGAGGAAGCAGGCCAGATGCTGGCCCGAACCCATCCGCAAGGTCTCTATGCGGCAACGCCCTTCGCCATCGCGCATGAGCTGGTGAAGGCCGCGCTGGCGGAATGAATTCTGGATGATCGTCCGGTCAAGTGAACGCCCCAGCTTTCGTCCTCTCCCGCGATGCGAGACCTTTGCGAAACGCGCTGTTCTGTTGTTTTGAAGGCCGGCGCGGCGCCGATCCCGAGGCAGGCCTTCGCCCTGAGCTCTGCACCAGCGTGGCGTCGATCAAGGCCCCTTCTCTAAAACAAATCCAATGGCGTGCAGGGCGGACGGCCCGTCTCACCCGCCCGCTCGTTGCGCCCGAACCCCGCCGGAAGCAAAGCTTTAATCACGTGTCGCAGCGATATCGTGAAGCGGGAGAAGCCACAAAGAGCGAACCGCGGCTTCACTTGACTGCCCGCGGCTCTAGCGCATCGCCGCCGCCAGCCCCGGGTTGAGCCAGAAGGACGGCAGCCATCCTGGCATATTGGACAGTGGCAGCACTTCCGGCCTGAGCCGGATGCCGAGCGTCTCCGTCATGAAGGCGCGGCGCGCCTCGATCCTCTGCCACGCCTCGGGGAAGCGCCGGGCGATCTCCGCGCGCAAGGCGTCATCGGCCAGTGCGATGCCGTCCTCGATGTTGGTGGTGAAATAGGCGGTGCCGGTGGCCGGGATGATGTCGCATTGCAGCGCCATGCCGGAGGCGAGGCGGTGGCCGCCGTTCCGGCGGATCGGCGAATGCACCCATTCGTCGAGATGGATCAGATGGCCGGGATTGAGGCCGATCCCAAAGAACGGATCAGCCAGGTGGCGCATCACCGCGTCATAGACCTCGCCGCCGCTCACCCCGATGCCGACCGTTTCATACCAGCTTGCCGCGGCGGTGAAATAGGGCAGCACCAGCTTCTCGGCGTAATCGGAAATGCCGCCCGGCAATTCCGATGCCGCGGCCACCATGAAACCGGCGCGGCAGTTGAGCGCGCCGGGAAGCCCGAAGCCCAGCACGATCGGGTCGCCGCGCTCGATGATCCGCATGCCGGGGCTGCACAGCCCATAGCGGGCGCGGGGGCCTGAACTCATGTTGATGTGGACGGACTGCATGGCGCCGTCGAGGCCCATGTTGCGGCAGGCCTCCAGCTCAGTCATACCCGGACGCACGTCATGAATGAAGCGGCGGATAGCGGAAGAACTCTTGGTTCCTGCGTATTCGAAACAGGCGATCTGGTCCGCCTCGTTGATCGCCCGCAGGCCATGGGCGGGATGCATGAAAAGCAGCGCCGCGTTGCTGACTGGCCCGAAGCGGCGCAGGGTCTCGACCAGATAATGCGGCGTTTCGAACCATTGCGGATCGAACACGCCGTCCTCGGTCTCGAAGCCTTTCCAGCCGGCAAGGCCGATGCGCATGTCATCCCTCAGCCCCGCTTCGCGCAGGAGATCGTCCAGCGGGCGGTAGCTTCCGCGCGGCTGGCCCATCAGGCTCAGCGGTTGCCACAGCACGCGGTCGAAGGGCCCCGGTGCCACTTCCGCATAAGGATAGCCCTCATTGCCGAGAAACAGGGTTGGCCTGCGCCCTGGAACAACAAGCAACAGCGCTTCCTCAAAACGCGGATCGTGGCCGGTGGCCCAGGCGATGTTGGCCATGTGCTCGCGGTCGCCATAGATCGCCAGCCCATCGAACCGGGCTTCGGCCATGCGCCGCAGCAGCGATTCGTGACGCCGGGCATAGATTTCGGGGCCGAGCACCGGCTCGGACCGCGGGTCGCCGAAATCCGGCAGGTCGATTTGGGTCAATATCGCGCGGCGCATGATCCACCTCACTTTCGCCAGAAAAGCATAGCGGGAATGCGCTTGCCGTCCAGAGCCGCTCTCCGGCGGGTGATCGGCGGGCGGTTTGGCGCGTAGAAGAGTTAAAGAAGGAGCATCGACATGCTGATCAAGCACCGGGCCGGGTGGGAAATGCCGGAATCGCGCGTGACACCGGAACATGTGTTCCTCAACCGCCGTACCTTTCTGGGGGCTGCGGCGGCGCTGGCCGTTGCAAGTCCGGCGAGAGCGGAAGAGGACCCGTCTGCCGGCCTTTATCCCGCCAAGCCCAACCCGGCCTTCGCCGATGCCGGCCGCCCGGTGACGGAAGCGCAATACGCCACCACCTACAACAACTATTATGAGTTCGGCTCGTCCAAGCGCATCGCCGAGGCCGCCGCCAGGATGCCGATCAGGCCCTGGGAGGTGGTGATCGACGGCGAGGTGGAAGCGCCGCAACGCTTGGGGATTGACGATCTCCTGAAGCAGGTGATGCTGGAAGAACGCATCTACCGCCACCGCTGTGTGGAGGCCTGGGCCATGGTGGTGCCGTGGACCGGCTTCACCGTGAAGCGGCTGGTTGAGATCGCCAGGCCCACGGCGGACGCAAAATATGTCCGTTTCGAGGGCTTCAACAAGCCTGAGTTTGCGCCGGGCCAGAAGGACGGCCTGTTCACGAGCTATCCGTGGCCCTATGTCGAGGCCATCACCATGGCCGAGGCCTTGAACGATCTGCCGCTGATGGTCACCGGCGCCTATGGCAAGCCGTTGCCCAACAGCATGGGCGCGCCGCTGAGGCTCCATCTCCCCTGGAAATATGGGTTCAAGTCGATCAAGGGCATCGTCCGCGTGAGCTTCACCAAGGAACGTCCGGTGAGCTTCTGGGAAACCCTGGGGCCATCCGAATACGGCTTCTGGGCCAATGTGAACCCGGAGGTGCCGCATCCGCGCTGGAGCCAGGATTCGGAACAGATGCTGGGCAGCGGCGAGCGAGTGCCGACGGTCATTTACAATGGTTATGCCGAGCAGGTGGCCCACCTCTACAAGGACCTCGGCGGCGAGAAGCTCTTCATGTGAAACCAAGAAAAAGGCCGGTCAATCGGACCGGCCTTCAAGTCACCGTTGACCTCCGCTCAGGAGGACCGGGACTTGCCTTCAGGGCAAGGAACATCTCAACCCATCGGCCAGCCTTGCAAGGGGAGGCGAGCAAGGCGGCATTTTCCGCGCCGGAAGCGCGGCTTGATAAAAATGACTCCACATCGCGTCGCTTACAAGCGGCGCTGGCTCATAGGGGCTATGCCACCCGCGCAAGCGCGCCCGCCTCAGGCGGCGCGGCGGTGCTGGTCGCGGGTGAGCCGCCGCACCGCCCGTTGCACCTCACGCCAGGCTTCGGCGATTTCCATGTCGCCCGACCGCTCGCTCATCAGCGCGTGCCGGGCCGCTTCTGACTCGGCAAATGTTCCATGAACAAAAACAAGAGCTTCTGCGAGCGGGTTGAGATTTCCGTTCATGGTCCGCCATCTCCGGTGATTCGATGATCCTGAGATCCGTGATGGCGGCCGAGGATTGCGGGAAGATGACGGTTCGGTGGAGAATTATGACTTCTTCGGGATGCCGATGCGATGGCCGACCTGCGGCGGCACGGGCAAGTGGCGGTGGGCCTCGGTCATGGCGGCGATCTTCGCCATCACGTCCGGCGGGAAAGGGGCCGATTTCTTAACGGCCATGTCGATATGCATGACAATGATCTCGGAAACGCAGGCCAGCCAGCCTCCCGCCGCATGGAACATGCTCTGCACATAATGCACCCGCTTCTGGTCACAATCGAGGAATTGGGTCTCAATCCTGACCTCATCGCCCGCATGCAGCTCGCGGAGGTAGGAGGTGTGGCACTCGAGCGTGAAGAACGAGGCGTGGCGCGCCTTCACATAGTCCGGCCCCAGCCCCACGGCGTCAAAGGCGTCATCGCCCGCCCGGTCGAACAGGACGTTGTAATAGGCCATGTTGAAGTGGCCGTTGTAATCGATCCACTGGTCCTCGACCCTGAGCAGGCGGCCCACGAAGGGGGCAGGATAGGCCATCGCAAACGCTCCGTTTTCTGGTAATCTGACGCCATGGATAACCCGACGCCCAAGAACAGCACAACAGAGACCATCGCCGAATTGCGCGGCTGGCTGGGAGACCGCCTCTCCACGGCCCCCGCGGTGCGCGAGCAGCACGGCAAGGACCAGACCTGGAACCCGGGCGCGCCTCCCGACGCGGTCGCCTTCGCGCAATCGACCGCCGAGGTGCAGCGCATCGTGGCCGTCTGCGCCAGGAACGGCACGCCGGTCATTCCCTATGGCACCGGCACCTCGCTCGAGGGCCATTTCTCGGCCCCTTTCGGCGGCATTTCGATCGATCTCTCCGGCATGAACCGGATCCTCGCGGTCAACGCCGCCGATCTTGACTGCCGGGTGGAGGCCGGGGTGACCAGAAAGCAGCTCAACGCGCATTTGCGCGATCAGGGCCTGTTCTTCCCGGTCGATCCGGGGGCGGACGCCAGCCTCGGCGGCATGACCGCCACGCGGGCCTCGGGCACCAATGCGGTGCGCTACGGCACCATGCGCGAGAATGTGCTGAACGTCACCGCGGTGATGGCCAACGGCCAGGTGATCAACACCGGCAGCCGGGCGCGCAAATCCTCCGCCGGCTATGACCTGACGCGGCTGATGGTGGGATCCGAGGGAACCCTCGGCGTCATCACTGAGGTGGCGCTGAAGCTCTATGGCATTCCGGAATCGATCGTCTCGGCGGTGTGCCCGTTCCCCAGCGTCGAGGCCTGCTGCAACGCCACGATCACGGCGATCCAGATGGGGCTGCCCGTGGCCCGCATCGAACTCGTGGACGCCGAGCATGTGAAGGCTTTCAACGCCTATTCGAAACTCGGCCTCAAGGTGACGCCAACGCTGTTCCTGGAATTCCATGGCACCGAGGCCTCGGCCCGGGAACAGGCCGAAACCTTCATGGCGATCGCCGGAGAGCTGGGCGGCGGGCCCTACAGCATGGCCACCCGCGAGGAAGACCGCCAGAAACTCTGGCAGGCGCGGCATGACGCGTTCTGGGCCACCAAGGCGCTGATGCCGGGCAAGGATGCGTTTGCCACCGATGTCTGCGTGCCGATCTCGCGGCTCGCCGAATGCGTGACCGCCACCCAGGCCGACCTCGAGGCCAATCATCTCTACGGCCCGATCGTCGGCCATGTCGGCGACGGCAATTTCCATGTGGTGCTCTATTGCGACCGCAACGACCCAGACGAATACCGCCGGGTGAAGGACGTCTATCGCCGGATGATCGAACGCGCCATCGCCATGGGTGGCACCTGCACGGGCGAGCACGGCATCGGCACGGGCAAGCGCGGCTATCTGGAGCTTGAGCATGGCCCGGCTTTGGCCTTCATGCGCGAGATCAAGCGGGCGCTCGACCCCGCCAACATCATGAACCCCGGCAAGAATGCCGCCATGTGATTGACGCAATGGCCCCGCATCGGTGCTGACCCATGACGCTATGGAAATCGCCCGTCCTGCATTTCGGCATTCTGCTGGTGGTGGCCATCGTGGCGCTGCTGGCCGCGCCTTTCCTCATCGACTGGAACGGTTACCGCAAGGACCTCGAGGCCTATGGCCAGAAGCTCACCGGCCGCGCGGTGCGCATCGAGGGGCCGGTTTCGGCCCGGCTGTTTCCATGGCCGCGGCTGACCGCTGAAGCGGTCAGCATTGCCAATCCGCCGGGATTTTCAGAACCGGAATTCGCCAAGGCTGAACGCATCACCATCCGCATGACGCTGGCCGGGCTGCTGCAGGGCGCCTTCAACGTCGAAAGCATCGATGTCGAGGCTCCGGCCGTCAATCTGGAGCGGCTCGCCTCCGGCGACGTCAACTGGCGGTTCGCGCCATCCCAGGACCTGTTGCGCAGCGACCTTCTCTCGCGGGTGAAGCTTGACAAGATCTCGCTCAGCGGCGGCGCCTTGAGCTTTCGCGACGCGCGGCGGAGCGACAGCTACAGCCTTGGCGGAATAGCGGCCGATGTCGCCTCGCCGGGGATCGCTGGCCCGTGGCGGGCCCGCGCCCGCGCCCTCTCAGGCGACCGCCCGCTCGATATTTCAGTCAACACGGCCACCTATGTGGCCGGCCAGCCATTCCGGTTCGGCGTCAAGATCGCCGCCGCTGACGGATCCGGCTATGCCTTCAATTTTGACGGCGGCTATGAAGCGGAGGGCCTGAGCGGCGAGATCCGGATGGAGCCCGCCGCGGCGCAGGACGGCAAGACCGACGCCGAAGGCCGCATCAGGCCGCTGGTGTTCAGCGCCAAGGCCGCCGGCGATTTCGATGCGGTGAAGCTGACCGACATCCGGGTGGCGCAGCTTGAGGCGGCCGAGGCGGGGCCGATCGCCGCCGGCGCCGCCGAGCTGCGGCTGGGCCAGCGCATTGCGGCGACCGCCCGGCTCTCCGCGGCGCTGCTCGACCTTGACGAGCTGGCCGGGGCCCAGTCGCGCGACCTGTTGCGCGAGGCGGGAAGCCTCGCGGTGGCCAACAGCCTGCTCGCCATGCTGCCCGCCGGGGTGAGCATCGATGGCAAGGTTTCGGTGACCGCGCTCAAGGCCGAGGGCCAGACCTTCGACAATGTCAGCCTGGAGATCGAGGCGGACCGCGAGCGCCTGCGCGTCAACCGGTTCTTCGCTGGCCTTCCCGGGCGCACCGACATGCTGTTCTCCGGCGCCTTCTTTCCTGGCGCGGGCAGCGGCGAACTGGCGGGCGACCTGGCGCTGGAAGCCGCCGACCTCCGCGATTTCGTGATGTGGCTGTGGCCAAAGGGCCGCGACACGCTGGCGGGCCTGTGGACCGGCAATCGCGGCCGCCTCAAGATGCAGACCAGGCTCGGCGTCACCTCCGCCGATGTCCGGCTCACCGACACCCAGTTCGAACTCGATGGCGAGTTGGGCAAGGGATCGCTCGCCGTGACGGCGGCCGGGCGGGGCGCGGTCGATCTCAACGTGGACAGCGGGCGCTTCGATTTCGACGCCTATGCGCCGCAGGGCGTGCGGGCCTTTTCGGCGGCGGCGCAACAGGGCGCGGGCGCGCTCATCGACTTGATGCTGCCGCATGCCGAAGCACCGGACCTGCGCCTCAAGGTGAAGGCGGGCGAAGTGCTGCTCAACGCGGTGACGGCGCGCGACGTGGCGCTCGACCTGCAATCGGGCGCAAACGGGCTTGACCTGCGCGCGCTGCGGATCGGTGCGGTGGGCGGGGCGAGCCTCGAGGCCTCGGGCCTCATTCTCGACAATGGCAAGGGGGCCGATGGCTCCGTGAGCCTCGATGTGAAAGCCGAGGATCCGCGCGAACTGATCAGGCTGCTGGGGTTTGCCTCCGGTGACAGCCTGCCGGTGTGGGCGGCGAGCCTCGGCAAGACGGCGGTCCGCGCCGACCTCGGCGTCACCCCGGCAACGCAAGGCTCCGATGTCACCGTGAAGATTGGCGGCACGGCGGGCGAGCTCACGGTGGCGGGCAGTGGCCGCGCAGCGGCCGATGGGATGGTGACCGGCGATCTCAAGCTCGATGCGCCTGGCTCGGCGCCGATCCTGGCGCTGTTCGGGCAGCGGCTGGCGGAGAATGACAAGCTTCCCTCTGGCCTGGCTTTTGCGGTGGAAGGCAAGAGCGCGGAGGGCTACGCAGCGAGCGCCATGGCGCAGGTGCTGGGGGCGCGATTTGATTATCAGGGCAAGTTCAACCCCGCCGCCGAAGGCTATGGGCTCGACGGCAAGCTGGCGCTGCGCTCCACCGATGCGCGGCCGCTGGCGGTGGCGGCGGGGCTGCCCGCGGCGCTTGCCGATGCCAGCGTGCTGGTGGCCGACACACCCATTTCGTGGCGCGACGGGGCATGGGCCATGCCGGAGATCGCCGGCCGGTTCGGGCCTGAGAACTTTGCCGGTTCGCTCACGCTGACGCCCGGGCTTGCCGTGGATGGCCGCTTCACCAGCGGCCCGGCGCGGCTCGCCGGCGTTCTGGCGGCGGCCTTGCTCGAATGGAATGGGCCGGAGGCGGGCCTCGAAACCGGCTTTGCCCGTGGCCTGCCAGCAGGCCTGACCGGACGGCTGTGGCTCACGCCATCGCTGCTCGCGGTGCATCCCAACCTGGTCCTGCGCAATGCCGAGATCGGGCTCGAGGCTGGAGCGGACACCATCGATGTCGTGATGCGCGGCAAGGATGGCGATGGTGGCGATACGGTGGTCGATGTCCGTTCGACGGCCCGTGAGGCGAGCCGGATGCTTGAAGCCTCCGTGCGCCTGCCGGTTGATCTCGCGAAAGAGCTGCGGCTCGTGGACGGCACGCCTGTCGCCGCGGGGCAGGGGCAGATCGAATTCCGGTTTGCCGGGGCCGGCCGCAGCCCTGCCGCGGCCCTGGCGGCTGCTCAGGGGGAGGGCAGCTACAGGTTTTCCGGTTTCCGGTTTCCCGGCGTGACGCCCGAGGCGTTCACGGCGGCGCTGGCGGAAGCCAAGGACGCCGCCGGGGTAACGGCCGCCTTCGACGCCCTGCGCGGCGGGCCGGGCATGAGTTTCGGCGATGTCACGGGGGCGATCACGCTCAGGGATGGCGAGGCGCAATTCGCGAGCCTTGAACGCAAGGACGATCAGGCCGAAGTGACAGTGCGCACGCTGGCCGATCTCGCGCGGGGCGAGATCGACATGGACATCGGCCTTGCCTTCAAGGCGCGCGCGGGCCTGCCGCCGATGAGCATCGCTTACGCCGGGCCGCCGGGCGCTCTGGCGCGTTCCGAGAACAACAGCGAGCTCGCCACCACGCTCGGCGTCACCATCATGCAGCAGGGCATCGTCGAGCTCGAACGCCTGCAGCAGGAACAGGCGCGGCTCGCCGCTCTCGAGGAGCTTCAGCGCCAGGAGGACGAGGCCCGGCTGCAGGCCTATTACGCCCAGCGCGACGAGTTGCTGCTGCGGCGGCGCGAACTGCGCGTGCATGGCGAATTGCAGGCCGTGGAGGCTGACCGCCTGCGCCGCCAGATCGAGACCGAGCGCGCCGCCAATGCCGAGATCAACAGGACCGAGATTCGCCAGCGCCAGCGCGAGCTCAGAACCTGGCGGCGGCTGGCGCAGGCTGACGCCCCGGTGAAAGCCGCCGCTCCCGCTCCGCAGAAGAAGCCGCCCGCCGAGGGGCCGGTGATCCTCGTGAAGCCCAAGGGGGCGCCAGCGATCATTTCGCCGGAGCCCGGCTCGTCGCCGTCGCAGTAGGGCATTTTTAACTTTACAGCCGCCGCGCCTCGGCGAGCAGCCACACCCGGACAGCGCTGGACAGGTTGCGTTGCCCCCGCGTCGTGTCGATCTCGCTGACCAGCTGCGCCACCGGCACGCCGCGGCGGGCGGCGGCATTCCGCAAGGCCTCCCAGAATTCCGGCTCCAGCGACAGCGAGGTGCGGTGCCCGGCGATGCTGAGCGAACGCTTGAGTTCGCGTGCCATCAGTCCTCGCGTTTGTGAGCGTCGAGGTCTTTGCCCACCTTGGCGTTTTGCGCATCCGCCAGTTGCTTCTCGGTTTTGCCGAGGCCGTGGCGGGCGCGGTTTTCGGCGGCGCGGCGCTCGTCCGCGGCGCGGGCCTGGCGCTTGCGGTGGAGCTTCAGGCTGACGATGTCGCCCATCGTCTTCTACCGCGGCCCGATCATGTCTTCGGGCCTGACGATGCGGTCGAAATCATCGGCCGGAATGCCGTCCTTCACGGCTTCTTCGCGCAGCGTGGTGCCGTTCTTATGCGCGGTCTTGGCGATCTTGGCGGCGCGGTCATAGCCGTATTTGGGGGCGAGCGCCGTCACCAGCATCAGCGAGCGCTCCAGCGCCTGCCGGATGTTATCCTCGCGCGCCACGATGCCTGTGACGCAATGATCGGTGAAGCTCACCGCGGCATCGCCCAGAAGCCGTGCGGATTGCAGGAAATTATAGGCCATCACCGGATTGTAGACGTTGAGTTCGAAATGGCCCTGCGAGCCCGCGAAGCTGATCGACGCCTGGTTGCCGAACACCTGCACGCAGACCATGGTGAGCGCCTCGCACTGCGTGGGGTTGACCTTGCCCGGCATGATCGAGGAGCCGGGTTCGTTCTCGGGAAGCGACAGTTCGCCGAGGCCGGAGCGCGGGCCGGAACCCAGCAGGCGGATGTCATTTGCGATCTTGAACAGCGACACGGCGGCGGTGTTGATGGCGCCATGGGTCATCACCATGGCGTCATGGGCGGCGAGCGCCTCGAACTTGTTGGGCGCTGAGGTGAAGGGCAGCCCGGTGATGGCGGCGATCCTGTCCGCCACCAGTTCGGCGAAGCCCACCGGCGCGTTGAGCCCGGTGCCCACCGCGGTGCCGCCCTGGGCGAGTTCCATCAGCATCGGCATGGTCATCTCGATGCGCTTGATGCCGTTGGCGACCTGCATCGCATAGCCGGAGAATTCCTGGCCCAGGGTGAGCGGCGTTGCGTCCTGCGTGTGGGTGCGGCCGATCTTGATGATCTGCGCCCATTGCCGGGCCTTGTGGTCCAGCGCCTTGTGCAGGTGGCGGAGGGCGGGCAGCAGCCGGTGATTGACTTCCTCGGCGCAGGCGATGTGCATGGCGGTGGGGTAGGTGTCGTTGGACGACTGGCTCATGTTGACGTGGTCGTTGGGGTGCACGGGCTTTTTAGAGCCCATGACGCCGCCCAGCATCTCGATGGCGCGGTTCGAGATCACTTCGTTGGCGTTCATGTTGGACTGGGTGCCGGACCCCGTCTGCCAGACGACGAGCGGGAAATGTTCGTCGAGCTTGCCGTCGATCACCTCCTGCGCGGCCGTGACGATGGCCTCGCCGATGGTCTTGTCGAGGCGGCCAAGCGCCATGTTGGTTTCCGCCGCGGCGCGCTTGACGATGCCGAGTGCGCGCACGATGGGCAGCGGCTGCTTCTCCCAGCCGATCCTGAAATTGCCGATCGACCGCTGCGCCTGGGCGCCCCAGTAGCGCGTGTCCTCCACCTCGATGGGGCCGAAGGTGTCGGTCTCGGTGCGGGTACGGGTCATGGCGGTCCTCGTCGAAAAAACGCGCCGTTGCCTACCATGTCCGCCGCCCGCCCGCCAGAGAGACGGGAAGAGATGCTTCGGCTGCGCGTCCGTGGCCGCCCCCTCACCCCGCCCTCTACCCCGGTGGGGGAGAGGGATTGGGCGGGACCAGGAAGCGATCCCTCGCCCCCACGAAGTGGGGGAGAGGGCGGGGTGAGGGGGCTGCTCATCGCGGCTGGAATTTTCAGGTGAGCGGGTCTTTCCGCGGGGGCTTGCGCGCCGCCAGTATGGTTTCCGCCACCGCGTTCATGTCGTTCAGCACATCCGAATTCCAGAAACGCAGAACGGTATAGCCAAGCGCCGCAAGATGCGCGTCCCGCTTCTTGTCAGCGGCTCTTCCGGCGTGCTGACCGCCGTCGATCTCGGCGATGATCCGATGCTCCGTACACAGAAAGTCTACAATATGGCCGGCGAGTGGAACTTGCCGGCGGAATTTGAGGCCGCCGATGCCCCGGTTCCTGGCGTAGTGCCAGAAGCGGGCCTCGGCGGCGGTTGGCTCAGCGCGCATGCGCTTGGCGTTGGGGCGCAACGCCTGGCGGGCCGAACGGGGATCCGGTGATGACGTGGTCATGCCTTCTGCGAACCGGGAAAACTTTCTCCGGAGCATAGCAGGCTGGAAGTGGTTGTCACCGCGGGTGAAGCCTCGCCAGCCAGAGCATGAACAGGCTTGAGCCCAGCGCGAAGCCGCCGGCCAGGAGCAGCGCCGCCTGCGGCGTGGCGACGCCGAGGAGCAGCGCGAACAGCAGCGGCGCCGCGGCGTTGAGCACCAGATTGGGTGCTGCGATGATGCCGAGGATCTCGCCATAGCCGCGCGCGCCGAACAGGCTGAGCGGCACAGCGCCCTTGGCGATGGTGACGAGCCCGTTCGAGGCGCCGTAGAGCAGCGCGAACAACAGGGCGCCCTGCCAGGTGAAGCCCGACAGCGCGAAACCGGCAATTGCCAACGGAAGCAGACCGAATGCGATGAGGCCAAGCTGCATCGCGGTAATGCGCCGCCCCAGCAGAATTTCGCCGATCCGGCTCGCCACCTGTGCCGGTCCGATCAGCGCTGCCATGAGCACCGCCTGATCACCCGCGAAACCGAGCCCCGCGAACAGCGGCAGCGCATGCGCCGAGATCGCCGAGAACACCAGCCCGTTGAGAGCCACCGCCGCCGCGAACAGGATCATGGCGCGCCGCCGCGCCGGTCCGGGCGCCAGAATGGGCTGTTCCTGTTGAGCGGCCTCGCCTGGTTCATCGCCGCGCGCCCCGCCCAGCACCAGCCAGTGGATGGGAAGGCAAACCACAAGGTGAAGCACCGCGTAGACCAGGAGTGTTTCCGCCCAGCCCACTGACAGCGACAGGTAATGGCTCACAGGCCAGAACACCGTGGAGGCCAGCCCGCCGAACAGCGTGAGGTAGGAAATTGCCCGCCGCGCGCCGCTGCCGGCGATCTGGGTGAGGCTGGCGAAGGCCGCGTCATAGGTGGCAAGCCGCATGGCGATGCCCAGGAGCAGCCAGCCCGCCACATAGGTTGCCGGATGGGGAAAGAGCCCGATCACGGCGAGGCCGAGCGCAGCGAATGCTGACCCCGCCGTCATGATGCCGCGACCGCCGATGCGGTCGGTCAGGCGGCCCGCCCAGCGAGAGATGAGGCCGCTCAGCAAGAGGCTTGCCGAGAAAGCGCCGAAGATCAGGCTCTGCGGCCAGCCGGTGGCCCGCGCAATATCCTCGGAGAGGGCGCCCAGCGCATAATAGGTGGTGCCCCAGCCGATGATCTGGGTGATGCCCAGACCACAGATGACGAGCCACAGCGGCGGAGACGCGCCCAAGCTAGCGGGACGGGCGGTCATTTCTATGCATCTCAAACTTCATAATGCTCATCATGCCCCGATTTGATCCGGGCATCCTCTTCCCGCCGCCATGAAGAAGATTGCCCGGTCAAGCCGGGCAATGACGAGAGTATTCTTGTTTGGAGTGCCTGAGTTCACCTGACCGTGCAAGCTAGCGGAGCTCGTCCCACCAGATCGGGTTGCTCCAGGCGCGCCTTCCGGCATGGTCGATGGCCACCACCCGGAACCATTCGCTCTTCCGCCGCACCAGCCAGCCCTGTTCAAGTTTCTTGAGGTCGAAGCTCGCCTCGGTGATGGCCCTGCCGCTCCGCACCGCCGAGCGCGAATTGCCGCAGATCACCGTGATGGTATCGACCGGTGATGTGGAGATCGCGATCTCGGTTCCCTCGATTTCGATACCGTGAATCTGCGGCCCCATGCTGGAATAATAGAGGCCCGCCTTGAGGCTTTGCAGCAGCGCATCGGGATCGAGGCTTTCGGCCTTCGCATGCACCCAGCCGCCGAAGAAGTCCGGCGACTTGAAATGCGCGTCGTCGGTGGCGAAAGCGGTGAGGCGGTTGCCTTCGGTGAGCATCTGGTCGAGCAGGTACCAGCCGTCGCCGCGGTCGTTCTCGACGGCGCAGCCATGGTTGTAGATCTCGACGGCATGGGCGGCGGCGATGGCGCGGCCGTCCTCGATGGTGAGCTGCGACCAGGCTGGGTGCGCGATGCCGATTAAGGCGCCGGCCTCGCGCGCGCGCGCCGCCACGCCCGCGCCGGTTTCGCCCTTGAGGTTGCGCGGGAAATCGAGGGGAAGGCCCGCCGCCACGATGTGCCAGAGCTCGCCCACCTTGGTCTCCGGCGCGTGGAGTTCGGCGCCGATCAGTGTCGTGAAATTGTTGGAGCGGAAGCTCCGCGTGTCGGCGATGGGGAAATCGAAATTGCCGATGAAGTGCTCGGAGAGCTGCATGAAGTCATAGCCCGCGTTCTTGTAGGCATCGACCACCGCACGCGGCTCCAGCGCGCCGTCGGAAAGATTTGAATGTGTATGAAGATTGCCGCGCCAGAAACGTCCGGGTGCGGAGAAGGGAGCGAGGAGGGC
>NZ_JBJTER010000096.1:0-14589 GCF_046093005.1 Aestuariivirga sp.
CAATTTCCCCTTCCGCAAGCCCGCCCGCAAGGCGGCCTAAGAAACAGAACAAGGCTGAGGTAAAGCCCAAATGGCGAAGACGAGCTCGGTAGAGAAGAACAACCGCCGCCGCAAGATGGCGAAGCAGTACGCCGGAAAGCGTGCGCGGCTGAAGGCCATCATCCAGAACAAGTCGCTTCCGATCGAGGAGCGTTTTGCCGCGCAACTGAAGCTTTCCGAGCTTCCGCGCAATTCTGCCAAGACACGGATCCGCAACCGCTGCGAGGTTACGGGCCGCCCGCGTGCCTATTACCGTAAACTTAAGATGTCGCGTCTGGCGCTCCGCGAGATGGCCAATCTGGGGCTCATCCCCGGCATGGTCAAGTCGAGCTGGTAACAGATACGGACTTCAGGAGAGAAGAATGAGTGTGAATGATCCGATCGGCGACATGCTCGCTCGCATCCGGAACGCGCAGGAAAGGGGCAAGGCCAAGGTGGCCATCCCCCATTCGAAGCTGCGGGAAAATGTGCTGAACGTGCTGCAGTCCGAGGGCTTCATCCGCGGTTTCCCGGTGGTGCAACAGGGCGGCAACAAGGCCGAGATCGAAGTCGAGCTCAAGTATTTCGACGGCGCGCCGGTCATCCGCGAGTTGAACCGCATCTCGAAGCCGGGCCGCCGGGTCTATGCGTCGGTCTCGGCGCTTCCGACCGTCTACAACGGACTTGGCATTTCCATCCTGTCGACGCCGAAGGGCGTCATGTCGGACTCCGACGCCCGCGCGCAAAACGTCGGCGGCGAAGTTCTCTGCACCGTGTTCTGAGGCCAGCCATGTCCCGTATCGGCAAGAAACCAGTTCCCGTACCGGCCGGCGTCACCGTCAACGTCGCTGGCAGCAATGTTTCGGTCAAGGGCCCGAAGGGCGAGCTCAAATTCGTGCTCACCGACCGCGTGTTGGCCAAGATGGAGCAGGGCGGCGTCAAGGTCGACCCGCGCGACAAGAGCAAGCTCTCGCGCTCCGCCTGGGGCATGTCGCGCACCATGATCGCCAATATGATCAGGGGTGTGACGCAGGGCTATTCCAAGTCGCTCGAGATCAACGGCGTGGGCTACCGCGCCGCGGTGCAAGGCAAGGTGCTGAGCCTGGCGCTCGGCTACAGCCATGACATCAACTATCCGATCCCGGAGGGCATCGACATCAAGACGCCGAAGCCCACCGAGATCCAGATCTCGGGGATCGACAAGCAGCGGGTGGGCCAGGTCGCGGCCGAAATCCGTGAATTCCGCGGCCCCGAGCCCTACAAGGGCAAGGGCGTGAAATACGCGGGCGAGTATATCTTCCGCAAGGAAGGCAAGAAGAAGTAACGGGTGATGGCGATGGCTTCGAAATCTCAGAATCTCCGCAAGGCGCGGGTGCGCAAGGCGCTCGCGGCGCGCGGCGCGCTCCGCCCGCGGCTCTCGGTGTTCCGCTCCTCCAAGAACATCTATGCCCAGGTCATCGATGACCAGAAGGGCGTGACGCTGGCGGCCGCCTCGAGCCTCGAGAAGGACGTCAAGGGCGCGATCAAGACCGGCGCCGACAAGGCGGCCGCGGCGGCGATCGGCAAGCTGATCGCCGAGCGGGCGATCAAGGCCGGCGTCAAGGACGTGGTGTTCGACCGCGGCGGCTATCTCTATCACGGGCGCGTCAAGGCGCTCGCCGATGCCGCCCGCGAGGGCGGGCTGAATTTCTAATCTCTCCGGCGAAGGACAGGCGGAAAGCAAATGGCTAAGGAACGTTCGGAGCGCGGCGACCGCAAGGACCGCGACAACCGTGAGGAACGCGACAGCGAGTTCGTGGACAAGCTGGTTCACATCAACCGCGTCGCCAAGGTGGTGAAGGGCGGCAAGCGCTTCGGCTTCGCGGCGCTCGTGGTGGTGGGCGATCAGAAGGGCCGCGTCGGCTTTGGCCACGGCAAGGCGCGCGAAGTGCCGGAAGCGGTGCGCAAGGCGACCGAGTCCGCCAAGCGTGGCCTGATCCGCGTGCCGCTGCGCGAGGGCCGCACGCTGCATCATGACATCGACGGCCGCTGGGGTGCGGGCAAGGTCACGCTGCGCACCGCGCCGCCCGGAACCGGCATCATCGCCGGCGGCCCGATGCGCGCGGTGTTCGAATCCGTGGGCATGCAGGACGTGGTCGCCAAGTCCAAGGGCTCGTCCAACCCCTACAACATGGTCCGCGCCACCTTCGACGCGCTGAAGAAGCAGACGAGCCCGCGGGCCGTCGCCTCGCGCCGCGGCAAGAAGGTGGCCGAGGTGCTGCGCCGCCGTGGCGGCGAAGCCGTGGCCGAATAGCCTGAGGAGCGCGTCAGTCATGTCAAAATCCGCAAAGACGGTGACCATCCAGCAGATCGCCAGCCCGCAGCGCCGGCCAGCGGCGCAACGCGCCACGCTGATCGGGCTCGGCCTTAACAAGATGAACAAGACCTCGACCCTGCAGGACACGCCGGCGGTGCGCGGCATGATCGCCAAGGTCGCGCATCTGGTGCGCGTGGTGGAATAAGGAACGACAGCCATGAAGCTCAACGAGATCGCCGACAACCCCGGCTCCCGCCATGCCCGCAAACGCGTGGGCCGCGGCATCGGCTCCGGACTCGGCAAGACCGCCGGCCGCGGCGGCAAGGGACAGACGGCCCGCAAGGGCGGCGCCAAGGCCGGCTTCGAAGGCGGCCAGATGCCGATTTACCGGCGTCTGCCCAAGCGCGGCTTCAACAAGCCCAACGCGGTCGACTACAATGAAGTGAACCTCGGCCTGGTGCAGGCGGCCATCGATGCCAAGAGGCTCGACGCTTCGGCGCCGGTGACGGCTGCGGCGCTGGTCGCGGCCGGGGTGATCAAGGCGCCGCTGGGCGGCGTGCGGCTCCTGGGCAAGGGCGAACTCAAGACCAAGCTGGCCTTCGAAGTTTACCACGCCACGGCTGGCGCGGTGGCGGCGGTGGAGAAGGCCGGTGGCTCGGTCAAGCAGCTGAAGCCGGCGCCCGCGGCGCAGGACGCGAAGTAAGCTTGCAGGCGATGGTGAGGAACCCCACATCTGGGGTTCCTGTTAGCGGCGCGAGGACGAGAGCATGGCATCAGCGGCCGAACAACTTGCTGCCAATCTGAATCTTGGCGCGCTCGCCAAGTCCGAGGATCTGAAAAAGCGCATCTGGTTCACGCTCGGCGCACTCATCGTCTACCGGCTTGGCTGCTATATCCCGATACCCGGCATCGACGCTGCGGAACTCGCGAAGTTCGCGGCGCAGAATTCGTCAGGCATCCTCGGCTGGGTCAACAACCTGGCGGGCGGCGCGCTGGGCCGCATGGCGATCTTCGCGCTCAACATCATGCCCTATATCTCGGCCTCGATCATCATCCAGCTGATGACGGCGGTGTCGCCCCATCTTGAACAGCTGAAGAAAGAGGGCGAGCAGGGCCGCAAGAAGATCAACCAGTATACGCGCTACGGCACGGTGCTGCTGGCGGCGATGCAATCCTACGGGATTGCTGTGGGCCTCGAAGGCCAGCCCGGCCTGGTGACCGACCCTGGCATGTTCTTCCGCATTTCAACCGTCATCACGCTGACCGGCGGCACGGTATTTCTGATGTGGCTTGGCGAGCAGATCACCTCGCGCGGCATCGGCAATGGTATTTCGCTGATCATCTTCGCGGGCATCGTGGCGGGTCTTCCGGCTGGCATCGCGGGTCTTCTGGAGCTCGGGCGGACCGGTCAGATTTCTACCTTCGTCATCATCGGCATCATCATCATGGCGGTGGCGGTGATCGCCTTCATCGTGCTGATGGAGCGCGCTCAGCGCCGTCTGTTGATCCAGTATCCGAAGCGGCAGGTGGGCAACAAGATGTTCCAGGGCGAGAGCTCTCACCTGCCATTGAAGCTCAACACCTCGGGCGTGATTCCGCCGATCTTCGCCTCGTCGCTGCTGCTGCTGCCGATGACCGTCGCCGGCTTCACCCAGGGTCAGGGTCCGGACTGGCTCAACACGATGACCGCCATGCTCGGTCATGGCCAGCCCTTGTTCCTGTTCCTTTATGCGGTGTTGATCATCTTCTTCGCGTTCTTCTACACCTCGATCATGTTCAATCCGAAGGAAACGGCGGAGAACCTGAAAAAATACGGCGGCTTTATTCCGGGCATCCGGCCCGGCGAGCGGACCGCCGAATACATCGACTATGTGCTGACCCGCATCACCGTCATCGGCGCGCTCTACCTCACCGTGGTCTGCCTGCTGCCGGAGTTTCTGATCGGCTACACCGGCATCCCATTCTACTTCGGCGGCACCTCCCTGCTGATCGTCGTGAGCGTCACCATGGATACAGTGGCGCAGGTGCAGGGGCATCTGCTGGCCCAGCAATATGAGGGCCTGATCAAGAAGTCCAAGCTGCGCGGAGGCAAGCGGTGAACCTGATCCTGCTCGGCCCTCCGGGCGCCGGCAAGGGCACCCAGGCGAAGCTGTTCGAGGAGCGCCATGGCCTGAAACAGCTCTCAACGGGCGAGATGCTGCGCGCGGCGGTTGCCGCGGGAACGGAAACCGGCCGCAAGGCCAAAGCGATCATGGACCGGGGCGAACTGGTGCCGGATGAGGTGGTGGTGGGCATCATCGCCGACCGGCTTGGCCAGCCAGACGTGAAGAAGGGTTTCATTCTCGATGGTTTCCCGCGCAACACCGCCCAGGCGGAAGCGCTGGACAAGATGCTGGCCGGCAAGGGGCTGAAGCTCCATGCGGTCATTGAAATGAAGGTTGACGACGAAGCCCTGGTGGAGCGCATCACTGGCCGTTACACCTGCGCCGCCTGCGGCAAGGGCTATCACGACCGGTTCGAGATGCCGAAAGTTTCGGGCGTGTGCGATGCCTGCGGGGGAACCCAGTTCACGCGGCGCGCCGACGACAACGAGAAGACGGTCCGTGACCGGCTTACCGTCTACAACAATCAAACCGCGCCGCTGGTTGCGTATTATGGCGGGCGCGGGACGCTGAAGACCATCGACGGCATGGCGGAGATCGGCGAGGTGACCCGCCAGATCGAAGCGGTGCTGAAGGGGCTGTGAAAACCGGGTTTGAGGCCATTCTGGAGGTTGACGCGCATGCGATTCCCCTCTAGAAGCCGCTCCAATCTCGGTCGAGGACAGGCTGGCTTCAGGGGGAATTGCCCCTTGGGGTACGGCCTTATGCCTTTGGAAGCGTTGCCCGGCCTGTGGAACTGATTGAATCTTTCGGCGCAAGCCGTTGAAAAACTAGGAGAAAAAGCGTGGCCCGCATAGCAGGCGTCAACATTCCCACGAACAAGCCGGTGGCCATTGCCCTGCGCTACATTTATGGCATCGGGCCAGTCAACGCTGTCGAGATCTGCGAGAAGACCAAGATTCCGGTGGCCAAGCGCGTGAACGAGCTTTCGGACGCCGAAGTGCTGGCGATCCGCGAGATCATCGATCGCGACTATGTGGTGGAGGGCGACCTTCGCCGCGAGGTGTCGATCAACATCAAGCGCCTCGTCGATCTGGGCTGCTATCGCGGTCTCCGCCACCGCAAGGGACTGCCGGTGCGCGGTCAGCGCACCCACACCAACGCGCGCACCCGCAAGGGCCCCGCCAAAGCAATCGCCGGCAAGAAGAAGTAGAGGCTGAACAGACATGGCTAAGGAAGCGCAACGTCCGCGCCGCAAGGAACGCAAGAACATCTCGTCTGGCGTGGTCCATGTGAATTCGTCGTTCAACAACACGATGATCACCATCACCGATGTGCAGGGCAATGCCATCGTGTGGGCCTCGGCCGGCAAACTCGGCTTCAAGGGCTCGCGCAAGTCGACGCCTTATGCCGCGCAGGTGGCCGCCGAGCAGGTTGGCCGCGCCGCCATGGAACATGGCATGCGCACCGTTGAGGTCGAAGTTTCGGGTCCTGGCGGCGGCCGTGAATCGGCCCTGCGCGCGCTGCAGGCCTGTGGCCTTCAGGTGACCTCGATCCGCGACGTGACCCCCATTCCGCACAACGGCTGCCGTCCCCCGAAGCGCCGCCGCGTCTGAGCCATCGCGGCACAGCGTTATTCGTGAAGCGCGGCGCGCCCCAGGGCAAGCGCCGGATGTTCGACAGGAAGCAATAAGAGATGCATGTGAACCAAAAGAACTGGCAGGAACTGATCCGTCCGTCGAAGCTCGAGGTTCAGGCTGGCCGCGACCGCCGCCGCGTGGCCACCTTTGTCGCGGAGCCGCTCGAGCGCGGCTTCGGCACCACCCTCGGCAATGCGCTCCGCCGGGTGCTGCTCTCCTCGCTGCAGGGCGCGGCCGTGACGTCGGTCCATATCGATGGCGTGTTGCATGAGTTCTCCTCGATCGCGGGCGTGCGCGAGGATGTGACGGACATGATCCTGAACATCAAGGAAATCGCCATTTCCATGCAGGGCGAGGGGCCGAAGCGCCTGGTTCTGCGCAAGGAAGGCCCGGGCGTGGTGCGCGCCGGCGACATCCAGACCTCCGGCGACATCCACATCCTCAACCCCGAGCATGTGATCTGCACGCTCGACCAGGGTGCTGAAATCCGTATTGAATTCTCGGTGAACACCGGCAAGGGCTATGTGTCCGCCGAACGCAACCGCCCCGAAGACGCGCCGATCGGTCTGATCCCGGTTGATTCGATCTACAGCCCGGTGAAGCGCGTGTCGTTCAAGATCGAGAACACCCGCGAGGGCCAGATCCTGGACTATGACAAGCTCACCATGAACGTGGAAACCGATGGTTCGGTGTCGCCCGAGGATGCCGTTGCCTATGCGGCCCGCATCCTGCAGGACCAGCTTTCGGTGTTCATCAACTTCTCGGAGCCGTCCAAGGCGATCATCGAGGAGTCGCGCCCCGAGCTCGAATTCAACGCCGCGTTGCTCAAGAAGGTGGACGAGCTCGAGCTTTCCGTGCGCTCCGCCAACTGCCTGAAGAACGACAACATCGTCTACATCGGCGACCTGATCCAGAAGACCGAGGCGGAGATGCTCCGCACCCCGAATTTCGGCCGCAAGTCGCTGAACGAAATCAAGGAAGTGCTTGCCCAGATGGGCCTGCACCTCGGCATGGAAGTGCCGAACTGGCCGCCTGAGAACATCGAAGAGCTGGCCAAGAAGTACGAGCAACATTATTGAGAACCCGGCTGGCGCCTCTCTGGGGGTGCCGCGAGTGAAGGAGAACGGTTATGCGTCATGGTTTCAGGGGCCGGCGGTTCAACCGCACGGCGGAGCACCGCGGGGCGATGTTTGCCAACATGGCGGCCGCATTGATCAAGCATGAGCAGATCGTGACGACGCTGCCCAAGGCGAAGGACTTGCGCCCCGTGGTTGAGAAGCTGGTCACGCTGGCCAAGCGGGGCGGGTTGCATTCCCGGCGCATGGCCATGGCGCAACTCGGGGACGATGCCCAGGTCAGGAAACTGTTCGACGTTCTGGCCGCGCGCTATGCGGGGCGGAATGGCGGCTATCTCCGCATCATGAAGGCCGGCTTCCGCTTTGGCGACCAGGCGCCGATGGCGGTCATCGAATTCGTCGATCGCGATGTCAACGCGCGGGGTCAGGATTCGGGTCCAAGCCAGAAAGTTGAAGAGGCCGCGGAAGCCGCGGCCTGATTACGGCGTCATTTCCTCTTGTCAGGGCGGCCCATTGGGCTGCCCTTTTTTTTGCCAGGACGTTGGATTATTTCCTGTTGAAGTACAACGGGAGGTGATAGAAATTAACTATGTTGAAATTCTTAAACTAGAAATTGAAAACGGGGTGGCGGGAACCAAGTTCCTGGATGTGGTGGGATGAGCAACCGTTTCGACATATTCAGCGCGAGTCAGGAGCCTTTCGCCGACTCAGGAGAGTCAGCCTGCTTCCTGCGATCGGCGCGTGACCGCTTCGGGGTCCTGAACCTTTCATACTGGTTTCTCGGCTCTTCAAATGCCGTGCCGGACCGGATGACCTGGTTCTCCACTTATGATGAGAATTATACCGCCATCTACATGCGGGACTATTCGCCTCTGAAGGACCGCGCGTTCCATCTTTGTTTCAGCCGCCTGCTGCCGCTCGACTGGGAGGAAGCGCGCAACAAGGATGAAACCGTGCAGAATATCCATGAAGTGGCGGAAAGCTTTGGAATTGGGCGCCATGGCATCTCAATTCCGATTCGCGAGCCAGGCGTTGGCGACGCGATGTTCTCGGTGAATTTCGAATGCGATGACCGGGAATGGGGTCAGGTCCGGAAGGATATTGCCACGGAACTGCATCTGTTTGCGCACTACTATCACCAGCGGATGAAGAAGCTGGTTTCCGCCCGCCCGACGAGCGCCGAGTTCGACCTGAGTCCGCGCGAGCGCGAGGTGCTGCAATGGGCGGCCGAAGGCAAGACTGCCTGGGAAACCGCCCAGCTGCTGAAGCTCAGCGAAAGCGCCATCAACCTCTATTCAGCCAAGGCGATGAACAAGCTGCGCGCCCGCACCAAGACCCAGGCCGTCGCCATCGCCTTGCGCTATTCGATGCTGAATTAGACGCCGGTGTAGGCCCTCGCAACCGGTATCACCTCATGGGCGCCGTAGCCGTTGAAGCGGGTTGAGGTGGCAATCCCGTAGGCTCCCAGCATGCCGAATTCGATATAGTCGTCCTCGCGCAGGTCCGCGGGCAGATCAAGCCGGGCGGGCAGCACGTCCAGCGGATCGCAGGTCGGGCCGAATGCCTTCCAGGCCTTCGTCCGGCCTTCCAGCACAACGCCGTCACGGATCGCGCGATAGGGCGGCTGCAGTTCGGGAACCTGCATGAATTCCATGAGGCCGCCATAGACGCCGTCATTGAGGAAGATGTCATCGCCGACAGAGCACACCAGCTTGACGCGCGTCAGCAGCGACATCGATGAGGCCACGAGGCCGCGGCCCGGCTCGCACTCCAGCTGCGGTACGGCCTCCTTGCCGAAGCAGCGCACGGCGGCTTCGGAAACAGCGGAGAAGAAATCGCCCAGCGGGGCCGGCTGGCTTAGCGGATAGCGGGCCGGAAAGCCGCCGCCGACATTGAGCGTGCGCAGGGTGATGCCGGCCGTCTTTGCGATGCGCTGTGCCGCCTCGATGTGGCGCACATATACGGCGGGATCGCGCGATTGCGAACCCGGGTGGAAAGTCAGCACCGGCACCAAGCCGCGCTGCGCGATATCCTGCAGCAGTTCCGCGGCGATATGCTCGGGCGCGCCGAACTTGGTCGAAAAATCATGCGCGGACGCGCCGCGGTCGCGCGGCAGCACGAAACGCACGGCGATTTCGACCGATGCGTCGCGGCCGGTGATGTCAGCGATCTTGGCAACTTCCTCGCGCGCGTCGGCGGCAAAGCGGCGGCAGCCGTAGCGGTGATACGCGTCGAAGATCTCGCGGCGGGACTTGACCGGGTTGTGATAGTGAAAGTGCGCCTTCGGCTGCACGGCATGGACCTGTGCCATCTCCTGCACCGAGGCCACGTCCCAATGCTGCAGGCCGGCGCGGGCGAGCGTGGCGAGCACCTCGCGCGAGGGGTTTGACTTGACCGCGAAGCTGACCAGGCCGGGGAAGCCTTTGCGGAATGTGGCATAGCTGGCCTCAAGCGCGGCGGCGCTGAAGCAGAACACCGGCGCGTCCGGGCGCATCACGCGCGCCACCTCGGGAGCATCGGCATGCAAGACCTCGAAAACCGCGCTTTTCACGAGCTGGGCCATTTCAACCTCCATGTCGGCCCGTCAGGCGGACCGGCGCGGAAAATGGGACCCCGGCCTGTTGGATAAAAGACGGCATTGTGCTGAATTGTGCCGGTTGAGTCGTCATTATGACGGCGGAGGCCCCCAATTCGACGATGATCCAGGTCACGCCCAAGGATGAGGAGCTCATCGCGCTCCTGAAGGCCGACTCGCGCGAGCCGGTCGCCTCGCTGGCGCGCAAGCTCGGCCTGTCGCGCACGACCGTGCAGGACCGGCTGGCGCGGCTGAAGGAGGCCGGCGTCATCGCCGCCTTCACCATCAAGCTGGCGCGCGAGGCCGAGGACGGCGGCATGCGCGCCTTCGTGACGCTGGCGGTCGAGCCGCGCCGCCAGGTGGAACTCGGACGCCGGCTGGCGCGCTTCCCGCAGGTTGAGACCTTGCACACGGTGAGCGGGAAATTCGACCTCATCGCCCAGGTCCGGACCGTTTCATCGGAGGACATGGACCGCCTGATTGATGAGATCGGGCAGATTCCCGGGGTCACACGGATCGAAACTTCGGTCATCTTGTCGACAAAGCTTGACCGCAGATAGGAGCTTTCGCTCGAAAGGATTGACATGCGTTTCCTGATCCTCGCCATGGCCGCAAGCCTGTTTCTGTTCGCTGCCGCTCCGCTGCGCGCCGAGGAGATCGTGCCCAGCTCCGCTGCCGAGGTGCAATTGTCCTTCGCGCCCATCGTCAAGCGGACGGCGCCGGCGGTCGTCAATGTGTATGCCAAGCGAATCACGGTGTCGCGCGGCGGCGGGTTGTTCGAGGATCCGTTCTTCCGCCGCTTCTTCGGCGACGATGGGTCATTCGGCCGGCCGCGGGAGCGGGTGCAGAATTCGCTGGGCTCCGGCGTGATCGTCGATCCAAAGGGGCTGATCGTCACCAACCATCATGTCATCGCCGAGGGCACCGACATCACGGTCGTGCTGGCTGACCGGCGCGAGTTCGAGGCGAAGGTGCTGCTCAAGGACGAGCGCACCGATCTCGCGGTCCTCAAGATCGATGTGCCGGACGAGGAATTGCCGGCACTGGGCCTGGGCGACTCGGACGCGCTCGAGGTTGGCGATCTGGTGCTGGCGATCGGCAATCCATTCGGCGTGGGCCAGACGGTCACCAGCGGCATTGTCTCGGCGCTGGCCCGCACCAGCGTGGGCGTGAGCGACTACCAGTTCTTCATCCAGACCGATGCCGCCATCAACCCCGGCAACTCCGGCGGCGCGCTGGTCAATGGCAAGGGGCAGCTCATCGGCATCAACACCGCGATCTTCTCGCGCGGCGGCGGCTCCATCGGCATCGGCTTTGCGATTCCCGCCAACATGGTGAAAACCGTGGTGGCCACCGCGGAAAGCGGCGGCGAGGCGATCCGCCGGCCGTGGATCGGCGCCGAGGTGCAGAATGTGTCCTCCGACATTGCCGCCTCGCTCGGCATGGCGCGGCCGGAGGGCGCGCTGATCGTGAGCCTCCACCCGGAAAGCCCGCTTGCCGCCGCCGGACTGAAGCGCGGCGACATTGTTCTTGCGGTGGAGGGCAAGCCCGTGGAAAGCGCCCAGGAGCTCGGCTATCGGGTGGCCACGACGGCGATCGGCTCAACCACCATCGTCGAGTACCAGCGCAAGGGTGAGCGCCGGGAGACCCAGGTCACGATGATTGCCGCGCCGGAAACGGTGGCGCGCGCCACCACCCTGATCAAGGGCAACAATCCGCTGGCGGGCGCGGTGATATCGAATCTTTCGCCCGCCGTTGCGGATGAACTCGATCTGCCATCGGAGGCAACGGGCGTGGCGGTCGCCAAGATCGAAGGTGGCCCCGCCGCGCGCTTCATGAAACAGGGCGATATGATCCTCGAGGTCAACGGCCGCGAAATCGACAGCGTTGAGACCCTGAAAGCGCTTCTGGAAGATGAGACAAGCGCCTGGCGGATCGCCCTGAAGCGTGGCGGGCGGGTGCTCAAGATCGCCATCGGCGGATGAGCGCAAACCTGTTCGATGCCGCCGGCATGGGCAAGGACGCGCCGCGTCCGCTGGCCGACCGGTTGCGCCCGCAGAAGCTCGCGGACGTCGTCGGACAGGATCATCTCGTGGGCCCCGCGGGCGTCATCACCCGTATGCTGGCGGCGGGGCGCATCCCGTCGATCATCCTGTGGGGGCCGCCGGGCACCGGCAAGACCACCATCGCAAGGCTGCTGGCGGGCGAGACGGGGCTCGCCTTCGAGCAGATCTCGGCGATCTTCGCGGGCGTCGCGGACCTCAAGAAAGTGTTCGAGCAGGCGCCCATCCGGCGCGAGCAGGGGCGGGGCACGCTGCTGTTCGTGGACGAGATCCACCGTTTCAACAAGTCACAGCAGGATTCCTTCCTTCCCTATGTCGAGGACGGCACGGTGATCCTGGTGGGGGCGACGACCGAGAACCCGTCCTTCGAACTCAATGGCGCGTTGCTGTCGCGCGCCCAGGTGCTGGTGCTGAACCGGCTCGATGCGGCGGCGCTTGACGCATTGATCGGGCGCGCAGAAATGTTCGAGCGCCGGGCGCTTCCCGCCACAGCGGAGGCGCGCATGGCGATGATCGCCATGGCGGATGGCGACGGGCGCTATTTTCTCAATATTCTGGAGGAGGTGTTCGCCGCCGTGCCGGAGGGCGGCGCGCCGCTCGACCCGGAAAGCCTGGCGTGGAGCGTGCAGAAGCGGCTGCCGCTTTATGACAAGGCGGCGGACGGGCATTACAATCTGATCTCGGCGCTGCATAAATCCGTGCGCGGCTCCGACCCCGATGCGGCACTTTACTATCTGGCCCGCATGCTGGTGGCGGGCGAGGACCCGCTGTTCATCGCCCGCCGCGTGGTGCGGATGGCGGTGGAGGATGTGGGTCTCGCCGACCCCGAGGCGCTGCACCAGGCGCTGGCCGCCAAGGAGACCTATGATTTTCTCGGCAGCCCGGAAGGCGAGCTGGCGATCGCCCAGGCGGTCGTCTATGTGGCGGCCGCGCCAAAATCCAACGCGCTCTACAAGGCGTGGAAACAGGCCAGCGAACGCGCGAAGCAAACCGGCTCGCTGATGCCACCCAAGATCATCCTCAACGCGCCGACCAAGCTGATGAAGCAGCAGGACTATGGCGCAGGCTACCGCTATGACCATGACGAGCCCGATGGTTTTTCCGGCCAGAATTACTTTCCGGACGGCATGGGCCGGGAAAGCTATTACGAACCGGTGGAACGGGGCTTCGAACGCGAAGTGCGTAAACGGCTCGAATACTGGGCGAAGCTCAGGAGGGAACGGCAGGGGTAGGGGAGACCCTTACTCCGCCGCCTCGCGCTTTCCGCGCCGCAGCGCGTCCTTGAGGAAGCGGCCCGTGTAGCTGCGCTTTTCCCGCACCACATCCTCCGGCGTGCCGGCCACCACGATCTCGCCGCCGCCGTCGCCGCCTTCGGGCCCCAGGTCCAGGATCCAGTCGGCGGTCTTGATGACCTCGAGATTGTGCTCGATCACCACCACGCTATTGCCCTGGTCCACGAGCTCGTGCAGCACTTCGAGCAGCTTCTTCACGTCGTGGAAGTGCAGTCCGGTGGTGGGCTCGTCGAGCAGGTAAAGCGTGCGGCCGGTGGCGCGCTTGGAGAGTTCCTTGGCGAGTTTCACGCGCTGCGCCTCGCCGCCCGACAGCGTGGTGGCCTGCTGGCCGACCTTGATGTAGCCGAGGCCGACGCGCTCCAGCGTTTCCATCTTGTCGCGCACGCTGGGCACGGCGCGGAAGAATTCGCCCGCTTCCGTCACCGTCATCTCCAGCACATCGGCGATCGACTTGTCCTTGAATTTGATCTCGAGGGTTTCGCGGTTGTAGCGGTGGCCGTGGCAGGCGTCACAGGTGACATAGACATCGGGCAGGAAGTGCATCTCGATCTTGATGACACCGTCGCCCTGGCAGGTTTCGCAGCGCCCGCCCTTGACGTTGAAGGAGAAGCGGCCCGGTTCATAGCCGCGGGCCTTGGCTTCGGGGAGCCCCGCGAACCAGTCGCGGATCGGCGTGAAGGCGCCGGTGTAGGTGGCGGGGTTGGACCGCGGCGTGCGGCCGATCGGGCTCTGGTCAATGTCGATGATCTTGTCGAGGAATTCGAGGCCCTCGATGCGGTCATGCTCGGCCGGCGCCTCGCGCGTGCCCATCAGCTTGCGCGCCGCGGCGCGGTAGACGGTGTCGATCAGCAGGGTTGACTTGCCGCCGCCCGACACACCGGTCACGCAGGTGAAGACGCCCAAGGGTATTTCGGCGGAAATATTCTTGAGGTTGTTGGCGCGCGCACCCTTGACGCGGATCGAACGGCCCTTCTGCCATTTGCGGCGCAGGCCGGGCAACGGCACCTGCTGCTCGCCCGTCAGATACTGACCGGTCAATGATTTCGGATTGGCCATGATTTCCGGCGGCGTTCCTTGAGCCACCACCCGGCCGCCATGGACGCCGGCGCCAGGGCCGATGTCGACCACATAGTCCGCCATGCGGATCGCGTCCTCGTCATGCTCGACGACGATCACCGTATTGCCAAGGTCGCGGAGATGCACCAGCGTATCGAGCAGGCGGGCATTGTCGCGCTGGTGCAGGCCGATCGACGGTTCGTCCAGCACATAGAGCACGCCGGTGAGGCCCGAGCCGATCTGCGAGGCGAGCCGGATGCGCTGGCTCTCGCCGCCTGACAGCGTGCCGGAGGTGCGCGACAGGGTGAGGTAATCGAGCCCGACATCGACCAGGAATTTCAGCCGCTCGCGGATTTCCTTCAGGATGCGCGCGGCGATCTCGTTGTCCTTCGCCTTCAGCTTCTTCGGCAGGCTGGAGAACCAGGGCAACAGCGTGGTGGTGATTGAGCACAATCTCGAAGTCATCAAGAC
>NZ_JBJTER010000097.1:0-30873 GCF_046093005.1 Aestuariivirga sp.
GCCGAAGCCCGCATCGCCGCCTCGAAATCGCAGGCGGTGAAGGATGTGGGCGACGTCGCCGCCGAGACCGCGGCCGAGATCGTCGCTGCGCTACCGGGAACCAAGATCAGCAAGGCCGATGCCGCCAAGGCCATCGCCGGGCTTAAGGTCTGAGGAGAAAACCCATGCATTTCGACGCTTCGTTTTTCGCCCTCGTCGCGCTGATCATCTTCCTCGGCATCGTTGCTTATGCCGGCGGCTTCAAAGCCATGGGCGCCGGGCTCGACTCGCGCGCCGAGCGCATCCGCCGTGAGCTTGAGCATGCCGCGTCGCTGCGCAAGGAGGCTGAGAGCCTGCTTGCGGAATACAAGCAGAAGCGCCTCGACGCCGAGAAGGAAGCACAATCCATCGTCGCCGCCGCCAAGGCCGATGCCGAGGAATATGCCGCCGAGACGCGGCGCTAGCTCTCCGAAACGCTGGACCGCCGCGCCAGGCAGGCCGAACAGAAGATCGCCCAGGCCGAGGCCGCCGCCGTCAAGGACGTGCGCAACCTGGCAACCGAACTGGCCATCGCCGCCTCGCAGAAGCTGGTGGCGGAAGCCGCCAGGGGCGAGAAGGCGGCCGAATTGATCGCCTCGTCCATCACCGCGGTGAAGAACCGGCTCAACTGATCCGGGTGCGCGGCGCGCCCCGGATAAGACATTTTCCTGCCGCGAGCAGAGTTGTCACTGCCCGTGCTCCGGGCGCCCCGCGCGGCGGCGCGCCACGCGGCCGGTTGAACCGGCGGCACCGGGGTGGTAACCCTCCGCCGCACTTCAGGAAAGACGCCGCGTTCATGCAGCTGCCAACGATTTTTCATGTCCGTACCGGGATGCGGCAAGCGGTGTCGCTGGCCGCGGCTTTGGCGCTGCCACGCGAGGCGGGAATCCGCGTCGAGCGAAAATGGCGCGGCTGGGAGGAGGCGGAAAAACTTCCTCATGCCGATGCGGTGATCGTTTCCTTCGGCAAGAGCGGGCGCACCTGGTTCAGGGTCATGCTGTCGCGCTACTTCGCGCGCAAGTATGGCCTGAAGGAAGGCAGCCTGATGGAATTCGACGAGTTCCACCGCCAGGATGCGCGCATTCCGGTGCTGTTCTTCACCCATGACAACTACCTTAAGGACTACATGGGCCATGACCGGAAGTTCGATCTCTATGGCAAGAGCCGGGTGATCCTCCTGGTGCGCGACCCGCGCGACACCGCCGTCTCGCAGTATTTCCAGTGGCGCCACCGCATCGTGCCGCGCAAGAAGGTGATCAACGGCTATCCGCTGGGAGAGCTGGACGTGTACGGCTTCATCGCCGGCGAGGAGGCGGGAATTCCCAGAATCATCGAATTCATGAATGCCTGGGCCAGGGACCTGTCGCGCTTCCAGGACCTCATGATGGTCAAATACGAGGACCTGAAGGCCGATACCGAAGGCCAGCTGGCGCGGGTGCTGCGCTTCCTCGGCGAGGCGCCGTCGGCGGACGGGATCGCCGACGCCGCCAGCTTCGCTTCCATCGGCAATATGCGCCGCATGGAACAGGAAAATGCCGGGAAGCTTACCTTCAACACCCGCCTCAAGCCAGCCGACGCGAGCGATCCCTCAACCTTCAAGGTGCGCCGCGCCAAGGTGGGCGGCTGGCGCGACTATGTCACCGAGGAACAGGCCGAAGCCCTCGACGCCATGGTGCGCGGCCGGCTCGACCCGGTGTTCGGATACCGGTAGGCCGCCCAGGATGAGCATCGCCTTCCAGACACTCGACAGCCTTCCGGCCGGCGTGGCCCATGCCGCGGTGATGTCGGCGTTCCGGCCGTTTTTCTGCACCGCCACGCGGACCGCCGAAGGCGCCCGGCAACTGCGCATCATCCGCTGGAATGCCGCAAAGCGCGCCGCGCGCCGCGCCCTTGGCGGATCAGGCGAGCGGGCAACGCGCAACAGGCAGATGATCGCCGGCGAATACGAAGGCGCCTGGGCGCGCGGTTTCGCCGCCTACGACCTGTCCGCGGGCTGCCGCAAGCCCGAGCCCTGGGTTGACCGCGGCGCGCGTTTCATCGCCGACCGCGCCGGCGTGCCGCGCTTTCGCAATGTGATCCTGGCCGCGGTGATTGAGGCCTTGAAGCCGCGGCGCGTGCTGGAGGTGGGTTGCGGCAACGGCATCAACCTGCTGCTGCTGGCCGGGCAGTTTCCGGATGTGTCCTTCTCCGGTCTGGAACTCACCGAATCCGGCCACCGCGTGGCCCGCGCCCTGCAGCAGGAAGAGGCCCTGCCGCCGCCGCTTGCCGCCTATCCGGTCACGGCGGCGCGCGACGCGCAAGCCTTCCGGCGCATCGGCTTCATCAGGGGCGATGCCACGGCGATGCCCTTCGCCGATGGCGAATTCGACCTCGTTGTCACCGTGCTCGCGGTGGAGCAGATGGAACGCGTGCGCGCCCGGGCGCTTGCCGAGATTTCGCGGGTGAGTTCCGGCCATGTCCTCAACATGGAGCCATTTGCCGAGGCCAACCGGTCGTTGCTGCGGCGCGCCCATGTCTTTGGGCGCGATTACGTCCGGGGCGAGATACCCGAACTGGCGCGCTACGGGCTGAGGCCGCTCTGGGCCACCATGGACTTTCCCCAGGAACCCCACCTCGGCGCGGCGCTGGTGTTGAGCCGGAAGAACCGGGGCTAGCCGGATGCGCGCCATGTTGTGGACCGAAGATGCCGAGGTTCCATGCTGAAGTCCCTCACCCTGTTCTTCAAGGCCAGGGAAGCGAATCCATTTTGGGTCGTGACGTGCCTCCTCGTGGCCAGCGTCTGCGAGACGATCGGCCTCGGCACGCTCATACCTATCATCGCGATCGCGTCGGGCGGAAGTTCGGCGGGCGCCGACAAGTTCGGCGCTTATGCCGCGCAGCTCCTGGAGCCGTTCGGCCTGTCGATGACGCTCGGCAGCCTCGTGCTGGTCGTCGCGGTCTTCATGCTGCTGAAGTCGGCCCTCACCTACGCGGCAATGTCCTATACCGTGAAGGCTGCCGCCAGGGTTTCGAATACGCTCCGGCGCCGCCTGCTCGCGGCCGTTTTCAATGCCCGCTGGGGCTTCTTCTCCGGCGAGAAGGGCGGTTCGCTGTCGAACGTCATGACCGTCGACGCCAGCCGCGCGGGCGAGTCCTATATCGTCTCCGCCAACCTGATCGCGGCGGCCATCCAGACGGTCGCTTACTCGGCGGTGGCGCTCGCCATCAACTGGCGGCTGGCGCTTCTGGGCATAGGAACCGGCGTGTTGCTCAGCGTGGTCCTGCAGCGATACATCCGGCGCACGCGAAAGGCCGGGTACAAGGAGAGTGACAAGGCTTCCTCGCTTCAGGGCGACATGGTCGACGCGCTGGCGAATATCAAGTCCTTGAAGTCGATGCACCGCTACGAGCCGGTGTTTGTTTCGATTGACAGCCTGTTCGCCAAGTTGCGCCGTTCCTTTTTGGTCCGCGAAAGGTCCAAGGCCATGCTGGCGCAGAGTGGGGCGGCCATCGTGGCGGTGCTCGCCGCGGCTGGAATCTACTTTGCCAGCGCGGTGATGAAAGTGCCGTTTCCGGAACTCCTGGTCAGCGCCGTCATCTACAATCAGATCATGGCGGTGGTCACGCGGCTCCAGCGCATGCTGCAGTCCGCCGTGATCTTTGAGGGTTCCACGGTGCGGATCAATCAACTCATAGATCGCGCCGAAGCCAGCCGCGAGGAAAACCCCGGCCTGCAGCCGCCCGAGCTGGGCCATGGCTGCCGTTTCGAGAACGTCGAGTTTTCGTATGGCGGCACGCCTGTGTTGCGCGGCGTGTCGCTCGAGATTCCCGCCAACGCCGTCACCGTGCTGAGCGGGCCATCCGGCGCTGGCAAGACCACCATCATCGATCTGCTGATCGGCCTCCACCGCCCCGATCGGGGCCGCATTCTCATCGGAGCAAGGCCGCTGAGCGAGGTCGACATCGTCGCCTGGCGCAAGCAGATCGGATATGTCCCGCAGGAGCTGGGACTGTTCCACGCCACTGTCCGCGCCAACATCACCTTGGGCGACACCTCGATTTCCGATCGCCAGATCGAGGAGGCGCTGCGGCAAGCGGGCGCGCTCGACTTCGTGTCGCGGCTGCCCGGCGGCCTGTCGGCGAGCGTCGGCGAGATGGGCGGCAAGCTCTCGGGCGGCCAGCGCCAGCGCCTGTCGCTCGCCCGGGCGCTTGTGATGAAACCTCACGTGCTTATTCTCGATGAGGTTACAAGCGCGCTCGATCCCCGCACCGAGGCTGAGATCGTTGAGAACATCTCCCGGCTTGGCGGCCGCTATACCATCGTCGTGATTACCCACCGCCCCGCCTGGACCGGGATCGCGGACCGCCTCTACCGCGTCGACGAAGGCACGGTGACCCTCGAGGCCGCGCCGGCAGGAGCAAAGGCAAATCAGGACGAGCGCAAGTCCGAGGCTTAGAGCAAGATCCTGTTCACCTCTCCGGCTCACTGAACGGCGGATGGCGGACCGACGTCAGTTCCAGAGCATCGTCAAGCCAGCGTCTGGTCCACTCCGAACCGAGTCTCTCATGAAGGGCCCGCAGCTGGTCAAGATGCAGGCGGGCGAGAAACACACGGTACTCCCCGGGCGCTTTCGACCCCCGGCTGGCGCGCCGGTTCTCGCCAATAGCGGGAGGAATCGAAGCCGGCCCGGCATCGATGTCAAGAAACGCGAGCACCCGCGCGAACAGGCCGCGCGGGTCTGCCGCAAGCTCGTCGAAGTAACCCACCAGCATCTGGCTCGCGGGAAAGCGGCTTTGCCAGGCCTCGAGAGCATTCAGATAGTCGCTATGCCCGTTCGCATCCGCGGTCAGGAATGCCCTGAGGATCGCGTCCGGCACCTTGTCCGCGCCGCCATAGCGGCCTTTGCGCCGCGGACTTGAGAAATACTGGGCGGCATATGACCATGACCGGTCCACCGGGTTGCGCAGAAGGTAGATGATCTTGACGCCCGGCATGAGCGTGGCCACGTGATCGATCTGGGCGCCGCGCATGAGCGCGTAACCCGGGCAGATCTCGCCCGCGATCTTGCCTTCCTGTCGCGGAAACAACCGCGCATACCACTCGTCATCCCGGGGGGCGAGCCAGTAGTCGAGGGACCACTTGAGGCCGGAAGCGCCGCCCCCTCCCAGCCATCCGCGAAACTCCCGCAGAACATGAGCGCGCGCTTTTTTCATGCGCTTCGTCGTGCCGAACAGGCGCTTCGGCAGCGAGTCATTGCCCTTGTCGAAGTAGTGGACTTCCTTGGTGGGAGGAAGCCAGACCTGGGGATGGGTGGAGAGATTATCCTGCAGCCATGAGGTTCCGCACTTCTGCCCGCCGATGACGAGGAAATCAGGAAACATCTGCCGCGCGCCTTGAGCTCGCCGGTCCCGAGCCGTCACAGATTGGACGGCCGCAAGCCAAGAACTCTCCGCACGGTCTTGTGGACAACCTTTTTCCAGCCAGTCGCCTTCGTCCTGTTCAAACGCTTGGGCTCCACCCAATACATCTGGATCGCGCGTCTTTCGCCTTCGGCGGGCGGAAATCCATGGAAGGAGAAATCGTTCCGCCGGAACGCGAACAGCGTACCCCGCACGGGCGGCACTTCGAGATAGTAGTCGTCCATGTCGGCCGCATTCCTGGTGATGCGCAACTGGCCGCCCTTCTGGTTCCACACCTCGTTGAAATACACGAGGACGGTGATCTTCTTCGAACGCGAGTCATTGTGAATGTTGCCGTCGTATGGCGCCATGTGGCGCCGCACGGTCATCTGCGGCGGATAGGGCTCAAGGTCAAACTGGAACTTCTCGGCAAAGCGCTGCTTGATCTCAGGGCCCATCATGGCGTCAGCGAAAGCCTTGAAGCCCGGCCCGAAGGAAAGCCCCTCCAGAGGAAAGTTGCCGGGCTCCCTTATGTCGGGAAAGTCCTTGTTGATCTGCTCAAGCGCCTTGGGCAACACGAACTCCGGCACCATGATATAGTCGCACGGTGTCCGTTGCAGAGGCGCGGCATCAAACCTGTCAAAATCGAACAATTGCAAGATGTGTTCTCCCGCTGGCGCGAGTGACTGCAAATGGTCACAAAATCTGCCTGACTGACGGCGGTTTCTAGCGGCCGGCCGCTCTCAAGTAAAGCGCAAAGTCCCGGCCGGATAGGCCGCCCTCACCACCAAGAGATCAAGCGGGCCTTTGATGACGGCTGCAAACCTTTAAACAGCAACTTAGGCTCACCACGTTGAATTGATCACGCCGCGAACAGCGGGCGCTCGTGCAGCGTCGGCGTGTTCCGCAGCAGCTCCAGCGCGTCGTGGCGGACGTGGTTTTGCTTCATCTCCTCGCGGACCATGGCCTCGGTCACGATGCCCTTATCGCAGCATTCCCTGAGGAGGGCGAAGAACAGGCGTTCCTGGTTGGGGTCGGGGTGGCGGTCATAGGCGCCAAGCATGCCATAGTCGCCGAACAGCGCGCGGCGCACGCGGTGGTAAATGTTCTTGGGCTTGAACGAGCCCTTGGATTCGGGCGGGCGGAAATCGACGGGAAGGCCGGATTTCCATGGCTGGGTCTGGCGCTTGGTGTTGTGGATCATGCGCGTCTCGGGCGTCAGCGTGTCGAAATCGTTCCAATAGGTTTCGAGCACCCCGATCGAGTCCCGCGGCTCGAGCTGCAGCGTGACCCACTTCATGTAGTCGCGTTCGAAGCGGAACATCTCCTCGAAGTTCTCCTCCACCTTCCAGCGGGTCAGCTGCGGGTTGTCGAGCACCATCACGCTTGAGGCCCAGACATCCTGCTTCGAGCCCGCCCGGTGGCGCGCCAGTATCGCCTTGCCCTGCATATCGCGCTTCAGAAGCTGGTTGATGTCGCTGATGCAGAAAACATCCGGGTCGACGACCAGCGAGCGGCCCTGGTAGCCCATCAGCTCCGGCGGCGTGAAACGGAGCACGGTGAACGACTGGAGGTCGTTGTAGAGCCATTCGCGCTTCAGCCCGTCACGCAGATAGAGGCGGCCCTCGTGGGACTTGAGATAGCCATACTGGCCGGTCTCCACGAGTTTCACATCGAAGCTCGACGGGTCGGACGCAAAGCGCGTGAAGGAATATTGCGAAACCAGCGCGCCGATGATCTGCTTCTCGTTGGTGTGGATGTACACGCAAGGCTTCATGGCATGTCCTTCAGTAGGGTCCCCCGCCGCCGGGCGCCCTGACGGGAAGGCCATAGCAAATCGCGCCGCTTTTCTCAATCATGCTCGAGGACCAGTTGTTTCAGGCGCTGGCCGACGGCGGCGGCATCGTCCGCCGGGCTCATGGCCGGCGCCGGCACGGCCGGCCCGAGGCGCACGGCATGGCCGCCCCGCAGGAGAAAGTCCGTGAACTTGCCGAGATCGCGCGCCGGGCCGATGCCAAGACGGACCGCCAGCCCGCGCCATGGCGAGGCCGGCGGCTCGGCGATGGCGAGCGGGCGGCCAAGCCGCGCCACCTCGGTCAGCATTGAAAGGCTGTCGGACGTGACGGTGAAGGTGTCGCCATGGGCAAGCAGGCCGAAATAGGGGTTGCTCGGCGCATCGGGCTGCCAGCGGTAGAGCCGGTCCTGGGGGCGGAGCGCCTGTTCCGCGGCTGCCGTGGCGGCCTCCGGCGTGCGCCGCGAGGTGCTGACGAAGATCGCGCCCTCGCGGGCGAAGCCCCGCTGCATGAGGTGGAGCGTCCGCGTCACGAAGCCGGCGTCCAGCCTCGCGGCCCCCATGTCGCCGCCAAGGAGCAGAACATGGAGCGGCCTGGCAAGGGCCGCGAACGCGGCGGCGAACTCCTGCCGCGCAGCCGCGATCCGCCGCGGGTCGGCGGCGATCAGCGGCAGGCCGATGCGGCAGACCTTCGGCCCCCCGGCGATGGCGTAATGGGCGGGCGCCACCACCAGATCGAAATCCTCGGCCCGGCCCTTGGGCGCGTTGAACAGGGCGATCTTCGCCCGTCCGCCCGACTGCTGCTTGATCCACAGGGCCGGAAGCGACAGCCTGCGCCCGATGGTGATGACGAGGTCCGGCCAGGGGGGCGAAAGAGCGTCCGACCTCGCCAAATCGACGATATGCAGCGATGCTTCGACCCTGGGTTTGACGGTCTCGAATTCGGGCTTGAGGACGACGCGCTTCACGTCATAGGGAAGCTCCATCGCCTGGGCGGCCCGCAGCACCTGCGCGTTGTCGCCAGTCTTGCCGCCGGTGAGAACCCAGATGGACGGCAATTTCATCGTCTCCGGAACCGCCAGCCCGGACGCACGCTCGCGATCAGCATCATCTCGGCGACATTGTCGTTGGTCAGCACCCCGGCGATGCGGCCTGCCTCGTCCAGCACCACTTCGGCGCCAGCACCGCGGTTGCGCATGGCGATGAAGGCAGCGCCCAGCGGCTGCGCGGCGGCGAGCGGCTGAGACGGCCGCATCGCCTCCCCGACCGCCGCCTCGCCGCCGCGGTCGCGCAGCGCCAGGATGATGGCGTCCCGGTCGAGCAGGCCGGCCAGGCGGCCGTTCGCGCCCAGCACCGGGAAATCCTTCTGTGGCGAGGAGAGCAGGGCATCAACCGCCACGGAAATGGGCTGCGTGGCGTTCAGCACCAGGGGCGAGGGCTCCATTGCATCCGCCACCCGCAGCCTGGAGGCGAAGCCGGCGAAGCTTGCCGTCTGCTGCTCGGCCGCCGCCGCGAAATAGATGAACACGCCCACCAGCATCAGCACCGGGCTGTAGAACAGGCCCAGCACCACGAACAGCGCCGCGAAGCCCTGGCCGATGCGCGCGGCGATGGCGGTGGCCCTGGCCGCCCCCATCTTCATGGCGAGAAGGGCGCGCAGCACCCGCCCGCCATCCATCGGGAAGGCCGGCACCAGGTTGAACAGCACCAGCGTGATGTTGACGAGCAGCAGGCGTTCGGCCAGCGTCGCGCTGTCGAAATCGAGGCCCGCGGCGCCGGTGAGGCCGAGGCCGAAGACGGCGATCAGCAGCAGCGCGATTGCCACATTCACCAGAGGCCCGGCGATTGCCACCAGCAGTTCCTGCATGGGCTTCTCCGGCATGCGCTCCATGCTGGCGATGCCGCCGATCGGCGACAGGATCACCTGTGGCGTCTTGATGCCGAAGCGGCGGCCCATGGCGATATGGCCGAACTCATGCAGCGTCACGCACAGAAACACCAGCGCGATGAAGGCCAGCGAATCGAGCGCCGCCGCGGCGCCGCCCGCGACGTAGTCGGCGATGCCGATCCAGGCGAGGAACAGCAGAAAGGTGATGTGAAGCCGGATCTCGGTGCCCGCGATCCGTCCGATGGTCAGTGACCAGCCCATCCGGTCTACATAGGCCCGTGGCCCGGCAATTCAACCGCTATTCGAACATTGCGCGAACAACCTTGACGCGCCGCCTGGCCCTGCGTTTGATCCCAAGGTCTTGAGCATGCCGGGGAGGCCATCATGTATACCAAGCACGCGCTCCGCCAGCTGGGCGTCACGCCCGGCACGCTGTCGGCGCAACAGAAGCACCAGCTCGACAGCCAGGGCTACTTCATTGTCGAGAATGTGCTGACGCCCGAAGACTGCGCCCGCATGCGGGCCGAATTCGAACGCCTCCATGCCGCCGAGCACGGCAAGGGCGGCCACGAGGTGCATGTCGAGCCTGGCGCCCGGCGGCTCTCCAACATTTTCAACAAGACCGACGCCTTCGACAAATGCCTGTGGATTCCCGAGGTGCTCGCCGCGTCCGCCTATCTCCTGGGCGAGATCAAGGTGCATGGCGCCAATGTGCGCGATCCCGTCAAGGGTCATGGCCACCAGGACCTGCATGTCGATGTGCCGAAGAAATTCGACGATGACTGGTGGGTGGTGAATGCCATGATCATGTTCGACGCCATGACGCTGGACAACGGCCCCACCCGCATCGTTCCGGGCTCGCACCGCTGGGCGCCGATCAACGTGCCTTATGTGAATATCGGCGACTGGGAACCGGCGCCCCTGTCGCCGGAAGACGCGGCAAGGGTGCCGGCGGATCTCTCGGCGCCCTATCCGGGCGAGATGCTGGTGGAGGCGCCGGCGGGCTCCGCGGTGATCTGCAATTCATCCATGTGGCATGCCGGAACCCTGAAGAAGACCGACCAGCCCCGCCGCATGCTGCACCTTACTTATACGCGGCGCGATTTGCCGCAGCAGCTCTTGCAGCTCGATTACCTGACGCCTGAACTCTACAACCGCATGAGCCCGGTCAAGCGCTATCTCATGGAGATCGAGCCGCCAAAACCCGGTGACGGCATTCTGCGCCAGCCGAAGAAGGAACATCAGGGCTGGTGGAACTAGGGTTACTCCTGGAAGTAACTCTGCTCTCAGGTGCTGAAACGCCCCGGTCTCGGCGCCGCGTGGCGTGACGAGGATCGAAACAGCGGCCGCCGAAGGGCAGCGTGTTCAGAACTCAATACGCGGCCGTTTCGCCTTGCTCGTGTACCAGCCGCCCAGCGCCTTTTCATAAGCGAGCGCGGCGCGGAACACGCGCACATCGTCAAAGGTGCGGCCGACGATCTGGACAGCGGTCGGCACCCGGGTGGCGGCGTGGCCGCTCGGCACCGAGAGCACCGGGCAGTTCTGCAGCATGTTGAAGTGATGCGACATCACCCAGCCATATTCCGGGTCAGCTTTTGTTCCGGCCACCGTGAAGTTGGGATCATAGGGATCATGGTCGGCCTTTACGGTAGGCGCCGTGTTGGTGGGGCAGATGAAAACGTCATGGGCGGCCAGCACCGGGCCCAGGGTCTGGTACATGCGATGCGCCTGTTCAAACGGCTTGTGCACGTCATCGGCCGTTGACTTGCGGGCGAGTTCGGCGAAGCGGATCGCGTAATCGGTCATCAGCGCGGCATTGTCCTTCATCTGCCAGATGGTCTGGCGTCCGAAATGCATCAGATTGTACCAGTGCAGGCCGTTCCGCTCGATGTCGTCGGTCCAGCCGAGATCGACCTCCACGACTTTAGCGCCGAGGCCGCGGAACACTTCGAGCGCCGCCAGCATGTTGCGGCGCACGTCGTCGTCGACCGGCAGGTAGCCGAGGTCCACCGAATAGGCGATCTTCATGCCCTTGATGGAACGGGCCTCGAGCGGCAGCGTCACTTTCTGCCTGAGCGAGTCATGGTCAAGCGGATGCGGACCGGAGGTGATGTTCTGCATCAGCGCCGCGTCCGCCACGCTGCGGGTCATCGGCCCGCAATGGTTGAAGCGGTCGAAATTGGCCGGCGGGCCGTCCGGGTTGCGGCCATGCGGCGGCTTGAAGCCGACGATGCCGCAGGCCGCCGCCGGAATGCGGATCGAGCCGCCGATGTCGGTGCCGGTCGCCAGCGTCGTGAGCCCCGCCGCCAGCGCCGCACCCGAGCCGCCGGACGAGCCGCCCGGCCCCCAATCGGTGTTCCACGGGTTGCGCGTCACGCCCCAGATGCGCGAGGTGGTGACGCCCGAGAGGCAGAATTCCGGCGTGGTGGTGCGCGCCAGGATCACCGCGCCGGCCTTCTGCAGCCGTTCGATCATCGGGTCGGAATGATCGTCCACCCAGTCCTTGAAAATCAGCGATCCCTGGGTGGTGCGCTTGCCCTTGACCCGCTGGGCATCCTTGACCGCCAGCGGAATGCCCTCGAGTGGGCGGACCTCGCCGCCGCGTTTCATGTAGCGGGCCTCGGCAGCCCTGGCCTGGGCCAGCGCCTCGTCGAAATAGCGGTCGGCGAAACAGTTGACCTTGGGGTTGACGCGCGCCGCGCGGCCAATCAGCGCCTTGGTCAGTTCCACCGGCGAGAGCGCCTTCTTGCGGAACAGCTTGAGGGCCTCGGTGGCCGTAAGATAGCAGATGTCTTCGTTCCTCATGGACAAGCCTCTCCGCAAAGCGGTAGTTAGACCGCCAGTAGAACAGGATTGGGAGAGAGATGTCCATGCCCGGCAGGCTTCATGGTAAGACAGCGATCGTCACTTCGGCGGGTCAGGGGATCGGCCGCGCCGCCGCCATCTGCATGGCGCGGGAAGGCGCCAAGGTGTGGGCCACCGACATCAACGCCGGGGCCCTGGCGTCCCTGAGCGGCGAGCAGACGGGCATCGAGACCTTCGTGCTCGATGTCCTGAAGCAGGACCAGATTGACGCCGCCGCGGCCCGGGTCGGCACGCCCGACATCCTGTTCAACTGTTCCGGCCATGTCCATGCCGGCACCATCATGGAAACCGATGACAAGGCCTGGGACTTCTCGTTTGACCTGAACGTCAAGTCGCATTTCCATATGATCAAGGCCTTCATGCCGGGCTGGCTGTCGCGCGGCTCGGGCGTCGTCATCAACATGGCCTCCGCCGCCTCCTCGATCAAAGGTGTCGCCAACCGTTTCGTCTATGGCGCCACCAAGGCCGCCGTCATCGGCATGACCAAGGCGCTGGCCGCCGACTACACCACCAGGGGCATCCGGGTGAACGCCATCTGCCCGGGGACCGTTGACAGCCCCTCGCTGATGGAGCGGCTCAAGGCGACGGGGGATTTCGAGGCGGCGAAATCGGCCTTCATCGCCCGCCAGCCCATGGGCCGCATGGCCCGTGCCGAGGAAATCGGCATGCTGGTGGTTTATCTGGCAAGCGATGAGGCAGCTTTCGTCACCGGACAGACTTTTGTGATCGACGGCGGCTGGTCGATCTGATCCTATTGGCAGACGCCGGATTCCCGGCGTAGGATGGCCATCAACGCCGGTGAACAGGCGGGGAGGAGATCGATCTTGGCATCTGGCCGCACCGCCATTGAGGCGAAGGGCGTCACCAAACTGTTTCAGGGCGCGGGGCAGGACCCGGTCAGGGCGCTGGACGATGTATCGGTGGCGATCCGCGAAAATGAGTTCTTCACGCTGCTTGGTCCATCAGGCTGCGGCAAGACCACGCTGCTCCGGCTGATCGCAGGTTTCGATTTCCCGACCGAAGGCGAGATCCTGCTCCATGGCGAGGACATCGCGCCGCTGCCGCCGTTCAAGCGCCCGGTTAACACCGTGTTCCAGAGCTATGCGCTGTTTCCGCACATGACGGTGGCGCAGAACATCGGCTTCGGCCTCGAAATGCTTGGCAAGCCCAGGGCTGAGATCAATGCGCGGGTGGCCGAGATGCTGGCGCTGGTGCGCATGGAAGAGCTTGGAAAGCGCCGCACCAGCCAGATTTCCGGCGGCCAGCAGCAGCGCGTCGCGCTGGCCCGCGCCCTGGCGCCCGCACCCCGCGTGCTGCTCCTCGACGAGCCGCTTTCGGCGCTTGACGCCAAGCTGCGCAAGGACATGCAGATCGAGCTGAAGCGCCTGCAGCACGAGACCGGCATCACCTTCATCTTCGTCACCCATGACCAGGAAGAAGCGCTCACCATGTCGGACCGTATCGCCGTCATGTCCAAGGGCCGCATCCTGCAGGTCGGCACCCCGCGCGACATCTATGACCGGCCGTCGCAGCGCTTCGTGGCGGATTTCATCGGCGAGACCAATTTCCTTGAAGGCGAGGTGACGGGGATTACCGGCCGCGAGGCGCAGGTCAGGCTCGCCGGCGGCGCGGTGATCACCGCGGGCCTGCCGGAAGGCTTTTCGCCATCCGGCAGAGTGACTGTGGTGGTGCGGCCCGAACACGCCGATCTCGCGAAGCCCGGCGCCACCGCCGATCTCAGCGGCAAGATTGAGAACGTGGTCTATTTCGGCACCGACACGCATTATCACGTCCGGCTCGATGGCGGCCACGCCTTTACCGTGCGCCAGCAGAATGCGCGCGGGGGCGGCATGGGCTTTTCGGAAGGCGAGGCGGTGGGCATTGCGCTGGAGCCCCACGCCGCGCAGGTGTTGAGGGACTAGGCCATGGCCAGCGCCGCCGACAATGCCTCTGATGCCAGCCGCCGCGACGCGCGCAACCGCTGGCTGCTCTCGGCGCCGGCGCTGGCCATCATCCTGTTCGCGGCCGTGGGGCCGCTGTTCATCGTGCTTCTCTACTCGTTCATGGAGAAGGGCGACTATGGCGATGTGAAGTTCGGGCAGTTCACCACGGACGCCTGGTTCAGCGTGCTGTTCGAGCGCGATATCTTCGACGATACAGTGAGTTTTGCGGAAGCCCATGGGGTGATCTTCCTGCGCTCGGCGGGCCTTGCGCTGGCAACCACGGTGCTTGCCCTGTTTTTTGGGTTTCCGACCGCCTATTTCATCGCCACCAGGCCGGAGCGCACGCGCGATGTGTGGCTTTTCCTGATCACCATTCCGTTCTGGACGAACCTGCTGATCCGCACCTTCGCGATGATGGAGGTGATCCGCAACGAGGGTATCCTCAACACCTTCCTCATCAAGATCGGCGTAATCGATGCGCCGATCCAGATCATGTTCACCAATACGGCGATCATGCTCGGCATGCTCTATGTCTATCTGCCGCTGATGGTGCTGCCGCTGTACGCGTCGATGGAGAAGCTCGATTTCCGCCTCGTGGAAGCCGCCTACGACCTTTATGCCACGCGGCTCAAGGTGCTGTGGCGGGTCATCATTCCGGCGGTGAAGCCCGGGATCATCGCCGGGTCGATCCTGGTCTTCGTGCCAGCGCTCGGCGCCTATGTGACGCCGCGCGTGCTGGGCGGCGGCAAGAACATGATGCTCGGCAACCTCATTGAATTGCAGTTCGGCCAGGGGCGCAACTGGCCGCTGGGATCGGCGCTGTCCATCACCCTGATGGTGATCGTCATGGCGGCGCTGCTGATCTATGTCCGCCAGGCATCGCAGAAGGGCGTGCATCATGGCTGAGGCGGCCCGCTTCTCCATCCGCCGCCTGCCGGGGTTCACGGCCATCGCCGTCCTCTGCTTCGTGCTGCTCTATGCGCCGGTGGTGACGCTTATCGTGTTTTCCTTCAATGCCGGAACCTCGATCGCCATCTGGGAAGGCTTCTCGTGGCGCTGGTACGAGGCGGCGTGGAACAACCGCGACATTCAGGAAGTGTCGCTGCGCTCGCTGTTCATCGCGTCCATCGCCGCGACCATCGCCACCGTCACCGCCACCATGGCGGCGCTCGCCACCACCCGCAAGAAGGCCTTTGCCGGCATGACGGCCGTCTATGCCCTGATCAACGCGCCGCTGATCGTGCCGGAAATCGTCACCGCGGTGGCGCTGCTCATCACCTTCGCCTCGATCAAAGTGGCCACCGGCTATGCCGGGCTCGGCTATCTGCTGGCGGCGCACGCGGCGTTCTGTATTCCTTTCGCCTATCTGCCGGTGCGCGCCAGGCTTGAGAGCATGGATCTGACGCTGGAGCTCGCCGCCTCCGATCTCTATGCCACGCCATGGAAGACATTCCTGCGCGTAACCTTTCCTCTACTGTGGCCCGGCATCCTCGCCGGCTTCATGCTGGCCTTCGTGATCTCGCTCGATGACGTGGTGATCACCGAATTCGTGAAATCGGCCGGTCAGGACACGCTGCCCACCTATATGCTGGGCCAGCTCCGGCGGCAGCTGACGCCGGAAATCAATGCGATCTCGACGGCTTTCTTCATGCTGTCCGTGGTGATCGTGACGCTGTTCTTCTTCCTCAACAGGCGGAAGAGCTGAATTTCAACGCAAGCAAACTGGGAGAAACAGAGATGCGAATGAAACTTGCTTCCGCCGCCGCCGGCGCTCTTATGATGGCGTTGGCTGGGCCTGCCATGGCCGAGGGCGAACTCAACATCTTCAACTGGGGCGACTACACCAGCCCCGAGCTGATCAAGAAATTCGAGGAAAAGTATAATGTCAAGGTGACGATCACCGATTACGACTCCAACGATACGGCGCTCGCCAAGGTCCGCCAGGGCGGCCATGGCTTTGACATCGTGGTGCCGTCCGGCAGCGTCATTCCGATCTGGATCAACGAGGGCCTGCTGCTTGAAACCCGCCCCGACCAGATGGAGAACTTCAAGAACGTCGATGAGCGCTGGGTGAACGTCGATTTCGATCCGGGCCGCCACTATACTGTGCCGTGGCAGTGGGGCTCGACCGGCACCTATGCCCTGAAGAACGTCTACAGCGGCGACGTGAACACCTCGGCGATCTGGCTCGATCCGCCGCCCGAGCTGGTCGGCAAGATCAATGTCGTGCCGGAAATGCAGGACGTGATGAGCCTCGCCGTCTACTACATGGGCGGCAAGACCTGCGAGTCCGACAAGGAAGTGCTCAAGAAGGTGCGTGACAAGCTCCTCGAGGCCAAGCCGAAGTGGCTGTCCATGGACTATGGCTCGGTCGAGAAGATCTCGAAGGGCGATTTCTCGGGCGGCGTCAACTGGAACGGTTCCACCTTCCGCGCCCGCCTGCAGAATCCCAACGCGGTGTTCGGCTATCCGAAGGAAGGCTTCGTGCTGTGGATGGACAATGTGGCGGTGCTGAAGGATGCGAAGAACGTCGAGAACGCCAAGCTGTTCCAGAACTTCATCATGGACCCGGAGAACGCGGCGATGATCTCGGCCTATGCCCGTTACGCCAACGGCATCAAGGGTTCGGAGCCGTTCATGCCCGCCGACATGAAGGACGCGCCGGAGATCAACATTCCGCCTGAACTCATGGCCAAGGGCATCTTCAACAAGACCTGCCCGCCGGAGGTGAATGACCTCTACACGAAGATCTGGACCGAGCTCCAGAAATAGTGGCACGCATTGGTGGAGCCCTGGCGCCAGCGCCAGGGCTCTCTGCTTTTCAGGGAGCGGCTGATGACCTCCTATCGCAATTCCGATCCCCGCCCGCCGATCATGCAGGGCGCGCCGCCCAGCCTGGTTCCGCCGCGCGCCGGCTGGGACCGGCCGCCGTGGAACCGCTGGAGCTTCCAGAACATACGCCAGCTGCTGCCGACCGCCGAGGTCTGGCGCGGCGATGGCGGGGTGCGCGACTTGCCGCGCGCCGAGCGCGATCTTGACGGGCTTGAGGTTGACGCGGTGGGCGGCGGGCGCACCAGCCTCGCCGGGCTTCTCGATGACACCTACACCGACGGCTTTCTGGTTCTGAAGGACGGCCGCATCGTCTATGAACGTTATTTCAACGGCATGGCGCCGCGCAGCCTGCACCTTTCGCAATCGGTCGCGAAATCGGTGACCGCGGCGGCGGCGGGCGCGCTGGCGGGCAAGGGCCTGCTCGATGTCAATGCCGCCGTCACCGACTATATTCCTGAACTCGCCGGCACCGCCTATCGCGGCGCGCGGCTGCAGCATCTCCTGGACATGACGAGCGGCGTCGCCTTTGACGAGACCTATACCGACCCATACTCCGATATGGGCCAGCTCGATGTTGCGGCTGGCTGGAAGCCGCCGCCCGCCAGCACCGACCCTTCGTTCCGCTGGCCGCGCCATGTCTTCGAGCAGATACTGGGCCTTGGCCGGCTGGAGCGCAGGCACGGTGAGCTCTTCGCCTACCGCTCGATCGAGACCGAGGTCCTGGGCTTCTGCATGGAGCGCGCCGCGGGAAAGCGCCTGCCGCAAATCGTGTCCGAGGAAATCTGGGCGCCGATGGGGGCGGAGGAAAGCGCCTGCTTCACCGTCGACGCGGCGGGAAGCGCCTTGGCCGACGGTGGCTTCAACGCCAGCCTGCGCGACTATGGGCGGCTCGGCCTTCTCTATCTCGAGAATGGCGGTGGCGTCGTGCCGCCGTCCTGGGTGGAGGCGACGCGCAACGGCAATCACGCCATCTTCGGCCCGCCCTACACCGAGTCCCTGCCGCGGGGCGCCTACCGCAATTGCTGGTGGATCGAGGATCCGGCGCGCCGCGCCATCTATGCCCGCGGCGTGTTTGGCCAGATGATCTATGTGAACTGGGATTACGCCATGGTGGCGGTGAAGCTGTCGAGCTGGCCGGATTTTCTCAACACCGGCTTCGCCGTCGCCACCCAAAAGGCGTTGCATGTCATCGGAAGGCACCTCGCGTGAGCGACATCCAGGCCAGCGCTGTGATGCGCGCGGAAGTCATCGCCCGGCACGGCCTTCGCCAGACCGGCGCGCTGCCTTCCGCCGCCACCGGCATCGTATTGCTCGTGCATGGCCGCGGCGCCACGGCGGAGAGCATCCTGCAGCTCGCTGACATGATCGCCATGCCGGAGCTCTGCTATCTGGCGCCGCAGGCCGAGGGCTTCAGCTGGTATCCGCAAAGCTTCATGGCGCCCACCGCCGCCAATGAGCCTTATCTGAGCCGCGCCCTGCAGCGCCTCGCGGCCATCATCGCCGGTATTCTGGACAGCGGCATCGCGCCGGCGCGGCTCGGCGTGATCGGCTTCAGCCAGGGAGCCTGCCTCGCCAGCGAAACGATGCTGCGCAACCCGATGGCCTATGGCTTCGCCGGCATCCTCAGCGGCGGCGCCATCGGCCCGCCTGGCACGCCGCGCGACTACCCGGGCTCGCTCGCGGGCACACGCGTGTTTCTCGGCTGCGCGGCGCAGGACCCGCATATTCCGCTTGGCCGGGTGAAGGAAACCACCGCGGCCTTCACCCGCATGGGCGCCAGCGTCACCGAGCGCATCTACCCGGGCTCGTCACACGGCATCAATGAGGATGAGCTCGCGGCGCTGCGCACCGGGCTGCGGCAGATCGCGCCGCAAAGTCCATAATTCCGCCGCCTGCGTAAGCCAGTCCGGTCTCTCACAAAGAGGTTTTGCGCATGAACCGCCGTGCCGTTCTGCTTGCCATGCTTGCCGCCGCCGCGCCCCGCCCAGCGCTGGCGGATCAAATCTATGATACGTCAGCCGGCCCGCTGCGGCTTGAAACCGTCGCTGATGGGCTGGCCAGGCCGTGGTCGCTCGCCTTTCTGCCGGAAGGCCAAATGCTGGTCAGCGAGCGGCCGGGCAATCTCCGTGTGGTGAGTGCGGACGGCAAGGTGTCCGCGCCTGTCGCCGGACTTGCTGCCATCGCGGTGGAAGGGCAGGGCGGGCTTCTGGATATCGCGCTCGACCCCGCCTTCGCGGACAATCGTCTGGTCTATCTCTCCTTCACGGAGCCGCGCGGGGACGGCAACGGCACCAGCGTGATGCGCGGCAGGCTCTCGGCGGATCTCACCCGCCTTGATGGCGTCGAGGTGATCTTCCGGCAGCAGCCCGGCGCCACGGGTGGCCACCATTTTGGATCGCGCCTCGTTTTTGACCGCACCGGCGCGCTGTTCATCACCACCGGCGACCGCAACCTGCGCGAGGCGGTGCAGCGGCCCGATACCCATATTGGAAAGATCCTGCGCATCATGCCGGACGGCGGCGTGCCGCCGGACAATCCAAAGCCTCAGGGCTGGCTTCCCGAAATCTGGTCGATCGGCCATCGCAACCTCCAGGGCGCGGCGCTCCATCCGGAAACCGGCGTGCTGTGGACGGTGGAGCACGGCGCCAAGGGCGGCGATGAACTGAACCGCCCTCAAGCGGGAAAGAACTATGGCTGGCCGGTGATTTCCTATGGCCGCGAATATTCCGGCGCGCGCATCGGCGAGGGCCAGGCCATGGACGGCATGGAGCAGCCGGTTCACTTCTGGGAACCGTCGATCGCGCCCTCTGGCATGGCGTTCTACACCGGCGATCGCTATCCGGGCTGGCAGGGCAACCTCTTCGTCGGCGCGCTGGTGCAAGAGCACCTGGTAAGGGTGGTGATGACCGGCGAAAGAGTGACCGGCGAGGAGCGCCTGTTCGAAGGCGTGGCGCGCATCCGCGATGTGCGCCAGGGCCCGGATGGGTTTCTTTATCTGCTCACCGACGAAAAGGCGCCGGACGGCCGCATCCTGCGCGTGGTGCCGGCATAGGCGGGTTTGCTCCGCGGATACGAAGAGGACGCCACGGTCAAGCCGTGGCGTGATGCGTTGCCTCGGCCCTCACATGGTGATGCCGGGAAGCCGCAGGCCCTGTTGCTTCGCGCAGGCCACCGCATCCGCATAGCCCGCGTCGGCGTGGCGCATCACGCCCGAGCCGGGGTCGTTCCACAGCACGCGCTCGAGGCGGCGGGCGGCGTCATCCGTGCCGTCGGCCACGATCACCATGCCGGCGTGCTGCGAATAGCCGATGCCGACACCGCCGCCGTGATGGAGCGACACCCAGGTGGCGCCGCTCGCGGTGTTGAGCAGCGCGTTGAGCAATGGCCAGTCCGACACCGCGTCGGAGCCGTCGATCATGCCTTCGGTCTCGCGGTTGGGCGAGGCGACGGAGCCTGAATCGAGATGATCGCGGCCGATCACCACGGGCGCTTCAAGCTCGCCCTTGCGCACCATCTCGTTGAAGGCGAGGCCCAGCCGGTGGCGCTGGCCAAGCCCCACCCAGCAGATGCGGGCGGGCAGGCCCTGGAAAGCGATCCGCTGGCGCGCCATGTCCAGCCAGTTGTGCAGGTGCGGGTCATCCGGAATCAATTCCTTCACGCGCTGGTCGGTGCGGTAGATGTCCTCGGGGTTGCCGGAGAGCGCGGCCCAACGGAACGGCCCGACGCCGCGGCAGAACAGCGGCCGGATATAGGCCGGCACGAAGCCCGGAAAGGCGAAGGCGTCCTTGAGCCCCATGTCGAGCGCCATCTGGCGTATGTTGTTGCCATAGTCGAGCACCGGCACGCCCATGTTCCAGTAGTCCAGCATGGCCTGTACATGCGTTTTCATCGACGCCATGGCGGCGGCCTTGACGGCTTGCGGATCGGAGACGCGCTTTTCCTCCCATGCGGCGAGTGACCAGCCGGCGGGCAGATAGCCGTTCACCGGGTCATGCGCCGAGGTCTGGTCGGTCACCGCGTCGGGGCGGATGCCGCGGCGCACGAAGTCCGGCAGCAGCTCGGCGGCATTGCCCAGAAGCCCGACGCTCACCGCCTTGCCCTCACGGTGCGCGCGGCTGACGATCTCCAGCGCCTCTTCGATGCTCGCCGCCTGGGTGTCGAGATAGCGCGTCTTGAGCCGGAACTCGATGCGTGATGGCTGGCACTCGATGGCGATCATCGAGGCCCCGGCCATGGTGGCGGCCAGCGGCTGCGCGCCGCCCATGCCGCCAAGCCCCGCCGTCAGGAACCATTTGCCCTTGAGGCTGCCGCCGTAATGCTTGCGGCCCACTTCGGCGAAGGTCTCATAGGTGCCCTGCACGATTCCCTGCGTGCCGATATAGATCCAGGAGCCGGCCGTCATCTGGCCGTACATCATCAGCCCCTTTTTATCGAGCTCGTTGAAATGATCCCAGGTGCCCCAATGCGGCACCAGGTTGGAGTTGGCGATAAGCACCCGGGGCGCGTCCTTGTGGGTGCGGAAAATGCCGACCGGCTTTCCCGATTGCACCAGCAGCGTCTCATCCGCCTCGAGCCCGCGCAGCCCGGCGACAATCTTGTCGAAGGCTTCCCAGTTGCGCGCCGCGCGGCCGATGCCGCCATAGACCACCAGCTCCTCCGGGCGCTCCGCGACGCCGGGGTCGAGATTGTTCATCAGCATGCGCAGCGGTGCTTCGGTGAGCCAGGACTTGGCAGTCAGTGTCGTGCCAGTCGGGGCCTTGATGACGCGGCTGTTGTCACGGCGGGTGGTCATGGGGTCAGGCTCCTATTGCGAAAGCGCGCCGCGCGCCGTGGTGCGGTGGCGGCTGTAGAGCGCATAGCGGCTGGCGGGATAGGTGAGGGTCGCCACCGTCGCCACCCGGCCCCGGCTCCAGGAGCGGCGGCGCAGCGCCAGGCAGGGCTCCAGCGCGGAAATGCCGAGCAGCCGCTGCTGGTCCGGCGAGGGCAGGCAGGCCTCCACCGTGTGTTCCAGTTCGTCCACGGGCGTGGCGGCCAGCAGCACGGCGGTGGGTGTGGTGGCGGCGAAATCACGGTCGATGAAATCCGGCACCAGCAGCGGGTTCACATAGCGGTCCTCGAGCTGCACCGGAACGCCGTTCTCCTCATGCACGATCACCACATGATGCAGCTCCGGGAGTGTCCGGTCCTCGAATTCACCGGCCATCGCCGGGTTGATGTCGACGCTCGCCCTGGTGATCACCCGCGCTGAATAGCGGTGGCCGCGCTGGGCGATCTCCTCGGCGATGTTGCGCAGCTCGACGAGACTCGAGAGCGCGGGCGCCTCGCGCACGAAGGTGCCGACGCCGGGAACGCGCGACAGAAATCCTTCCGCCATCAGTTCGCGCAGCGCCCGGTTGGCGGTCATGCGGCTGATACGGAAGCTTTCAACGAGTTCGTTCTCCGACGGCACGCGCTTGCCCGGCGCCCAGGCGCCGGAACGGATGTTGCTAAGAATATGATCCTTCACCCTGGCGTAGAGCGGCAGCGCCTCGCTCATGACAGGCTTCCCCGTGCCAGTTCGCCGTTGCGGATCACGGCGCGCAACGGATTGAGGCCCAGCGGATAGGCGAGGTCGCCCGGGCGTTCCGCCGCCCACAGCGCCAGATCGGCCTTCATGCCGGGCGCGATCTGGCCGCGGTCCCTGAGGCCCAGAGCCCGCGCGGCATTGGCGGTGACGCCCATCAGCGCCTCTTCCGGCGTGAGCCCGAACAGCACGCAGGCCATGTTCATGGTGGCAAGCAGCGAATGCACTGGCGAGGAGCCGGGGTTCAGGTCCGTGGCGATGGCGACCGGCACCCGCGCCTGGCGCAGTGCCGCCAGCGGCGGAAGCTGCTTCTCGCGCAGATAATAGAAAGCGCCCGGCAGCAGCACCGCCACCGTGCCGGCGGCGGCCATGGCATCGACGCCGTCCTGGTCGAGATATTCGATGTGGTCGGCGGAGAGCGCCTTGAAGCTGGCGGCCAGCTTCGCGCCGCCGAGATTGGAAAGCTGTTCGGCATGGAGTTTCACCGGCAGGCCATGGGCTTTCGCCGCCGCGAACACCCGCCGCGTTTCGTCGACCGAGAAGGCAATGCCCTCGCAGAAGGCATCAACGGCATCCGCGAGTTTCGCGCCTGCGACCAGCGGGATCACCTCATCGCAGACGAGATCGAGATAGGCCGCGCGATTGTCCCTGAACTCCGGCGGCAGGGCATGGGCGCCGAGATAGCTGGTGACCACATCGACCGGCCGAGCCTGCCCGAGCTTTCGGGCCACCGCCAGCATTTTCACTTCGGTGTCGCGGTCGAGCCCGTAGCCGGATTTGATTTCGACGGTGGTGACACCTTCGGCCAGCAGGCAGTCCAGCCGCCGGAGCGCGGAGACAACAAGCGCGGCTTCCGGCTCATTGCGGGTGGCCCGCACCGTGGCGGCGATGCCGCCGCCGGCCCGGGCGATCTCGGCATAGGAGACACCCGTCAGCCGCTGCTCGAACTCATTGGCCCGGTTGCCGCCATAGACCAGGTGGGTGTGGCAATCCACGAGGCCGGGTGTCACCAGCATCCCGCCGCAGTCGGTCGCCGCGCCGCCCGGCGCATCGGCCCGGCGCCCCACCCAGGCGATCCGGCCGTCCTCGATCAGGATTGCCGCGTCGGCGACCAGGCCATAGCCGCCCTGCAGGGTTGCCGCGGTGAGATTGGTGAGGAGCATTGCCGGAAGCCTCTTGTATAAGGTTGTATATACAGTATAGTTCCAGCCATGCAAAGCGGCAAGTTGCGCTTCTCCTCGGTGCTGACGCCCGATGGCTGGCGCGAGGACATGATCGTCGGTCTCGACCAGCAGGGATTCATCACCGAGGTCGCGCCGGCTGCAGAAGGCCCCGGACCGGAACGTATCGCGGGAATTGCCGTGCCGGCCATGCCGAATGTCCATTCCCATGCCCATCAGCGTTTTATGCTGGGGCTTGCTGAGCGGTCCGGCCCCGGCGCCGACAGTTTCTGGACATGGCGCGAGGCGATGTATGGCTTTGCCCTGCGGCTTTCGCCCGATGACCTCGAAGCGGTGGCGGCGCAACTCTATGTCGAGATGCTGAAGGCCGGTTTCTCGGCGGTGGGCGAGTTTCAGTATCTGCATCACCAGCCCGATGGCGCGCCCTATGCCGATCCCGCCGAGATGAGCCTGCGCTGCCTTGCCGCTGCCGATCAGGCCGGTATCGCCATCACCATGCTGCCGACGCTCTATGCTTTCGGGGGCTTCGGCGGCCAGCCGCCGGCCCCCGCCCAGCGCCGCTTCATCAATGCTGCGGACCAGTTCCTGACCATCTTCGACAGATTGTCTATACAGGTTGCGGGCAACCCGTTGCGGCGGCTGGGCATCTCGCCGCATTCGCTTCGCGCGGTGACGCCTGATCTGCTGCGCGCGGTGCTTGCCGCCGTGCCAGCCGAGGCGCCGGTCCATATCCATGTTGCCGAGCAGGTGAAAGAGGTTGAGGATTGTCTTTCCTCTTGCGGCCTTCGCCCCATCGCGTTGCTGCTGCGCGAGTTCGCCCTGTCCGGCCGCTGGACGGCGATCCACGCCACCCATATGACGCCTGCTGAAACGATGGCGCTCGCCCGGACGGGGGCTATTGCCGGCCTGTGCCCGACCACCGAAGCCAATCTGGGTGATGGCATCTTCCCCGCCACCGATTTTCTTGGCGCCGGCGGACGTTTCGCCATCGGCTCCGACAGCCAGATCAGTGTCTCGCCCGCCGAGGACCTGCGGATGCTCGAATATTCCCAACGCCTGCGAGACCGCACGCGCAACACGCTGGCCGGTGGCCCCAGCCGGTCAACCGGCCGCAGCCTTTATGACGCCGCGCTGGCTGGCGGCGCGCGGGCCCTCAACCAGCCCGTCGGCGCCATTGCCCCGGGCTACCGCTGCGACATTGCCGTCCTTGATGAGGACCACCCATTGCTCGCCGGACGCGCCCGGGACCAGGCGCTCGACACCTGGATCTTTTCGGGCGGAAATCAGCTGGTGAAACATGTCTACGTGGCCGGCCGCCCGCTGGTCACCGACCGCCGCCACACCAGCGAAGACCACATCGCGCGGAATTTCCGCGCCGCCCTGAGGAGGCTTGCCACATGATCATAATCGGTGACCGCCCGCTTGATCTTTCTGACATCCGCGCCGCCCTGTCGGGCCCGATCGAGCTGGGCATCTCGGACAAGGCGCGGGGCCTCATCGCCCGCTCGGCGGAGACGGTGCGCCGCCTGCTCGCCACCGGCGAGGCCATCTATGGGGTCAACACCGGCTTCGGCAAGCTGGCGAAGACCAGGATTCCCGGCCCTGATCTTGACCAGCTGCAAATCAATATCGTGCGCTCGCATGCCGCCGGTGTCGGCGCTGCGCTGTCGCCCGCCGTCACCCGCCTTGTGCTGCTGCTCAAGGTCAATGCGCTGGCGCAAGGCGCTTCGGGCATTTCGCTGGCGGCGGTTGAGGCCCTTGTGAGCCTGATTAACGCCGATATTCTGCCAGTCATTCCGGGGCAGGGCTCGGTCGGCGCGTCGGGTGATCTGGCGCCGCTCGCGCATATGAGCCTCGTGCTGCTGGGGGAAGGCGAGGCCGTTGTAAATGGCGCGCGGATGAGCGGCGCCGCCGCGCTCGGGACGGCGGGGATTCAACCAATATCGCTCGGGCCCAAAGAGGGGCTGGCGCTGCTGAACGGCACCCAGGTCTCGACCGCGCTTGCCCTGGCGGGCCTCGTTGCCGCCGAACGCAACGCCGCCGCGGCCATCTTGGCCGGCGCCCTGTCGGTCGATGCCGTGATGGGCTCCGATACGCCCTTCGATCCGCGCATCCACGCGCTGCGGCCCCATCCCGGCCAGCTGCTGGCCGCCGCGCATTACCGCCGCCTGCTGGCGGGCAGCGCCATCCGCGCGTCGCATCTCAGCGGCGATGATCGCGTGCAGGACCCTTACTCTTTCCGCTGCCAGCCGCAGGTGATGGGCGCCTGCCTCGATCTGCTTGGGCATGCGGCGCGCACGCTGGTCATCGAAGCCAATGCGGTTTCCGATAATCCGCTGGTGTTCGCCGGGGATGGTGCGGTGCTTTCGGGAGGTAATTTCCACGCTGAACCCGTCGCCTTCGCGGCCGATATGATCGCGCTTGCCGTGGCCGAAACCGGTTCCTTGTCGGAGCGGCGGATTGCCGCGCTGATCGATTCCTCGATTTCGCTGCTGCCCGCCTTCCTGATCCGCAATCCCGGCCTCAACTCCGGCTTCATGGTGCCGCAATGCACCGCCGCGGCGCTGATGAGCGAGAACAAGCAGCTGTCGCATCCGGCCTCGGTCGATTCCGCGCCCACCTCAGCCAACCAGGAAGATCACGTCTCGATGGCAACCCACGGGGCGCGGCGGCTTCTGGCCATGAATGCCAATCTCTCGCGCATCCTCGCGATCGAACTGATGGCGGCCGCCGAAGGCATCGATTTCCGCCGCCCCCTGCGGACGTCCCAAGCACTCGAGGAGGCACATGCCCTGCTGCGCGCCCATGCTGCCAGGCGCGAGGGAGACCGCGAATACGCCACCGATACCGTAGCCGTGGCCCTCCTCAGTGAGCACGGCCGGCGGGACAGATTCGTTCCGGGCCTGCTCGCCGGTCTCTAGGCCGAGGCCGCCTCTATCGCGTCATCCAGCGTGCGCAGCCCCGGAACCGGCGACGAAACCAGCACCGCCATGTTGCCGGGGCGGTGCTCGTTCTTCCACATCTTCATGTGCGCCTTCGGGATATCGGCCCAGGCATAGACATCAGACATGCAAGGGTCGATGCGCCTGGCCATCACCAGCTTATTGGCGGCCGCCGCCTGCATCAGATTGGCGAAATGCGAGCCCTGCACGCGCTTCTGGTGCATCCACAGATAACGCGCGTCGAGCGTGAGGTTGAAGCCCGTGGTGCCGGCGCAGATCACCACCATGCCGCCGCGCCGCGCCATCAGCACCGAGACCGGAAAGGTCGACTCGCCCGGATGCTCGACAACCATGTCGACGTTGTTGCCCTTGCCGGTGAATTTCCAGATCGCCTTGCCGAATTCGCGCGCCTGCTTCAGCCACTCATTGTATTCGGGCGTGCCCACTTCGGGCATCTGCCCCCAGCAGGAGAAACTCTTGCGGTTGATGACGCCCTTGGCGCCCAGCGACATCACGAAATCCGTCTTGTCGTCATCCGAGATCACGCCGATGGCGTTGGCGCCGGTGGTGGCGATGAGCTGGATGGCCATCGAGCCGAGCCCGCCGGAGGCGCCCCACACCAGCACATTCTGGCCCGCTCCCAGCACATGCGGCTTGTGGCCGAACAGCATGCGATAGGCGGTGGCGAGCGTCAGCGTATAGCAGGAGGCTTCTTCCCAGGTGAGGTGCTGCGGCTTGGGCAGCAGCTGGCGGGCCTGTACCCGGGTGAACTGCGCGAAGGATCCGTCCGGCGTCTCATAGCCCCAGATGCGCTGCGAGGGCGAGAACATCGGGTCGCCGCCATTGCATTCCTCGTCGTCGCCATCGTCCTGGTTGCAATGGATGACCACCTCGTCCCCAACCTTCCAGCGCTTGACCTTGGAGCCCACCGCATAGACGATGCCAGCCGCATCCGACCCGGCGATATGGAAGGGGTTCTTGTGGCCGTCGATGGGCGAGATCGGCTTTCCGAGCGCGGCCCACACGCCATTGTAGTTGACGCCCGCCGCCATCACCAGCACGAGGCATTCATCCTCGCCGATGGCCCAGGTGGGAACCACCTCCACCTGCATGGCGGACTCGGGCGCGCCATGGCGCTCCTGCCGGATGCACCAGGCGTACATCTTGGCCGGCACATGGCCGAGCGGCGGGATCTCGCCAACCTCATAGAGGTCCTTGACCGGCTGATTGGCATTGGCCGGAACGGCGGATCTGGCGGCTGCGGAGGTCATGGCGTCATCTCCTTCGGAATGCTTCGCAGATAATAGCCGACAGCCCGTTTCCTTGCACCGCAACAAAAGGAGGGGGTGAGGCAACATGGCTCTGGCCCAAAGTCGAGGTTGCGGCGCCGCCGCGGCCCATGCGATTTTCTTCGCCATGACCATCACGCGTGACAAACCCTGGCTGTTCCGGACCTATGCCGGCCATTCCACGGCCTCTGAGTCAAACAAGCTGTTCCGCACCAACCTGTCCAAGGGGCAGACCGGGCTTTCAGTGGCCTTCGACCTTCCCACCCAGACCGGCTATGATTCCGATCATGTGCTGGCCCGCGGCGAGGTGGGCAAGGTGGGCGTTCCCATTTCGCATTTGGGCGACATGCGCACGCTGTTCGAGGCCATTCCGCTCGCCCAGATGAACACCTCGATGACCATCAACGCCACGGCGGCCTGGCTGCTCGCCCTCTATGTCGCGGCGGCCGAGGAACAGGGCGCGCCGCGGGCAAGCCTCTCCGGCACCACCCAGAACGACATCATCAAGGAATATCTCTCGCGCGGCACCTATGTCTTCCCGCCAGGGCCTTCGCTGCGGCTGATCGGCGACACCATCGCATTCTCGACCCGCGAATTGCCGAAGTGGAACCCGGTGAATGTCTGCTCCTATCATCTGCAGGAGGCGGGTGCTACGCCGGTGCAGGAGCTCTCCTATGCGCTGGCGACGGCAATCGCCGTGCTCGACGGCGTCAGGGCTTCGGGCGCGGTGGCCCAGAAGGATTTTCCGGAGGTGTTCGGGCGCATCTCCTTCTTCGTCAATGCCGGCATCCGCTTTATCACCGAGCTCTGCAAGATGCGGGCCTTCACCGAATTGTGGGACGAGATCGGACGCGAACGCTATGGCATCGCGGAGGAAAAGCATCTCCGGTTCCGCTACGGCGTGCAGGTGAATTCGCTGGGCCTGACCGAGCAGCAGCCGGAAAACAACGTCACCCGCATTCTCCTCGAAATGCTGGCGGTGGTGCTGTCGAAGAATGCGAGGGCCCGCGCCGTGCAGCTTCCGGCATGGAACGAGGCTCTCGGCCTGCCGCGGCCATGGGACCAGCAATGGTCGCTCCGCATGCAGCAGATCGTGGCCTATGAGACGGACCTGCTCGATTATGGCGACATCTTCGACGGCTCCACCGAGATCACCCGCAAGGTCGAGGCGCTGAAAGAAGAAGCGCGCGCCGAACTCGCCCATGTGCTGGCCATGGGCGGCGGCGCGTCCGAGGCGGTGATCGCCTACATGAAGCAGCGGCTCGTCGAGAGCAACACGGCGCGCATCAATGCCATCGAGACCGGCGAGACCAGGATCGTCGGCGTCAACATCTTCACCACCAGCGAAACGTCGCCGCTGTCAGCGGGTGCGGACGCCATCATGACGGTGAGGGACGATGTCGAATATGAGCAGATCGAACGGCTGAAGGCCTGGCGCGCCGCGCGCGGCGGCAAGGCCGCGGCGGCGGCGCTGGCGGAACTCTCACGCGCCGCAAGGGAAGGCCGCAACATCATGGAGCCGTCGATTGCGTGCGCCAGGGCCGGTGTCACGACCGGCGAATGGGGCGGCGCCCTGCGCGCGGTGTTCGGCGAATACCGGGCGCCCACCGGCGTGGCGCTCGCCATGCGCGCCGAGGGCGGCGAAGGCCTCGCCGGTCTCCGCGCCCGCGTGAAGCGGCTTTCCGAACGCATGGGCGAGACGCCGCGGCTGATCGTTGGCAAGCCCGGCCTCGACGGCCATTCGAATGGCGCCGAGCAGATTGCGGTCAGGGCCGCCGACACCGGCCTCGAGGTGATCTATGAGGGCATCCGCATGACGCCAGAACAGCTGGTGAAGACCGTGCAGGAGCGTGACGCGCATATTCTCGGCCTCTCGATCCTCTCAGGCAGCCACGTGCCGCTGATCCGCGAGGTGATACAGCGGCTGCGTGCGGCGGGGCTTGGCCATGTGCCGGTGGTGGCCGGCGGCATCATTCCGGAAGGCGATGTCAATGTGCTGAAGCAGCTGGGCGTCGCCGCCCTCTATACGCCGAAGGATTTCGACATGAACCGCATCATGGGCGATCTGATCGGGCTGATCGAAAAGAAGGCGGATGAGAAGGCGGCGTGAGCTAAGGGGTCATTCGCTCAACGACTTCTTTCGCCAAGAGTGGTACCAAGTCATTCGGCTGCTCCACCCCAGCATTTAATAGATAATTGGTAAGGGTCATCTGATGATCGGAAAGCTGAGGATTGCCAGGCAATGACGTGCTCCGCAGCAATAAGTTCCAAGTCTCGTAATCGCTCTGCACACTCGATCTCAATCTAGTATCCATCTTGAATCCCAAAAATTCTTCGACTTCATCGAACCTCAGTTTGCCTGACAATGCCTTTTGGTAAAGATCCGGCCTCGCAACTTTCATGCAGCAGAGGCCAGTCACGACTGTTGGTAAAGCAGCTCGATTTGTAGCAGAAAACGCACTCGCAATGATAATCCTTGAATGAATACGTTCTATTGTTCTTAAACTTATTTTGTTAAGTGTTGCTATTCTCTTGAATGCGTCTATTCCAGCATTCATTCGGTCTGCCGCCTCGTTGCTAAGTCTGGCATTCTTGTATAAGTGGCTGATGTACGTCGCTTGCTTTCCAGTGCGATAGTCCTGTTCACCTGTGTCCATAACCAACGATACAGTTATGAATTTTTGAAGATAGACCTGGGCGTCCTCAGCGCTCTGCCCATATAGAGTCTGAACTGCGTTTGATAACTGTTTCTGGTGGACTCCTAATATGAAGTGAACATTGGGAACAGACATAAAATGCTTTATCCGCTCCAGTAGCGAGAGCGCGAAGACAGGACGGCATCGATCGAGCTCATCGATGATGAACACCAATGGACGCGGATCAGTATCAGAAACAGAGAGCAATGCCGGCAGTCCTTCGAGAGTTGAACGGAAGTCTTCAATAACCTGCTTCTGCTCAGTCGGCCTTTGAAGAAAATTCTCCATGAGGACTGTAGCAACGTCAACTGCCTCGCTCTGAATGTCGTCTTTCAACTCTTCAAAGTCCGCCAGTCCTAGAGCATTTTTCTTTTAGACGTCACCATATCCTGCGGCTCTGAAGTAGTTTGAGCATTCTTGTGGTTGGAAGTCCTGAAGTATGATCCCGATTCTTTGGCAGGTCGCTTCGATGGTTCTTTCCTTGG
>NZ_JBJTER010000098.1:0-32129 GCF_046093005.1 Aestuariivirga sp.
GACATTCGCCTTGATGAATTCCGCGGCTTCTTCTTCGGCGGAGCCACCGATTTCGCCGATCATCAGAATCGCGCTCGTCTCGGGATCCTTCTGGAATTCGGCAAGGCAATCGACGAACGATGTGCCGGGAACCGGGTCGCCACCGATGCCCACACATGTGGTGACGCCGATGCCCCGCTGCTTCAACTCAAAGAGCGCCTGGTAGGTGAGCGTGCCGGAGCGCGACACGATGCCGACCGAGCCTTTCTTGAAGATATTGCCCGGCATGATGCCGATCTTGCATTCGTCAGGCGTGAGCACGCCGGGGCAATTGGGCCCGATGAGCCGCGATTTCGAGCCCGACAGCGCCCGCTTCACCTTCACCATGTCCAGCACCGGAATGCCCTCGGTGATGCACACGATGAGCGGGATTTCGGCGTCGATGGCCTCAAGAATGGCATCCGCCGCGAAGGCCGGCGGCACATAGATGACGGACGCATCGGCACCCGTCGCCTGCCTGGCGTCCCACACCGTGTCGAACACCGGAAGCCCGATATGGGTGGTTCCGCCCTTGCCCGGCGTCACCCCCGCCACCATGCGGGTGCCATAGGCGATGGCCTGCTCGGTGTGGAAGGTGCCGTTGTTGCCGGTAATGCCCTGGCAGATGACCTTGGTGCTGCGGTTAACGAGAATGGACATCAAGCCGCCTCCTTCACTGCCCGCACGATCTTCTGTGCGGCGTCATTGAGATCGTCGGCGGGGATCACATTGAGCCCGGACTCGCGGATGATCTTCTTGCCGAGATCGACATTGGTGCCCTCGAGCCGCACCACCAGCGGCACCTTGAGGCCCACTTCCTTCACCGCCGCGATCACGCCCTCGGCGATCACGTCGCATTTCATGATGCCGCCGAAGATATTGACGAGAATGCCCTTCACCTTCGGATCGGCGGTGATGATCTTGAAGGCCGCCGCCACTTTCTCCTTCGAGGCGCCGCCGCCCACGTCGAGGAAGTTGGCGGGCTCGGCGCCATAGAGCTTGATGATGTCCATGGTCGCCATGGCGAGCCCCGCGCCGTTCACCATGCAGCCGATGGAGCCGTCGAGCGCCACGTAGGAGAGGTCATATTTGGAAGCCTCGATCTCCTTCGGGTCCTCCTCGGCGAGATCACGGAGTTCCTTGATCTCCGGGTGGCGGTCGAGCGCGTTGGAATCGAAATTGATCTTGGCGTCGAGGCAGATCAGATGGCCATCCTTGGTGACCACGAGCGGATTGATTTCCAGAAGGCTCATGTCCTTTTCGATGAAGGCCCGGTAGAGCTGGCCGATCATCTTCACGCATTGCTTGACCTGGTCGCCCTCGAGCTTCAGCGCCGCAGCGATGCGGCGCCCGACATAGCCCGTATAGCCCGCGGCGGGGTCCACCTGCACGGTGACGATCTTCTCCGGCGTGGCATGCGCCACCTCCTCGATGTTCATGCCGCCCTCGGTGGAGGCGATGAAAGCAACGCGCGAGGTGGCGCGGTCGACGAGGATCGAGAGATAGAGCTCGCGGGCGATCGCGGTGCCTTCCTCGATGTAGAGGCGCTGCACTTTCTTGCCCTCAGGCCCGGTCTGATGGGTGATGAGCTGCATGCCCAGCATGCGGGCGGCTTCCGCCTTCACATCCGCCACCGACTTGACCACCTTGACGCCGCCGCCCTTGCCGCGGCCGCCGGCGTGGATCTGCGCCTTCACCACCCAGACGGGGCCGCCCAGCGTTTCCGCCGCCTTGACCGCCTCGTCAGTCGTAAAGGCGGGAATTCCCCGCCCGGTCGCCACGCCGAAGCCGCGCAGCACGTCCTTTGCCTGGTATTCATGGATGTTCATAAGGCGCCGCCTCTCTTTACCAGTGCGTCAAGTTTTCAGGCGAGGTCCGGCGCGATGGTCGTGGCCGCCGCCATCAGCCCGTGCACCGCAGCCACCGACTTGGCGAAGCCTGCCTTGTCTTCCTCGTTGAGGGCGATCTCGGCGATGCGCTCCACTCCCTTGTCGCCGATCACCACCGGCACGCCGACATAGGTGTCCTTGACGCCATATTGGCCGGTGAGATGCGCCGCGCAGGGCAGCAGCCGCTTCTTGTCTTTGAGAAAGCTCTCGGCCATGGCGATGGCCGCGCTCGCCGGCGCGTAATAGGCGGAGCCGGTCTTGAGCAGGCCGACGATTTCGGCGCCGCCGTCCCGCGTGCGCTGCACGATCTTGGCGATGCGCTCCTCGCTGGACCAGCCCATCTTGACGAGGTCAGGAACCGGAATGCCAGCAACCGTGGAATAGCGAGTGAGCGGCACCATGGTGTCGCCGTGGCCGCCCAGCACGAAGGCTGTCACGTCCTCAACGGAGACATTGAATTCCTCGGCCAGGAAATGCCGGAAACGGGCTGAATCGAGCACGCCGGCCATGCCCACCACCATATGCGGCGGCAGGCCGGAATAGCGCTGCAGCGCCCACACCATAACGTCGAGCGGGTTGGTGATGCAGATCACGAAGGACTGCGGCGCATATTGCTTGATGCCGGCGCCCACCGCCGCCATCACCTTGAGGTTGATGCCGAGGAGATCGTCGCGGCTCATGCCGGGCTTGCGCGGCACGCCGGCGGTGACGATGCAGACATCGGCCCCGGCGATCGCCTCATAGGAATTGGTGCCCGACAGCCGGGCGTCGAAGCCCTCGACGGGGCCCGACTGGGCGAGGTCCAGCGCCTTGCCCTGCGGCAGGCCTTCGGCGATGTCGAAGATCACGATATCGCCCAGTTCCTTGAGTGCGGCGAGATGCGCCAGCGTGCCGCCGATCATGCCGCCGCCGATCAACGCGATTTTCTTCCGAGCCATGTCTGAATGTCCTTCCTGGGGCGGGCTGAAAGCCCGTTTTGCACTGCAAAAACGGCGTCTGTGTAGACCCCTTCTGTAGCACCTTCAAGGCGTGCGCCTAGTGCTTTCGAACGAGAAACTTGACCAATACGTCAAGTTTCGGCGATTTTCTTGCCCCACCAGGCGGCTGACTGCATTTCCCGCAGGCGGGAAACGGTGCGGCCGAACTCCAGGGCATGGTCGCCGGCGGGATAGATGCCATCGGGAGGTTGCGCCGAGGTGGCCACCAGCCGGACCTTGCCGTCATAGAGGGTGTCGACGAGCAGCACGAAGCGTTTCGCCTCGTTGCGGCGCTCCGGACCCAAGGCCGGAATGTGTTCGACGAAAAGCACCCGGAAACTGGCTGCCAGCGCCAGGTAATCCACCGGGCCGAGCGCCGCCTCACAGAGGTCCGCGAAACCGAAGCGGGCGCAGCCCGCCGCCGCCTGCGGCACCCGCAGGGTGCGGCCGAGCACGGCGAGGTCGACAGGCAGGCCGCGCCGGGTGTCGGTGAGCCGCTCCCACAGGTCCTGCAGCCGCGTATCGTTTTCAGGAGACAGCGGGGTGAGAAAGGTTTCATGCGCCTTCACCCGGCCCAGCCGGTAATCCGTGGGACTTTCCAGCGCAACGACGTCCAGCCGCGCGCCGATCAGGTCAATGAAGGGCAGGAACAGCTGGCGGTTGAGGCCGTCGCGGTAGAGTTCGCCCGGCGCCAGGTTCGAGGTGGTGACGATCACCGTGCCATGTTCCAGAAGCCCTTCGAACAGCCGGCCGATGATCATCGCATCGGCAATGTCGGCGATCTGTATTTCATCGAGGCACAGGAGCCGCGCCTCCCGCGCGATGGCCTTCGCCACCGGCGCAATGGCGTCCTGCGCGTTGGCCTGGCGCGCCGCATGCAACCTTGCGTGCACATCCTGCATGAAGGCATGGAAATGCACGCGCCGCTTGGGTGCGGCCGTTGTGGCTTCGTGGAACAGGTCCATCAGCATGGTCTTGCCGCGCCCCACCTCGCCGTGAATGTAGATGCCGCGCGGTGGCGGCTGGGGCTTGCGGAACTTGCTGAACAGGCCGGGCCGCGGGGCGTTTGCGGCGAGCGCCGCGGCCAGCGCGTCGAGCTTCTCCGCCACCGCCCGTTGTGCGGCATCGGGTTTCAGCGCCCCGGCCTCGCGGCGGCGGTCGTAGGACTCGAGGACGGCCCCCATCGCGGCTCAGAGCGTCTGGCCGGTCTTCTTCCAGTCGGCGAGAAACTGCTCGATGCCCTTGTCGGTGAGCGGATGCTTGACCAGCGACTTGATGACGGCGGGCGGGCAGGTGGCCACATCGGCGCCGATCAGCGCCACCTGCTTCACATGCAGCGCGGTGCGGATCGAGGCCGCGAGAATCTCGGTGTCGAAAGCATAGTTGTCATAGATCTGGCGGATCTCGGCGATGAGCTCGGTGCCATCGATGTGGATGTCATCAAGCCGGCCGATGAAGGGCGAGATGAAGCTCGCACCCGCCTTGGCGGCCAGCAGCGCCTGGTTGGCGGAAAAGCACAGCGTGACATTCACCATGCAGCCATCGGAGGACAGCGCCTTGCAGGCCTTGAGGCCGTCGAGCGTCAGCGGCACCTTGACCGTCACATTGGGCGCGATTTTCCGCAGATCCGCCGCCTCGCGCATCATGCCGTCATAGTCGAGCGAGACGACCTCGGCGGAAACGGGGCCCTGCACCAGGCCGCAGATTTCGGCGATCACGTCCTTGAACTGGCGGCCCGACTTGGCGATCAGCGAAGGGTTGGTGGTAACGCCGTCAAGAAGGCCGAGATCGGCCAGTTCCTTGATCTCCTTCACTTCGGCGGTGTCGACAAAGAATTTCATGATCTAGCGTCCTTCTTTTTCGGCGGCAGGCTTAACCTCCGGCCCTGCCCAAATCAACCGTGGATCGTGGCCGCATTGCAGCCGGGCTGCTTTGCAAAGGGCTTCGACGAAGGCCGAAAGATCGCGCTGCCGGAGCGGCGTTTGGTCCAGCGCCGTCACCGGGCGGATGAAGCGCAGGCTGTTGGTGAGAAACACAGCGTCCGCCTCCGTCAGCTCGCCCGGCGTCACCGTCCGCTCCTCCACCGCGAAGCCAAGATGCGCCGCCGCGTGGATCAGCGCCTGGCGCATGATGCCGGTCAGGATGGCTTCGCCACGGCCAGGCGTTACCAGGGTCTTCCCCTTCAGGAGAAAGATGTTGGCGATGCTGCTCGACGCCACCTTGCCATCGGCATTGAGCATCAGCGCATCTTCGCAGCCTCGCGCCGCAGCCTCGCGCGCCGCGGCGATGCTGTCGATGTAGGAGAGGGTCTTGTGGCGGCTTGCCATCGAAAACGGATTACGGCGGATGGTGCTTGTCGCCAGCGCCACCGGCCTGAACATCAATGCCGGATCGAACGGATCGCAGGTCACGAGCAGGCCCGGATTTTCGCCCTCCGCGGCAAGCCCGCGCGCCGCCACCCCGCGGGAGAGCGTCACCCGCAGCACCTGGTGGCTTGGCGGCGCCTCCGCCAGAACCGCGGCCAGCGCTTCCTCAACCCGCGCCCGGTCAAAGCCGATGCCCAGTTCGGCCGCCGCCGCCTCGAGCCGCAACAGATGCATGTTGCGCCACAAGGCCACGCGGTTGACGGCCAGCATGGTCTCGAACAGGCCGTCGCCCAGGAGCAAGCCACGTTCGCCGCGGTCGATGGCCAGCGGTCCATCAATCATCGCGCCGTTGAACCAGGTCAGGCTCATGCCGCGGTCTCCAGGAAATTCCGCAGCATGTCATAGCCGCCTTCGGTGAGGATCGATTCCGGGTGAAACTGCACGCCGAAGGTCGGGTGGCTTTGATGAGCGAGCCCCATGATCTCGCCGTCCTCGCTGCGCGCCGTCACGCGGAGCGGCGTCTCGCCCTCTTCGAGCTCGACGATCAGCGAGTGATAGCGCCCGGCGCTGAAGCGCTGCGGCAGGCCTCTGAACAGGCCCGCGCCATCATGGACGATCTCCGAGGCCTCGCCATGCATCGGCCGCTTGGCGCGGGTGACGTTTCCACCGAAGACCGCGCCCATCGCCTGATGGCCGAGGCAGATGCCGAGCAGCGGCAGCCTGCCGGAGTATTCCTTGATGATCTGCATCGATTGACCGGCCTCATGGGGCGTGCAGGGCCCCGGCGATATGACGATGGCGCGGGCCGCCGCCAGATCCTCCGCGGATACCGCGTCATTCCGCACCACCTGGGTGGGCACCCCCAGCTCCTCGAAATAGCGCGCCACGTTGTGGACGAAGGAATCGTAGTTATCGACGATCAGGATCATGCGCCGAAGGCCTCCATGACCCGCCTGACCTTGGTCAGGCTCTCCTCATATTCGGCGGCCGGGTCGGAGCGCGCGGTGATGCCGCCGCCGCCCTGCACCCGCGCCACGCCGCCCGCGAATTGCGCGGTGCGGATGGCGATGTTGAAATCGGCGCGCCCGTTGAAGCCGATATAGCCGATCGACCCGCAATAGACGCCGCGCGGCGCCGCTTCGATTTCGGCGATGATCTCCATGGCCCGGATCTTCGGGGCCCCGGTGATCGAGCCGCCGGGGAAGGCCGCGGCCAGAACATCCCCGGCGCCGAGCCCGTCCTTCAGTTCACTGACGATCACCGATACGAGATGATGGACATTGGCGTAGCTCTCGAGCCCGCACAGCACCGGCACCTTGACGCTCCCCGGCTTCGAGACCCGGGACAGGTCGTTGCGCAAGAGATCGACGATCATCACATTCTCGGCGCGGTCCTTGCGGCTCGAGGTGAGGCTGGCGATCTGGCTTGCATCGCGCGCCGGATCGGGCTCGCGGCGGCGCGTGCCCTTGATCGGCCGGGCCTCGGCGCGGGCGCCATCGAGGCTCAACAGGCGCTCGGGCGAGGATGAGGCGAGCTGGATGCCGTCATAATCAAGAAAGGCGGCGAAAGTCGCGGGGTTCTTCGCCCGCAGCACCCGGTAGAAGGCCAGCGCATCGAAGCCTGGCGGAATGGGTGCTGAAAAACACTGGGTGATGTTGGCCTGGAAAACGTCGCCCGCCAGCACATATTCGACGGTGCGGGCGATGGCCTGCTCATAGGCCTCGCGGGTGAAATTGGATTGCCAGCCAGAGATTTCATGGCTGCCAACGGCGTGCGGCTTGCCGGACAGGAGTTCTTCCAGCTGGTCGGCGCGTTCGGCGGTCTCCGAAATGATCCAGGCGCGTTCCTGCATGTGGTCGAAGGCGGCGACGCAATCGAAATGATTGAGCACCATGTCCGGGCACAGCGGCGGAAACGCCGGGATCCGGGCGCCCGGTTCCAGAAGGCGGCCGAGATCATAGGAGAGGTAGCCCGCCAGCCCACCCTGGAACGGCGGCAGGCCCGGCACGTGACGCTGGCGATTGGCGGCCAGCAGCCGGTTGATCACGGCGAGTGCCGGTTCATCGCAGGCTACGCCGTTGAGAAACACGCCGGTGCCGGTCACGTCCAGCGTGGCTTTCGGGTTGCAGGCGAGAAATGAATAGCGGCCAAGATGCTCGTCGCGCATCACGCTCTCGAGCAGGGTGAGCTGGCGCTGGCCTCTGAGCCGCAGCGCCAGGGCCGAGGGTTCGAGGCAAACGATCTCGCGGGTGTGAGGTTCTCTCATGGCGCCGCCATATAAGGCTGGAAGCGGGCTCTTCCCAAGTCTATTTCAGGCGCGATGACCGGCGATTCCGCCATAGCCGAGGTGCTGCTGCCGCTGGCGCTGGAGGGGCCTTACTCCTATCGCGTGCCGCCCGGCCTGTGGCTTGAGCCGGGCTCCTATGTCGCCGTGCCGCTCGGCCCGCGGCAGGTGATCGGCGTGGTGTGGGGCCTTGCGCCGCGGGCCGCCACCGAGAAGACGCTGCGCGACGTTGCCGCTGTCTTCGACATGCCGCCGCTCTCCGAAACCCACCGCAAGTTCGTCGACTGGCTGGCTGCCTATTATCTGGAGCCGCCGGGCAATGTGCTGCGCATGGTGCTGCGGGCGCCTGGAGCCTTCGAGGGGCCGCGCGAGCAGCTGGCCTGGCGCGCCACCGGCGAGCCGCCCAAGCGCCTCACCCCGCAGCGCGCCCGGGTGATGGAAATCGCGGCCCAGGGCTTTGCCATGCGCGCCGGCGAACTCGCCGAGGCGGCGGGGGTAGGCATATCGGTCATCAAGGCGCTGGCCCGCGACGGGGCGCTCGAAGCGGTGGCGCTGCCGGCCATGCGGCCATTCGCGGCGCCTGATCTCCTTGCTGGCGGCTATGCCCTCAACAAGGACCAGCAGGCCGCCGCCGAAGCCCTGCGCGCCGTCATCGCCCAGCGCCAGCATAAGGTCATGCTGATCGACGGCGTCACCGGGTCGGGCAAGACGGAAGTCTATTTCGAGGCCATGGCGGCAACGCTGGCGGCCGGCGGCCAGGCGCTGCTGTTGCTGCCGGAGATCGCGCTTACCCAGCCGTTCCTCGCGCGTGTCGAACGCCGCTTCGGGGTCGAGCCCGCCGCCTGGCATTCCGACCTCCGCCCGCGTGAGCGCGAGCGGGTGTGGCGCGGCGTGGCCGATGGCTCAGCCCGGATCGTGGTCGGCGCGCGCTCGGCGCTGTTTCTGCCGTGGAAGAGCCTGAAGCTCATCGTCGTCGATGAGGAGCATGACGCCGCCTACAAGCAGGATGATGGCGTTCCCTATCACGCCCGCGACATGGCGGTGCTTTATGGTTCGATCGGCAGGTTTCCGGTGGTGCTGTCCTCCGCGACACCGTCCCTCGAAACCCTGGTGAACGTCGACCGCGGCCGCTACGGCGTGGTGCGTCTCAAGGACCGGCACGGACGCCCGGAGCTTCCCGAGATCGGCCTCATCGACATGAAGCGCGCCAACCCGGAGTCCAGCGCGTGGATTTCGCCACCACTGGCCGCCGCGGTGCGCGAGACGCTTGCGAATGGCGACCAGGCGCTGCTGTTCCTGAACCGCCGCGGCTATGCGCCCCTCACCCTGTGCCGGGCCTGCGGCCACCGCCTCGAATGCCCGCAATGCGCGGCCGCGCTGGTTGAGCACCGGTTCCGCCGCCAGCTCATGTGCCATCACTGCGGCCATCTCGAAGCGATGCCGCGCGCGTGCCCGGCCTGCCACACCGAGGGCAGGCTGGTGCCGGTGGGCCCCGGCGTCGAGCGGCTGGCCGAGGAGGCGATGGAGCGGTTTCCGGATGCGCGGCTCGCCATCCTGTCGAGCGATCTCGCCCGCGGCAGCCTGCTGCGCGACGCGATCCGCGGCGTGGAGGAAGGCGAGACCAATCTGGTGATCGGCACCCAGCTGGTGGCCAAGGGCCATCATTTTCCGCACCTCACGCTGGTCGGCGTGGTGGATGCCGATCTGGCGCTGGAATCGGCCGATCCGCGCGGTGCTGAGCGCACCTGGGCGATGCTGGCGCAGGTCGCCGGGCGGGCGGGCCGCGGCCAGAAGCCGGGCCGGGCGCTGGTCCAGACCTATCTGCCGGATCATCCCCTGATGCGGGCGCTGAAGAGCGGCGACCGCGAGTCCTACCTCAACCAGGAAAAGGCGATCCGCGAGAATGCCGGCCTGCCGCCCTACGGACGGCTGGCGGCAGTCATCGTGTCGGGCGCCGAAGGCCCGGAAGTTGAGCGTTTCGCCCGCCATCTGGGCCTCGCCGCCCCGCTCGCCGACGGCATCACGGTGTTGGGGCCGGCGGCGGCGCCGATTGCCATGGTGCGCGGCCGCCACCGCTGGCGCTTTCTGGTCAAGGCCCGGCGCGAGGCCAATCTGCAGGCCTTCCTCAGGCTGTGGCTGGGCCCGGTGAAGCCCAAAGGCTCGCTTGCCCTGCAGATCGACGTCGATCCCTACAGTTTCCTGTAGCAACTCCCAGAGATTTCAGCCTTTCGCGATGGCGGCTATGAAATCCGCTTTGGCTTCGGCGGGATAGCGGTCCGGCCGTCCGAGATTGCCGCGCGCCCCGGTGCGGCACATCACTTCGACGAAGGCGCTCGTGCCGCAAGTGAGTGCGCGTTGCGTGAGCGCATTGAGCGCTTCGAGGCTTTCGGCACGATGCGCGAAACCGTAGCCGAGGCTCCGCGCAAGCTTGGCGAGATTGAGGTCCGCCGCCTTCGTGGGCTGCCCGCCTACCGATTCATGACTGCCATTGTTGATGACGATGTGGATGAGATTGCTGCAGCCGGCGCTGATCGCCAGCGCGCCCATATGCATCAGCATCGCGCCGTCGCCATCGACGCACACGACCAGGCTCTCCGGCTTTGCCAGCGCGATGCCGGCGGCGATCTGGCTCGCATGGCCCATGCCGCCCACGCAGAGAAAATCGCGCTCATGCGGCTGGCCAAGCTGGCGGCGCAATTCGAACAGCTCGCGCGAGGCGTAGCCGGTAGTGGCGACGATCAGGCTGGCGGGCGGCAGCGCGCCGAGCAGCGTGCGAAGCGCGTCCTCGCGCGAGGGCCAGGGATGGTCTGCTGACGCAGGCTTTCCGGCATAGGGCGCGAAGCTGTCCTTGCGCATCACCAGCGCCACCGGGCCCGGCCGGGCCAGGGCGTCTGCGGTGAGGCCCGCCAGCACGCCGGCGATATCGGGAGTCGACGCGTCGGCCACCGCATGGGGAATGCCCAGCGTGTCGAGCTGCGCCAGAGTGACCAAGCCTTGCTTTCGGTGCTGCGGCTCATCCTTGGCCTGCGTGCCGGTGCTCAGCACTTCGCCGCGCCAGCCGATCATCAACACCATCGGAATGCCATAGACGAGGGGGTCGGCCAGGGACACCAGCGGGTTCACGGCATTGCCAAGCCCAGAATTCTGCATATAGACCAGACTCGGCCGCCCGGTGGCGAGGTAATGCCCGGTGGCCATGGCCACGGCAGCACCCTCATTGGTGGCGATGATGTGCCGCTCCGGCGGCAGCGTGCCAGTGATGCAAGCGCAGATGTTGCGAAGCAGCGAGTCCGGCACCCCTGTGACCAAGCCTATTCCGGCCTGTTCCAGCCCGCGGACAAAATGGTTGCAGTCGATCATCACCTGGTTCCGGGAATGAGCTCGAGAATCTCGTTGATGCTGATCAGCTGCTTGTCGATCTCGGACGAGCGGCCATGGCGGAGAATCTCATGCGCGGCCCGCTTCATGGCGGGATAGGCGGCGCGCATCATGTGGTTGGCGTAGATCACGATGTTGAAGCCATGGGCGGCCAGTTCGTCTTCGGTCACCTGGTTGTAGCTCGTCGGTACGCAGACCAGCGGCAGATGGGGGAAACCGGCCCTGAACTGGCGGGCAAAAGCGAAGACCTCGTCCGGCTGCTTCTGGCGGCTGTGGATCATGATGCCGTCGGCCCCGGCCTCGGCATAGGCCCTGGCGCGGTGCAGGGCGTCATCCATGCCCTTGTCGAGAATGAGACTCTCGATCCGCGCAATGACCATGAAATCCGGGCTGATGCGGCTGGCCCGGCCGGCGCGGATCTTCTGGCAAAAGGCATCTGCATCCTCCTGGGATTGCGCGACCTCATTGCCAAGCAACGAGTTCTTCTTGAGGCCAGTCTTGTCCTCGATGATCACAGCCGAGATTCCCAGCCGCTCGATGCTGCGGATGTTGAGTTCGAAATGCTCGGGCTTGCCGCCGGTATCGAGGTCAATGATCAGCGGCTTGGTCGTCACCTCGAAGATGTTGTTGATGTTGGCGAGCCTGCTGGAGATATCGAGGGCCTCGATGTCGGGCTTGCCCATGTGGGTCGAATCGGTGAGCGAGCTTGACCAGAAGCCGTCGAACTGCCTGATCTTGGCGCCTTCCTCGGCGCGCGCATGCTCGGCGACGAGCGCCGAGATTGGGCTGTGCGCCTCGAGGAAACGGGTAATGGGCTTGGCGCGCAATAGCCGCGCCAGGGTGGATTTCCGGACCTCCGGTGTCGTCCCCACAGCCACCAGCGCCTCCGCCATGGCGCTCGAGGAGATGCCTTTGGTGTAAGGAATCTCGATCAACTTGCCGCCATATTCGTTGAGCGCCTCCAGCGCCCTGGCGCGGTAGGGCGCGAGCGGGCCCGTCAGCCAGTCATCGCCATGGACCATGACGTCCGGCCGGTAGGCTCGGATATTGGGCGCATAGTCCCATTCATTCTGCGGCACCACCCGTGCCACGCCCCGGATGTTTTCGAGGATGCGCTTGCGCTGCTCGTAGCTGAGGTAGGGAAGCCGCTTGTAATCGGCCACCGCCGCGTCGGTGAGGAGGCCCACCGTCACCTCGCCATGGCTCCGGGCGTGTTCGATTACGTTCATATGGCCATGATGCAGGATGTCGATGGTCATTCCGACATACACGGTTGGCATTTGGTCTGGGTTCTCCGGCTGGGATGAAAACGTTCCCATAGATGGCTTTCGCCGGGTCAACAAGGGATGGCAGTTCCTGTTCCTGCCGAGACCGGCTAGGAGACGACATGGCCAGACAACCCAGAGACCCTGTCCACGGCTGGGTCATGCTCGACAAGCCCTATGGCATGACCTCCACCCAGGCGCTGGCCAGGGTGCGCCACCTGTTCAACGCCGGGAAGGCGGGCCATGGCGGCACCCTCGATCCGCTGGCCACCGGCCTCTTGCCGATCGCCCTTGGCGAGGCGACCAAGACCGTGCCCTTCGCCATGGATGGCCGCAAGGTCTACCGTTTCACCGTGCGCTGGGGGGAAGAACGCTCAACCGATGACCTCGAAGGCGAGGTGACCGCCACTTCGGCCGTCCGCCCCACGCCGGATGAGATCGCCGCCATTCTGCCCCGGTTCCGGGGCGAGATCATGCAGGCGCCGCCGGCCTTTTCGGCGATCAAGGTCGCCGGCGCCCGGGCCTATGACCTGGCGCGGGCGGGAGAAGCGGTGGAGCTTGCCGCCCGTCTTGTGCAAATCGAGGCGCTGCGGCTGCTGGAGGCCCCGGACGCCGATCACGCCAGCTTCGAAGTGGCCTGCGGCAAGGGCACCTACATCCGCTCCCTGGCCCGCGACCTGGGCCGGGCGCTGGGCAGTTTCGGCCACGTCTCCGCGCTGCGCCGGGTGGCGGTGGGGCGAGCCGGGGAAGCCCAGATGATTTCGCTGGAAAAGCTTGGGGAACTCAGCCATAAGGCCCCCGGCGGAAACGCCATGACTGGGGTTTTGCTCCCGATCGAGACCGTGCTGGACGGCATCCCGGCACTGGCCATCGACGCGGATCAGGCCCGGCGCCTGAGGTTAGGGCAAGCCGTCCTCCTCAGAGGCGCGAACGCTCCCATCGCGGAAGATGCGGTTCTGGTGACGTGCGGGGGACACCCCGTCGGCATCGCCACAATCGGCGAAGGGGCGCTCAAGCCGAAGCGTTTGTTCAACCTGTAACCATTTGGAGATGGCCGAATGACCATGACTGCCGAGCGGAAATCCGCTCTCGTGAAGGAATATGCCACGAAGCCCGGCGACACCGGTTCGCCCGAAGTTCAGGTAGCGATCCTGACGGAACGCATCAATCACCTGACCGACCACTTCAAGACCCACAAGAAGGACAATCATTCCCGCCGTGGGCTTCTGACCATGGTCAGCAAGCGCCGCTCGCTTCTGGATTACCTGAAGCGGGTGGACGACCAGCGCTATCAGGCGCTCATCAAACGCCTCGAGATCCGCCGCTAAGGCGGGTCCGGGCAGGAAGTACGAGCGGGCGGATCACCGATACGCCGCCCGCGTCCCTGGCAGAGCGCGTCCGGCAATGGGGCCGGACGGGCAACACGCCCATAAGGGATGCCGTCCAGAGTGGTGGTGAACGCGTTTTCAAGCGGCGGCGAAGGGCAAAAGGAAAATCGAAATGTTCAATATCGACGTCGAAGAAATCCAGTGGGGCGGGCAGACGCTGCGCCTCGAAACCGGCCGCGTGGCGCGCCAGGCCGATGGCGCGGTATTCGCCTCGCTGGGCGAAACCACGGTGCTGGCCACCGCGGTGGCCGAGCGGTCAGCCAAGCCGGGGATCGACTTTTTCCCGCTGACCGTCAACTACCAGGAAAAGACCTATGCCGCCGGCAAGATCCCGGGCGGCTATTTCAAGCGCGAAGGCCGCCCCACCGAACGCGAGACGCTGATCTCGCGCTTGATCGACCGGCCGATCCGGCCGCTGTTCGTCGAGGGCTTCCGCAACGAGACGCAGGTGATCGCCACCGTCCTCTCCTATGACCTCGAGAACGACACCGACATCCTGGCCATGGTCGCCTCATCCGCGGCGCTCACGCTCTCCGGCATCCCCTTCATGGGCCCGGTCGGCGCGGCGCGGGTGGGCTACATCAACGGCGAATATGTGCTGAACCCGACGATCGAACAGCAGAAGCTTTCGGCGCTCGATCTCGTGGTCGCCGGCACCCAGGACGCGGTGCTGATGGTCGAATCGGAAGCCAATGAGCTTTCCGAAGACGTGATGCTGGGCGCGGTCATGTTCGGACACCGCGGCTTCCAGCCGGTGCTCGAGGCGATCATCCGGCTTGCGGAGCGTTCCGCCCGCAGCCCGCGTGACTTCACCCCGCCCGACGACGAGGCGCTTTACAACCAGGTCAAGGCCATCGCCGAGGCCGATGTGCGCGCCGCCTATGCAATCCCCAAGAAGGAAGAGCGCCACGAGGCCGTGGCCAGGGCCAAGGACAAGGTGATGGCCGCCTTGACCGGCGAGGACAAGCCGAATGCTCCGCCCGCCAACAAGATCTCCGAGGTGTTCAAGCACCTCGAGAAGGATGTGGTGCGCAACAGCATTCTCGACACCGGGCTGCGCATCGACGGCCGCGACACCAAGACGGTGCGCCCGATCATCGCGGAAGCCAGCGTGCTGCCGCGCACCCATGGCTCGGCGCTGTTCACCCGCGGCGAGACCCAGGCGCTGGTGGTCACCACGCTCGGCACCGGCGAGGACGAGCAGTACATCGACTCGCTCGACGGCACCACCAAGGGCACCTTCATGCTCCACTACAACTTCCCGCCCTTCTCGGTGGGCGAGACGGGCCGCATGGGCGCCACCGGACGCCGCGAGATCGGCCATGGCAAGCTGGCCTGGCGGGCCATTCACCCGCTGCTGCCCGCTCAGGACCAGTTCCCTTACACGATCCGCGTGGTCTCCGAGATCACCGAGTCGAACGGGTCGTCCTCGATGGCCACGGTGTGCGGCTCCTCGCTGTCGCTGATGGACGCGGGCGTGCCGCTCAAGGCGCCCTGCGCCGGCATCGCCATGGGCCTCATCAAGGAAGGCGAGCGCTATGCGGTGCTCTCCGACATCCTGGGCGACGAGGATCATCTGGGCGACATGGACTTCAAGGTGGCTGGAACCGACGAGGGTATCACCTCGCTGCAGATGGACATCAAGATCACCGGCATCACCGAGGAAATCATGCGCGTGGCGCTGTGGCAGGCGCGTGACGGCCGCCTGCACATCCTCGGCAGGATGGCGGAAGCGCTGACGGGTGCGCGCGCCTCGCTGGGCGAGCACGCGCCGAGGATCGAGACCATGAAGATCCCGACCGACAAGATCCGCGAAGTGATCGGCACCGGCGGCAAGGTGATCCGCGAAATCGTCGAGAAGACCGGCGCCAAGATCGACATCCAGGACGACGGCACGGTGAAAGTCGCCTCCTCCTCCGGCACCTCGATCGCCGCCGCCGTGAAGTGGATCAAGTCGATCGTGTCGGAGCCCGAGCTGGGCGAGATCTATGACGGCAAGGTCGTGAAGGTCGTCGACTTCGGGGCTTTCGTGAACTTCTTTGGCTCGCGCGATGGTCTGGTCCATGTCTCGGAACTGGCGCCCAAGCGGGTGGCCAAGGTGACCGACGTGGTCAACGAGGGCGACATGGTGAAGGTGAAGCTCCTGGGCTTCGACAACCGCGGCAAGGTGCGCCTGTCGATGAAGCAGGTTGACCAGGCGACCGGCGAGGACCTGTCCAAGAAGCAGGGCGCCGGTGAGGCTTCTGCGGGTGAGGACGCGCCGCAAGGCGAGTAATTGCCAACTGACAAGGGCAAGGAGGGGAGCATGACACATCTTGTGATGATCCCCGCCTTCGGCTGCGATGACGGCCTCTATGCCGGCATCGCGCCGTTGCTGCCGGCAAATGTGTTGACCTCGGTTATCATTGCCGAGGGCGAGACCTTTGGCCAGTGCGTGGCGCAGGTGCTGGCCCAGGCGCCTTCGCGTTTCGTCATTCTCGGAACATCGTTCGGCGGCCGGGTGGCGCTGGAAACGGCGCTCGCCGCGCCGGAGCGCGTCAATGGGCTGGTGGTGATCGGGGCGAGCCCCGGGCCAGCCGCCGATCGGCGCGCCGCATGGCGCCGCTCAGAACGGCTGCGGGCCGGCGAGGCCAAGCAGGTGGTGGCTGAAATGGGGGAGATGATCGCCCATCCCGATGGGCCGAACGGCCCCGCCGCGCGCCATGCCTTCATCGCCATGTGCGAGAAGATTGGCCCAGGCGTGATGACCCGCCAATCCGATGCCCTGGCCCAGCGCCAGGATCTCAGGCCAAGACTTGGGGAAATTGCCTGCCCGGCCCTAATGCTATGGGGCGTCCATGACAGGTTCTCGCCTGCCGCCGACGGCCGGAAGATGGCCGCCGCGATAGCCGGGGGCCGCTATGTCGAACTCGGCGATTGCGGGCATTTCCCCTCGCTCGAGTATCCGGCGGAAACCGCCGCTGCTATCTCCCACTGGATGGAAGACACAGGCCTCGCCCCGGCAGGGGCATGAAACGCCGCGTCCACCCCTTGATCCGGAGTTTCTGTCTCCTCAAAGGCGGGGCTCCGCTCGCCGGCAGGACCGACTAGAAACCGATGCGCAGACGCAGGCCGCCAGCGTGGCTGTAGCTGGTCTCGCCGAAGCTGCCGTCATAGTAAATACGCAGCGAGTTGCCTTCGGCGTTGAACACGTCCACCGCCGCCGAGACGTCGAAGGTCACCTGGTCCCGTTCGGTCTTGGTGATGACGACTTCGGCGTCCTCTGGGGTGTCCACGAACTGCGACGAAAGGCTGAACTGCGAGTCGCTGTAGATGGTGGCGCCTAGCTGCAGCATTGGCCGGAAGATCATGCCCTCCTCCGTCTCCCACTGCCCACCGACCTCCATCCGCGGCGACACGGAGAACAGGTTTTCCGTGTCGGACCCGATCGACATCGACATTCCGTTATCCATCGATTCCGTTCCGCCACCGTACCACAGCCTGGTGGCATCAAGGTCAACCAGCGGCTTCAGATACCACGCATCGAAGTCGAACAGATAGCCGCCCCTGATCTTGCCACTCACATAGCTGACGCTGGTATCCGCCTCGGACTTGGCTTGGAAACCACCAACGGAAATCTCGCGGCGGGTGTCCATCCAACCCTTGCCCACCGACAGGCCCGACGCCAGCACCAGCGGGCCGCCGTTATAGGCAGCCATCGCGCCCCAATGCCCAATCACACCGTCCGTGTGCGCGTTGCCACCGACGTTCTGGCTGATGTTCTCATAGCGCCCCGCCATGCCCAGCCGGATGTTTTCAGTGACTGCGGCCTGGCCGCCGCCGGCCAGCCACCAAGTCGTTTGATCAACATCACCCTTCTTGCCGGACGGGTTCCAGCCCGAGAGCCCGCTTCCGATGTTGGCCCACACGCACTGGTCTTCCTCGATATAGGCATAGACGCCCTCGCGCTGCGGGCAGCCGATCAGATCCTCGGTGAAGCTCTGCACGCTGTTCGCCGTGCCCTTCACCAAAGCGATCGGGGGGTCCGTCCGCTTGACCTCTTTACTTGGTTCTTCTGACATGGTGAAGCTCAGCACCAGCTTGTCGGTGTCGACGACGTTCAAGGCATAGGTGAAGCCTGGAGCGATCGCGCTATCGACAAGTTCCAGCGTCAGCCCGTTGTTTGTCACAATGCCATCCGTGCTTTCAAGAATGACAAACGATTGTACGGCGTTAACGACAGTACCGGACCATTGCTGTGCGACCACCGTGCCCGAGAGAACGGCATTACCTGTCAGGACCAGCGCATCGTTGGCGCGGTTGCCCGGCGACGCAGAGGGCTTGAAGTCGACATGGAAGGTGCCGTTGGCAGCCTGAGAGAGATTGCCCTCAAGGTTGATTTCTCCAATCGAAGCGCTGCCGGAAACGTCGTTAAATATGGAAAAGTCTCCGGGCGAGATGGTTCCGGCATTGGCTGTTAGCCCGTCCGGTCCATTGAAGATCTTGCCGATGCCGGAGAGCAGCGCATCATGCGAGATGTTCACTTCCAGCGCGCGCACACTAGAGTTGTCTGCCAGCAAGCTCAACTCACCACGGTTCAGGGTGAGTGACGAACCAGTTCCGCCGCCGGTGTCCAGGGTTGACTCAACAGCCGGATTACTGGCCGCACCAAGCAGGAACTTGCCGGTCGAACCCGATTCGAGGTTCAACTCAATCGTCTCGAAGCCGGTGAAGGCGGCCGCGGCGATATTCCGCTGTGCCCCGCTGTCAGTTTCAATTTGGAGGAAGTCGGCGCCGGTTTCTCCGGCCACCGCACCCCATTGGGAGCCGCTGGCCCGCAGAATATAGCTATCGCCGTCCGCGCCGAGGTTCACGGAAGTGTTCATGATGCCCGCGTTGTCGATGCTCTGTGCGCCCGCGGCGCCCGTCAGGGAGCCCGCGCCGCTGTTTACCGCGAGCCAGGCCCCGGCGGCGTTCAGGAACTTGGTGTTGGCACCAGACATGGCCATGGCGCTGGACACCCAAGCGCTGCCTTTATTCTCGAGCGTGCCGCCCTGCACGTCGAGGCCGGCGAGGCTGGTCGTGGTGTCAAGAGTAAGCTTGCCGGCCCCGGTTTTGTTCAGGGTGCCAGCGCCATCACCCAGCAGCCCGGTCAGGGTCATAGTGAATGTCTGGGTGTTGAGGAACGCCGCGTCATTGACGTCGATAAGATTGCCGACGGTCAGGTTGTCGGCCGCCGCCAGCAGCGTAGTGCTATTCTCCATGGTCAGCGCGCCGGTGCCCAGAGCGTTGTTGCTGCCAACCCCGAGCGTGCCCAGGTTGAGCAGCACACCGCCGTTAAAGTCGTTGTTGCCGGTGAGAATCAGCTGTCCAGCGCCATTCTTGACAATGCCGTAGCTGTTGGCGCCGTCCGTGATGAACGTATTGATGGTTGCCGTCATTCCGCCGTCAACCGACATTGACGTACTGGTTGGCGTCGAGCTTTCGGGGAGCATCATGAGGGTACCGTCACCCCCCAGCACGTAACCATCCTTCCTGAAATCCAAGCCGCCGAACAGTTGCGTTCCCTCGACTGTCACCGCCCCTCCGCCGAGCTCGCCGGCAAAAATGGCGGTCATGGACTGAGGCCACGCGTTGTTTGACGAACCGTTCTCAACCGTCCAGTTCAAATTGCTAGAATTCCAGACGCCCTGACCGCCATCGACCGTGCCGATATTCGGTGTAGTGCCGACTCCACCATCCCAGTAACGGCCCACTGGCGGCGGCGGCGGCGGACTGTTCATCGTAAATCTGAGTACGAGCTTGTTGGTATCGACCACAACAAGAGACGCCGTGATGTTGGGCGCCACGTTACTGTTGTCGAGTTGAAGCCCAAGGCTGCCAATGGTAACAGTGCCGCCAGTGCTTTGCAGGATAACGAAGTCCTGTTCGACGTTGACCTGCGTAGCAGTCCACTGGCTGGCCCTCACCATTCCCGAAAGATTAGCGCTTCCGGACAGGACGAGAACATCTGACGCGCGATTCGATGCGGCATCATCCGGCTTGAAATCAACCAGGAAGACGCCGCTACTTTGATTAACATCGCCGGTCAGGTTGGTTGTGAAGAGATGGCTTGTTCCACCTACATTCAGGTTACCCTTATTCGTGAGGACCTCGCCGGCGCCGAGGTTCACTGTATCGCCGGTCAGGAAGGTTCCACTCGTCTCATTCAAGAAACTGTCGGTACCAGTGCCAAGATTGACACTGCCGGTCACCAGGCCAAAATTTGTTACGGCGTCGTTGCCCTGACGGCCCCAGATGGCAAGCTGGTTGAGAACGGTTGCAGTGTTGCCCGCATTTCTGACATGCGCCGTGCCCATGATCTGCAGGGTGTTGTTCACGCCGCCGACATTCGTGGTGCCGCCATCGCCAAACTCGACGCCAGCGAACTTACTCGCGCCCGTCGTAAGCCCGGCCACCTTAACGCTGAGGTTGGCGTTGCCCTCCACAACAATCGCGGAGTTGCTGGCCGAAACGGCATCACCCTGCATGTCCACCGAGACAGTGCCGGTCGCACTCCACCCCCGCGCGAAGACAGCCTCCTGCACAGTGTCCAGGCTTCCGCTGACGTTCACCGTGACGGTACCGCCGCTCCACGACCGGGCAAAGATGCCCTGTGAAACTTTGGTCGTCCCGCCCAGCGCACCCTTGAACCCGCCATTGGTGGAAACAATTATGTTGCCAGTATTGGATACGGCCCGGATACCGATGCTGTTGGCGTTGATGGCGCCAAGGGCTGTAATAGTGACGTTGCCCGTCCCCTCAGCGTAGCCATAAATGCCCTGTGAAGTTGCAGCCGTTGCGGTGACCGCCTGATGGGTAGTCACCGCCAGGTTGCCATTCCTGACATAACCGTACACGCCACGGGTGGTGCCGGTTACCTGGGCGTTGGCGGTAATGGTGACCGCTCCCGACCCTTGCTTTACCTTGGCGTAGATGCCCATGCCGTCGGCTGACGTGACGTCTCCGGAGGCAGTGATGGTGATTGATCCCCCATTCGACGAACGGACGCCAATGGCGTGATCGGTGGTTCCGGAGGTATCGAAAACGGAAGTAACCTTTCCGTTTGTCGTGATATTCGCGGCGCCGGACGAAATCGAGGCATAGATAGGGCGGTTCGTTGCACTGATGTCGCTGCTGGTTGTCAGATTGACGACGCCGCTGCCAGTTACGTTGGCTTGGATTCCGTAGGAAACAAGAGATGACCCACCGGTCTGGCCTCTGATCTGGCCAGTTACTGAGATGTCTGTCGTGCCGTTTTGAGCGTCCGTAATAATTCCAAACAGCTTCGCGTTGAGGGTGTTGGCCGAGGTCACGCTAACCGTGCCGCTTCCGGAACTGCGGGCCCGGATTGCGATGCCCTTGTTACTGCTAACTCCCGACGCCGTGATGGTGCCGCCAGGCGTCACGGTTGCTGTGCCGCTGCCGCTCCGCACTTCGACACCGTCATTGGCGGCTGTAACATCGCCGGTCATGTTGAATGTGGCCGCGCCAGACGCCCTCACATACACGCCATTGGAAAGGGTGCTAGTTACGGTTGCCGAGCCCGTGACCAGAGCCGACCCGTTTTGAGAAATGACGCTGATGGCTATTTCGCGAAGCGCGGTCACGCTGCCAGTAAGGGTAGCAGATACGTTGCTGCCGCCATCAATCGCCACGCTCGTCCCGTCGCTGGATATCGTGCCAACACTCGTCAATGTTGCCAGGCCGCCCGATGTGATCTGGATCCCCCGCGCCGAACTGTTGACGGTACCGGAGCCCCCCGTGATATTGCCAATGCTGTCGACCTTCACCTCGCCTGAGCCAGTTGTGGAGGACGCATCAATAACAGCGGCAGAGGTATCGCTGCCGATACCGGCGACGAGGTTCACCCTGTTGGTGACCGTGACATTGCCCGTTCCACTGGTCGCGCCTTTGCTATAGGCTCTGATGGCGGAGCTGTTCATCGAGGTCACGCTGCCTGTCATGGTGCTCACGCTCACCGTGCCGGAGCTGCTGCTTGTATAGGCAAAAATACCTTGCCGGCTGGCTTGCACGACACCGTTGCTGACGACGGATACCACACCGCCAGCTCCAGTATCCCTCGACCGGGCGAAGATTCCGCGATTGTTGGTCGCGGTCACGTTGCCGGAAGAATTGACGACAACCAGTCCGCCGGCTAAATCGCTTGAGGCGAAGATGGCCGCCCGGAGACTCTGGTATGCGCCGTTGGTGGTGACGTTCGCGGCGCTGGTGATCGAGACCTCTCCGCCCACACCGCGGATGCCGTCATACTTGCTGGCCGTAACGCTTCCGCCAGTGGCGCTAATCATCGCCTTTCCGCCATATAAAGCCAGGACGTCGATACCGTCTGCAAAACCCTTGATGACGCCAGCGGTCGTTACCGAGACGCCTTTTAGGCCGCCTTTAGCGTTGATCGCGTCTTGACTGGTCGACTCGATGTTACCCGTCAGGTTTACGGTCACCTTCCCGGACTTGCCTGTTGAGTTATCCGATTTCTCGCTGCTAGCCGCAATAGCAGCCAGCTTAGCGGTCACGTTCGAACCTGACGAAACTTCGACGTCGCCCGCCTGGCCTCCGTCACTGGCTTTGTTCCGGACAGCTACGCCGGCCCCCGTCTGAGCAGTGATGTCCCCCACGGAGCTGACGTCGACTTTGCCGTCTCTTCCATAAGCGCTAATGCCGGCATCACCGGAGATAATGCCTGTCTGAAGAATGTTGATCGCACCGGTGCCACCGGCAATGGCACTTATGCCTCCTCCCCCGCTGATAAGCCCGGTGTTTGTAATCTGCACCCCATTGCCGTTGCTCTTGGCGTATATGCCGTACCCGATGGCCGAACTTATAGAGCCCTGCGAATTGATGGTGATGAAACCAGAGGTAGCTTCGGCACGGATGCCGTGGCCGCCGTAAAAGAAACCGATTGTGGTTGTGGCGGCGATGTTCGCCGTGTTCACAACCGAAACGCTGCTGCCGCCCCGGGCGAAGATGCCGAGTTGGTCACCAGTTACACTGCCGGCCGAGGTCACGCTGACGGCGCCATTGCCTGCTGCATTAATTCCGGCAAATCCGCCGTTCATAACACCGGTGGCGCTAACCGTGACGTTGCCGGACCCGCCGGTCGCAGAAACGGCGTGACTGCCGGCTGTGATGTTGCCGATGACCGTAACATCGGCCTGGCTGGACCCGGATGTTTGCGCATTTATGCCAGCTCCATTAGCGGCCGAGATGTTGCTAAAAACATCGACCCTCACGTCGCCCGCCGCCGAGGCGAACACCCCGTCCGCTGTGTTGCCCAGGGGGTTGAAGGCGGTGATGGTGCCGCCGGAATTGACCGTTACGGTCACCGGGCCGCCGAGGCTCTGGGCAAAAATTCCCCAGCCGGTCGTGCTGATGGTGGCGTTATTCGTAACCGTCACCGCGCCGGAGCCCTTGTTGACAATGTTGATGCCGAAAAAGGAGTTGGTGATCGTGCCGTTATTAGTCACCGTCGTCGCGCCGGTCACGGATTGCTTCGTGGCGTTCGTTCTCACGAGAATGGCGCTGGACGCTTTGGTTACGTTGGCGTTGTTGGTGATTGTCACCGCGCCAGAATCATTAACCGCGTAAATGCCGTCCCACACGGTAGAGTAGATAGTGCCGCTCGCGGTGACGTTGATCGTTCCCGATACGCTCACCGCCGTAATGCCATGCGAGCGCCAGAGCTTCCCGATAAGGCCGGGCAGCTGAAAGGCGTCCGGCGTCGTGTTGGTCGTTCTGATGTTTCCCGTGCTGGTGATTTCGACGTTGCCCGTGCCGTAGTTCCGGGCATCGATGCCCCTGTTGAAAACAGTCAAGTCTCCGGTGTTGTTGATGCTGACGAGCTTTGAACCTTCACTCGTCGCATAAATGCCGATGTAGTTGGAAGTAATCATCCCGTTGTTGGTCACCGACACCGCGCCCGTGGTGCTCCGGGCGGTAATTGTGCCTTGGTACATGGAACCAATGGGGTTGGCCGTCGTGTTGTCCAAATCCCCGGTGCTGTTCACCAGCACATCGCCATCCCCCATAGTTCTGGCATCGATCGCCAAAGAAGGCGCCTGAATATTAGCTCTGCTGATGACCGTTACCGCGTCGCCCACGCTGCTGTACGCCTTGATGCCGATCGTACCGGAGTCGGCCGTGGGTTCGTTGACCTTGAGCGAATAGAACCCATCCTGCGGATTGGCCTTGGTCAAGTTCACGTCAACAATGATTGGCCCGGCGGCAATGTTATTACTCACCAGACTCACGACAGGTTGTCCCCGAAGAAGTGGATCCGGGTTCTTGAACAACACGATGTCGCCAGACACCTGGTTCACGAACAAGGCCGAGGTCGACGGATGAACAAACCCAAGAGGACCGGACAGCGCTCCGGAGCAGGTCACAATCGGACCCGTCGTGCAGCCCTGGGCCTGCGCCGGGCTGGCTGCGGACAAGAATAGGACCCCCGCCGCTGCCGAAGCCAGCAACGCGCCGCGTCCCGCCCTGGAGACCCTCGCTACCGTCTTTCGCCGACCACCCAGCCCCTGAACCAAATTACACCTTCCCCAACAGCAGCGCCCTGCGTAACCGCCCGGCGACTTGGTTCTGCAAACCTTTGGTTCATGGCGTATCATGAAAGAAATCTCGATGCAAATCGATTTCAGATAGAAATAGTGACAGCAAGGTGAAACTCATCTTTGAGTTGTAGTCAATATCCATGCGACGCGGCCCTGGCGGATCTTGCAACTTGCGGGATGCGCCGCCGCTGCGGATACGTTAGAGGGTGCGCCATGACCGTGCCCAGCCGCCGTTTCTGCGTTGCCCCCATGATGGACTGGACCGACCGGCATTGCCGGTTGTTCCACCGTCAGCTGACGCGCCATGCGTTGCTCTATACCGAGATGGTGACGGCGCAGGCGATCCGCCATGGCGACCGCCAGCGGCTCCTCGGCTTCGATCCCGCCGAACAGCCGGTGGCGCTGCAGATCGGCGGCAGTGACCCGGCACTTCTGGCGGAGGCCGCGAAATGGGGCGAGGATTTCGGCTACGCCGAGATCAACCTCAATGTCGGCTGCCCGTCCGACCGGGTGCAGACCGGGCGCTTCGGCGCCTGCCTGATGGCCGAACCTGCGCTGGTGCGCGATTGTCTCGGCGCCATGCGCCAGGCGGTGGGCCTGCCGGTGACGGTGAAATGCCGGATCGGCATCGACGAGCAGGACGAGGAAGAGGATTTCGCCCGCTTTGTCGATGTCGTCAGCGAGGCTGGCGTCACGGTGTTCATCGTGCATGCCCGCAAAGCCTGGCTGAAGGGACTGTCGCCACGTGAGAACCGCGAGATTCCGCCGCTCAACCATGGCCGCGTCTACCGCCTGAAACAGCGCCGTCCGGAGCTTGAGATCGTCATCAACGGCGGCATCGTCAGCCTCGATGAGGCCGCGACCCATCTTCAGCATGTCGATGGCGTGATGTTGGGCCGCGCCGCCTATCAGACGCCCTGGCTGTTGAGCGAGATGGACAGCCGTTTCTACGGTTCGCCGGCGGAAGCGCTGAGCCGCGCCGACATTGTGGCGCGGATGAAACCCTATGTGGCGCGGGAGCTGGCGGCGGGCGTGCCGCTCCATGCCATCACCCGGCACATGCTGGGCCTGTTTCACGGCGTGCCGGGCGGGCGCTGGTGGCGGCGCGTTCTTTCAGAGGATGGAGTCAAGCCCGGGGCGGGGCTCGACGTGCTCGACAAGGCGATGGGCGAGGTGGCCGCGCGGATCGCCGCCGAATAGGCTCAATCCTGGCCAAGCGCGCGGAGCCGGCCCTGGCGGCCGCCGCGCCGGCTCTTGCGCAGGGTGAGGGTGGTGACCCGCTCCGGCAGTTCGGCCATCACCGCGCGGCGGGTTTCCGGGCTCATGCCCAGCCAGGCGCCGATCTCGTTCCGCGTGCGGCCGCAGCCGATGCAGAAGCCGGTCTCCGGATCGACCACGCAGATCTTGACGCAGGGCGTTTCAATGGCGGGCTGATTCATCGCGTTCATGACAATCTCAATAGCGGCTGGCCAGTTCTCTTTCTAGTTGCGAAGGTAGAGCACGCCATCCTGCACCTTGAAGCTCTGCAGTCTGGACAAGAAGCTCATGCCGAGAAGCGTGCCGTTCAGCGCCCCCTCCGGCAGCACCATGCCCGGCACGTCATCCACCCGCACGCCGTCGACCACCACCCGCCGGATGGTGACACGGGCGGCATTGACCATGCCGTTGGCGGTCGACACCGGCAGGTCATAGACGAGATCGCGGGGGTCAAGCCCCGCCTGCTCGGCATCTTCGAAACTCAACGCCACGATGGTTGCGCCGGTATCGACCATGACGCGCACCGGGCTGTCATTGATCTCGGCCGTGGTGATGAAATGCCCGCCCGGCGCGGCCTTGATTTCAGCCATGCTGGCATGCGCCCGTGACGCCGCGCCAGCGGCGAGCCCGAGACAGAGCGTGAAGGTCAGCAGCAAGCGCATGTCAGAAGCCGTCTAGCACCGGAACGGGATCAGGAGAAGGATATCGCGGCGGCGAAAACCGCCAGCATCGCGGTCTCGGACAGAACCTGTCCGGCGCCGCAGACATCTCCGGTCTGACTGCCGATCTTGCGCATGGCGAGCGAGCGCAGCGTGCCAAGCGCGAGCAACGCGGCGACCAGGGACAATATGGCCACTTCCCAGGACAAATAGACCGATGCGGCGAGGCCGGCCGCCAGGCCGCCGATGGCGATGGCGGCAAAGCCGGTGCGGCGGCTCGGCTGACCGGCGAGCACCGAGAGGCCAGAGGTGCGCGCCGGACGGGTGGTGGACAGAAGATCCACCATCAGCGCCCGGGAGAAGGCGGCGGCGCCCGCCAGCAGCGCCACGATGGCGGCCGGCGGCAGCGCCAGCAGCGCCGCCAGCAGCGCGGCGCGGGCCGGAATGACGATCACCAGCGCCAGCGTGCCGAATGCGCCGATGCGGCTATCGCGCATGATTGCCAGGCGCTCGTCATGGGTGGCGCCGCCGCCGAAGCCGTCGGCGACATCGGCGAGCCCGTCCTCATGGAAGGCGCCGGTCACCAGCAGGCCGGCGCCCAGCGCCAGGAGCGCGCAGAAAAGCGCGGGCAGGCCCAAAACATCGCCGAGTATGAGCGCGCCCGCCGTGATGGCGCCGACGATCAAGCCCACCACGGGGAACATCTCCATGGCGTCCTTCAGCCGCGGCGGATCGACGGTCTTGAGGAAGGGGGCGGGCAGCCTGGTCAGGAATCGCAGCGAGACCAGGAACGAGGCGAATGGCCGAAACCGCCCCCGGTGTACGCTGCGAGGCTCGAACCCGTCGCTCATGGTTTGTGGTAGACCCGAATCCCGTGGTGAATAAGCGGAACTGATAGGAGCCTTTGCGCCAAATGACAAATGCCGTATCCGGATTGCCCTTCGACGACATCCGCAGCCTCCTGACGGAGTTTCCGGGACCCGACCTTGAGGCCGCCGCCGCCTGCCGGGCCCGCGAAGCGCAACTGACAAAGCCGCCCGGCGCGCTTGGAAGGCTGGAGAGCCTGGCCGAATGGCTGTGCGCCTGGCAGGGCCGCCACCCGCCCAGCGCGGAGCGCGTCGTCGTCGCGGTCTTTGCCGGAAATCACGGCGTGGTGGCGCAGGGCGTCAGCGCCTATCCGCCGGAGGTGACCCGCCAGATGGTGGCCAATTTCCAGAACGACGGCGCCGCGGTGAACCAGATCTGCAAGAGCTTCGGTTTGGGCCTCAAGGTGTTCGAACTGGCGCTCGAGAAGCCGACCCGTGACATCACATCTGATGCGGCGCTGGAGGAGGCCGAATGCGCCGCCACCATGGCCTATGGCATGGAGGCCACCGAAGCCTGCGACATCCTGTGCATCGGCGAGATGGGGATCGGCAACACGACGGTTGCCGCCGCCCTGTCGCTCGCTCTGTTCGGCGGTGAGGCCGAAGATTGGGTGGGGCCCGGTACCGGCGTCGCGGGCGCGGCGCTTGAACGCAAGGCCGATGCGGTGCGCCGCGCCGTCGAACATCATCGTCCCCATCTCGGCGATCCGCTGGAGGTGCTGCGCCGCCTCGGCGGGCGCGAGATCGCCGCGATGACGGGTGCGGTGCTGGCCGCGCGGCTGCAACGCATTCCGGTGATCATCGACGGTTATGTCGCAACCGCCGCCGCGGCGGTGCTGAAGGCGCTGCGGCCGGATGCGCTGGATCATTGCCTGGCGGGGCATGTCTCGGCCGAACCGGCGCACCGGCGGCTGCTCGCCGAACTGGGCCTCACGCCGGTTCTGGACCTCGGCATGCGGCTGGGCGAGGGCTCCGGCGCGGCGATGGCGGCGGGCATCGTCAAGGCGGCGGCTGACATCCACAATGGCATGGCGACTTTCCAGTCCGCGGGTGTGGCCACCAAGAATGTCTGACCGGCAGGCGGAACAGCTGGCGCGGCAGGTCCGCGCTTGCCGCATCTGTGTTGACCATCCCTTGAAGACGCCGCTGCCGCACCCGCCGCGCCCGGTGTTTCAGGAAGGCTGGCGGGCGCCAATTCTGATTGCCGGGCAGGCCCCGGGTGTGCGGGTTCATGCTTCGGGCCGCCCGTTCACCGACCCGTCGGGAGAGCGGCTGCGCGCCTGGCTGGGAGTCGGCGCGGCGCAATTCTATGATAGCCGTTGTTTTTCAATCGTTCCGATGGGCCTGTGCTTTCCCGGCCTCGACGCGGCGGGCGGCGATCTGCCGCCGCGCCCCGAATGCGCCCCGGCCTGGCGCGAAAAGCTGATGGCGCGGATGACTGGCATCGAACTCGTCATCTGCCTCGGAAGCCATGCCATGCGCTGGCATCTGGGTGCTGCCTATCCGGGCTCGGTTGATGCCGCGGTGCGCAACTGGCGCGTCGGCCTCGCGCTCAGCCCCGCCGTGATCGCCTTGCCGCATCCCTCCTGGCGCAACAGCGGCTGGCTCAACCGCAACCCGTGGTTTGCCGCCGAAACCCTGCCCGCACTCCAGAGGCGGGTGAGGGCGGCCCTGAAGACGCCCGCTTGAAGCCCGGCATCTCAAAGTCTAAATAGCGGCAAAACAAGGAATTCTTGCAACATGGCCAGCGTCACCCAGGAAGCCGTCCTCGCCGTTTTGAAGCGCATCGCCGCGCCTGACGGGCGTGGCAATGTGGTGTCGGCCGGGCTGGTGTCCGATATCGCCATCGAAGGCGGCACGGTGATGTTCGCGCTGACCGCCTCGCCCCAGCACATGCGGGCCATGGAAATGCTGCGGGGCGCGGTGGAAAAGGCGGTGCTGGGCATTCCCGGCGTCAGCAAGGCGGTGGTGGCGCTCACCGCCGAGCGCGCCCCGGCCAAGTCCGAAGGCCAGCCCGCCGCTGGCCAGCGGGGTTCCGGCATTCCCGGCATCCGGCACCTCGTCGCAGTGGCTTCCGGCAAGGGCGGGGTGGGCAAGTCCACGACCGCGGTCAACCTCGCGCTGGCGCTGCACTCCCTGGGGCTCAGGGTGGCGGTGCTGGATGCTGACGTCTATGGACCGTCGATCCCCAAGCTGTTCGGCCTCAACGGCAAGCCCGAGGCCTCGAGCGAGCCCGGCAAGAAGATGAAGCCCATGTCCCGCCACGGCGTCGAGGTGATGTCGATCGGCTTTCTCGTTCCGGAGGACACGCCGATGATCTGGCGCGGGCCCATGGTGATGTCGGCGCTGACCCAGCTGTTGCGCGAAACCGCCTGGAGCCCGGCCGATGTCATGGTGATCGACATGCCGCCGGGCACCGGCGACGTGCAGCTGACGCTTGCCCAGCAGACGCCGCTGTCGGGTGCGGTCATCGTCTCCACCCCGCAGGACCTGGCGCTGATCGATGCCCGCAAGGGCATCAACATGTTCCGCAAGGTGAATGTGCCGGTGATCGGCATTCTGGAAAACATGAGCTATTTCGTATGTTCGCGCTGCGGCGAGCGGCATGAGATTTTCGGCCATGGCGGCGCCCGCGAGGAGGCCGCCCGCATCGGCGTTCCCTGCCTGGGCGAGGTACCGCTCGACAAGGAGCTGCGGCTGCGCTCCGATGCCGGCGAACCGGTGGTGGCGAGCCAGCCCGAGAGCCTGCACACGGCCATCTACCGCGATGTGGCCCGCCAGGTCTGGGCGGCGCTGGACGGTGGCCAGCTGGCCCGGCCGGCCCCCCGGATAGTTATGGAAAACCATTAGTTTGTGTGTCCGCCGGGGGCTGGTATTGGTAGGATTGAATGAGGAGAGATCAAGCAGGACGGCGACGGCCGTCCGGGGGAGGCTGTGATGTCTAAACTGATGTGGATCGCCGGTATCCTGCTGATTGCCGCTGGCGTTGCGGTGGGCGCGATCGTGATGGCGGCGCTGGCGCCGGTCGCCGGTTTGTCGCTCGAGACGGCGGCCGTTCTGCTTGTGGGCGGGGTAGTGGCGCTGGGGCTCGGCAGCGTGATTGAGGAGCTGCGGCGGCGCCCGGAGGTGTCGTCCGTGCGGGTTGTCGAGGCCACGGCGGCGGCACCCGCCGCCATTCCCGAGTTCGATCCGCGCGCGGCCAAGCCGGCTGCGGCCGTAGCCGCCGCTTCGGTGACCGAGGAAGTGTCGAAGCCGACCCGCGAGACCATCGAGGTACTGGAAAAGGCCCGTCAGGAAATCGAACAGGCCTTCGAGCCCAGGAAATCCGAAACCGCTCAGGTCACCGCCGCGGCCCTGCCAGCGGAGCCCGAGGCGGCCGCCGTGGTCAAGACCGTCGTCGAGGAGGCTGCCGAAGAAAGCCAGCTCTATGTGCTTGAGGAGCGGATAATCCGCCGCCGCCCGGCGCGCATTCTCTCGGATGGAACCGTCGAAGCCGAGACCGATGAAGGCTGGATGCGCTTCGAAAACCTCGAGCATCTAGACGAATACTTCGACGCCGTGGAAGCCGCCAAGGTCTGAGCTTTCTCGGAGAGCGTGATAACCGTTTGAGTTGACATTGAAGGATGATTTCTGAGGCAGGAATCGAGCTGATTGAGCAGCGCGGCAGCAGAAAGACCGGTTTGCGGCCATGAGCATGGGGAAAAGCGGGCTGCCGGTCTCAACAGGGCATTCTTGTGCATGTTCAACGGTGGCTCTTCCAAGGTAATGCGTGGTTGCACGAACCGCCTCATCAATCCGTTATTGAAAAGTCACCTCCAGGCGCCATCCTCCGGCTTGAGCAGACCCTTGTCGCGATCGGCTTCCGCTGCCCGGCGGAAACTGCGCGCCAGCTGCGGGTAGCCTTCGGCCTCGGCGGTGCGCGCCTGGCCTTCGGCTTCTTCCGATGTTCACAAGAGACGTCATGGGCCTGAAGACTTTTTACCGGCTGCCGTCACCGCCGCTCCTTCGCGGATTGACAGAGTTCGCTGGCACAAGCCCCGGCATGATCTGCCTTGCCTGCGCAGCCGGAGATGGTGTTTCAGACAGTTCTCAAACAGCATGGCCTTCAATCAAAGGGGCTGCCGGGCTGGCATGCCTGGGCAGGTGTCCGGTGAGGCGCGGGTCCTGGTGGACTTCCACCATAACCCGGTAGGGCCGGAAGCCGGAGCGCTGGTAGAAGCCCAGCGCAGCCGGATGATCGAAACTGCAGGTATGGACCCAGAAGCGGGAGATCGGCTGGCTCCAGGCCCGCGCCAGGGCCTCGTTCATCAGGAAGCGGCCGAGCCCGGAGCCGACGGCAGCGGGCACCAGCCCAAAGAACGACAATTCGCATTCACCGGCAATGCGGAAATCGATTTCGAGAAGCCCGATGTCCGCGCCGTTCCGGACCAGCGCGAGGCTGTGCACTTTTGGATCGCCGATGATGGCGGCCAACGCTTGATCCGGTATGATCAGGCGCGAGAACCACATGATGTCCTGCCCGATGCGGCCGAACAGCGCACGGTATCGCGCGGTATCGGCGGCGCCCATGCGCGCGAGCGACAGGCCGTCCGCGGCGGGTGCTGGCCGCGGCGGCGGCCGTTCGGTCATCTCAAGGCAGGTGACCACATTGGCGAGGCAGCCGGGCGGCAGGGTGTGATAGCCGATGTCCAGCGGTGGCCCGGCCATCAGCGCATCGTCGGAATCGAGAACTGCGCACCCTCCTTGATGCCCGATGGCCAGCGCGCCGTCACCGTCTTGGTCTTGGTGTAGAACCTCACCGAGTCGGGCCCATGCTGGTTGAGATCGCCGAATACCGAGCGCTTCCAGCCACCGAAAGTGTGATAGGCGAGCGGCACCGGAATCGGCACGTTGATGCCCACCATGCCGATCTGACAGCGCGAGGCGAAATCGCGCGCCGTGTCGCCGTCACGGGTGAAGATCGCGGTGCCGTTGCCATATTCATGGTCGTTCACCAGGGCGAGGCCCTCGTCATAGCTCTTGGCGCGCACCACCGAGAGCACCGGCCCGAAAATCTCTTCCTTGTAGATCTTCATGTCCGGCTTCACCTGGTCGAACAAGCAGCCGCCCATGAAGTAGCCGTTCTCGTAACCCTGGAGCTTCAGGCCGCGCCCATCGACGACGAGCTTCGCCCCTTCCTTCACG
>NZ_JBJTER010000099.1:0-3359 GCF_046093005.1 Aestuariivirga sp.
GGTTCCGCAAGAAATGACGGCGGGCGTGATTCGCCGGGCCCTGCTCGTCATCGCCCTGCTCGCCGGTCCGGCGGGGCTCGTGGTGGCGCAGGAGCAATCGCTCAAGGACACGCAGGCGCTGGCCGCCATGAGCGACAAGCAGCTGATGAAGCTTCCCGCCAAGAAGGTGTTCAGCGCGCAGGATACGCCGACCAGGAGCCTGCGGGCCCGCTCGATCGGCTCCTACGCGCGGGGCTGCATGGCGGGTGGCGTGGCCTTGCCGGTCGACGGGCCAGCCTGGCAGGTGATCCGGCTGTCACGCAACCGTTACTGGGGCCAGCCACAACTCGTCGAGCTGATCGAGAAACTGGCGCTTGAATCCAAACAACAGGACGGCTGGAACGGCTTGCTCGTGGGCGACATCTCGCAACCGCGCGGTGGACCCATGCCATCCGGCCATGCCAGCCATCAGGTCGGCCTTGACGTGGATATCTGGCTGAGGCCCATGCCTGACCGCAAGTTGAGCAAGCAGGAGCTTGAGAACGTGAAGCCCACCCTGGTGGTGAAGGACCGCAAGCGCATCGATCCGGACGTGTGGACGGAAGCTCATGCCAGGCTGATCAAGCGCGCCGCTTCCTATCCGGACGTGGCACGGATTTTCGTGCATCCGCCGATCAAGGCGGAGCTGTGCAAATGGGCCAAGGGTGACCGATCGTGGCTCGCCAAGGTGCGGCCCTATTATGGGCACAACTACCACTTCCACATCCGCATGCGCTGCCCGGCGGGTGACAAGGCGTGCAAGAACCAGCCTGAACCCAGCCCCAAGGACGGCACCGGCTGCGGCGAGGAACTCGCCTACTGGCTTGGCAACGCGCCGTGGAAGCGGATCGAGCAGCCGCCCCCCGCCAAGAAGCCGGACAAGCCTGTCAAGCCCCCGCCGCCCTTGACTCTGGCATCGCTTCCTGCTGAATGCCGCGCCGTCGTGACGGCCGAATAGCCGCCGTGGATTAACAGGGAGCAGCGCCGCGGGCGCCAATCCATGCACCCCCCTTCCGATGCGCCGCATGGCGCCTCCAAGAATACGCTGAAGCTTGCCTTCGCCTCGGTCGGCGTGGTGTTTGGCGATATCGGCACGAGCCCGCTTTACGCGATGCGCGAGGCGCTGCACCCGGTCGTGGAAAGCGGCGGCGATCTGCGCGCCGCGGTCATCGGGGTCGCCTCGCTGCTGATCTGGGCGCTGATCCTGATCGTGACCCTAAAATACGTCGTGTTCCTGATGCGTGCCGACAACCGCGGCGAGGGCGGCATTCTGTCTCTGGTCGTGCTGGTCGAGACACTGCTCAAGCGCAAGGGCGGCTTCGTGCTGTTTCTCGGCATCATCGGCGCCGCTTTCTTCTTTGGCGACGCGATGATCACCCCCGCCATGTCGGTGCTTTCGGCGGTGGAGGGGCTCAAGGTCGTGAATGAGGGCTTCGCTCCCTATGTGGTGCCGCTCACCCTGTGCATTCTAATCACGCTGTTTGTGTTCCAGTACAAAGGCACCGCCGGCGTTGCCTCGCTGTTCGCGCCGGTCACCTTTGTATGGTTCGCAACACTTGGTGTCATGGGCCTTTTCCACATCTGGGATGATCTTGGCATTCTCAGCGCCGTCAATCCCGCGCATGGGCTGTCGATGCTGATCGAACGTCCCGGCCTGGCGCTGCTGGTGTTCGGCGGCGTCTTCCTGGCGGTCACCGGTGGCGAGGCGCTCTATGCCGATATGGGCCATTTCGGCGCCAGGCCGATCCGTATCGCCTGGCTCTGCGTGGTGTTTCCCGGCCTGATCCTCAACTACCTCGGCCAGGGCGCCTTCATCATCTCTCACCCCGAGTCGGTGTCGAACCCATTCTTTCTGATGGTCGAGGGCTGGCTGGTCATTCCGCTGGTGCTGCTCGCCACCGCCGTCACGGTGATTGCCTCTCAGGCGGTGATTACCGGGGCGTTTTCGATTGCGCAGCAGGCGATCCTGCTGGGGCTGTTCCCGCGCATGGGCATCACCCACACCAGCGAGACGGAGCTGGGCCAGATCTATGTCGGCCAGATCAACTGGCTCCTTCTCGTTGGCGTCATCATCCTCGTCCTCGTGTTCCAGTCCTCCAGCAATCTGGCGTCAGCCTATGGCATCGCGGTCAACACCGCGATGATCGTCGACACCGTCCTGGCCATCATCTTCTTCTGGACATCGCGCAACCTGCCGCGCCTCATCGTCATTCCGGCGCTGGTGCTGATTTTCGTCATCGAAGCAACCTTCCTTACCGCCAATGGACTGAAGCTGGACGACGGCGGCTACATGCCCGTCCTGCTGGGCTCCAGCATCATTCTTCTCATGGTCACCTGGATGCGCGGGCGCCGGGCGCTGGCCGACAAGCTGAAGAAAGAGTCGGTCGAACTGGTGCCGCTGCTCGAAAGCCTGGAGCGCCGCCAGCCGACCCGGGTGGCCGGGGCCGCCGTGTTCCTGCAGACGGACCCGCTCTTTGCGCCCAGCGCGCTCATGCACAATCTCAAGCACAACCGCGTGCTGCATGACCGGCTGGTGTTCATCTCCGCGGAAACGACGAGCGAGCCGCGAATCGAAACCGAAGAGCGGGTGTCAGTGAAGCGGCTGCCGCTCGGCGCCTGGCTGGTGGAAGCCCGCTTCGGCTACATGGAGCAGCCGGACTTGCCCAAGGCCTTGCGCGCCTGCGCGCCCTTCGGCCTTGAGATCGACCCGCGCCAGGCCTCCTATTTCCTCGGCCGCCGCGTGATCCGCATGTCGGCGCGCTCGGCACTCCCCTACTGGCAGCAGCGTCTGTTCATCATGATGACCAACCAGTCGTCTCGCGCCATCGAGTTCTTCCGCATCCCGCCGGACCGGGTCGTCGAACTCGGCATGCAGATGAGCATTTGAGCTTCAAGGAAATCGATCATCATGGCCCTGCTCGCACCCTTTGCCGCCCCCGGACGTTTCTGGCGCGGCAACCTGCACACTCATTCCAACCTTTCGGATGGCGCGCTCGAACCCGCCGCGGTGGTCGAGGCCTACAAGAACGCCGGCTATGACTTCATGCAGCTCTCGGAGCACTTCATCGATCATTTCGATTACCCAATCGCCGATACGCGCGGCTTCCGCTCCAACAATTTCACCACGCTGCTCGGCGCCGAGCTGCACGCGCCCGAGACCGCGGTGGGCGAGCTCTGGCACATCGTGGCCGCCGGACTGCCGCTCGACTTCAGGCGCAACCTCGAGGGCGAGACCGGTGCGGCGATCGCGCGGCGCGCGCGCGAGGCCGGCGCGTTCATCGGCATCGCGCACCCGGCATGGTCGATGGCCACCACCCGGAACCATTCGCTCTTCCGCCGCA